>NZ_CAIKKU010000073.1 GCF_903828115.1 uncultured Thiodictyon sp. | reverse complement strand
CCCACCACGACAGCGTACCCGGGATCTCGGTCGCCACATCAGTTCTGATCGCACCCTCGGCAGCGCTGCGGGTGTCTTCCGGGGTTGACGTTGCGTTAGACTGCGACCCGTTACACCGGGCGCGCTGCCGCCGATCAGTGTCCCAAGGATCTGCGCCGGCTACCCCGGCCGCGGTACCGCGGGCGCGGCGGCCCGCGGCCGGTGTCAGGCTTCCGCCAGTCAGGTCATCAGATGCTCGCACCCCTTGCCCTCTTGGATCAATTGCAGGCCCGGCTCGACGAGACCATCGGCCTGCTGCCGACCGCCACGGCCGGCGGCTTCGCCTCCCTGATTCTCGAACTGCCCCGGACCCTCACCCTGGCGCCGGAACTGGGGCACCCGGGCTTCAGCTTCACCCACGGCCAACAGGGTGAACTGCGCGCGGGCTGCGGCGTGGCGGCCCAGTGGACCGCCCAGGGACCCGGGCGGCTGGAGACGCTGCGCGAGCGGGCCCAGGCCCTGAGTCGGCACTGGCACCAGTACGACCCGGACGAGACCGGTTTCGCCGGCTTCGCGCTGTTGGGCTTCGCGGCCTCGCCGTCCCCGGCCCGGTCCGCGCGCCTGCCCCAGGCCGGGGCCGAACTCCCCAACGCCCTGCTCTGGCTGCCGGAACTTGGTCTGTGCACGCGCGCCGGTCAGTCGGCGCTGGTGTTGACGACGCCCCTGCCGGTCGCCCCGGGTATCTTAAAGGAACGCTGGCGGGGCTGGCTGGCGCAGTTGGTGACGGCACTCGCCGCCCCGCTGCCCGAGCCGCTGACCCCGAGCCCGCTGACCGCGCTGGGCAGCCTGCCCGGACTCACCGACTGGCAGGCGCTGGTGCAGGAGGCGCTGGCGGAGATCCGCCGTGGTGCCTTGGAGAAGGTGGTCCTGTGCCGCCGGCTCGGGCTCAAGGGACGCCGGTCATTCGACCCGCGGCGTCTCCTCGCCGCCCTGGCCTATCTGTTTCCGGCCTGCCAGGTCATCAGCATCCGCCGGCACGGCACCCGCTTCGTGGCCGCCACCCCGGAGCGCCTGGTGCGCGTTGTCGGCCGGCAGGTGGAGGTGGACGCCATCGCCGGCACCGCCGCCCGCTCCGCGAGCGCCGCCGCGGATGCCGCCCTGACCGCGGCCCTGCGCGCCTCGGACAAGGAGCGGCGCGAGCACGCCATGGTGGTGGAGGCGGTGCGCGCCGTGTTGGACGACTGCTGTGACGAGGTCAGCGTCCCCGCGGCACCGGGCGTCATGCAACTGCACAATGCCCAGCACCTGTGGAGCCCCCTGAGCGGCCGGCTGCGCGAGGATACCGACCTGTTCACCCTCGCCGCCCGCCTGCACCCGACCCCGGCCACCAACGGCAAGCCCCAGGCCGCAGCCCGCGACTGGCTGGACCGGGTCGAGCCCCTGGAGCGGGGCTGGTACACCGGCGCCGCGGGGATCCTGGAGCCGGACCCGAGCGGCCGGCTGAACGCCGACCTCTGGGTGCTGCTGCGCTATGCCGAGGTGAGCGGCGATGAGGCCCGGCTCTACGCCGGCGCGGGCATCGTGCGCGGCTCCGACCCGCTGGCCGAGTGGCGCGAAACCGGACACAAGCTCGCCGCCGTCGCCACCGCCTTGCAGTTCGCATGAGCGCGGCCAGCCCCCCGCTGGCCGCGGACGGCGACCCGGCCTGGGTCGGCGTGCGCTGGTGCCTGGCGCTGCTCGACGGACTGCTGGCCGGCGGGGTGCGCCACCTGGTCCTGTCGCCCGGGTCGCGCTCCACCCCAGTGATTCTGGCCGCCCAGCAGCGCCCGGCCCTCACCCTGACCCCGATCCTGGACGAGCGCAGCGCCGCCTTCTATGCCCTGGGCCTGGCGCGCGCCGGCGCCCGGCCGGTGGCGCTGCTGGCCACCTCCGGCAGCGCCCCGGCCCACTGGTACCCGGCGGTGATGGAGGCCAGCGAGGCCGGGGTGCCGCTCGTCCTGCTCTCCGCCGACCGCCCCCCGGAGCTGCGCGGTTGGGGCGCCAACCAGACCACCGACCAGACCCGGCTCTTCGGCGCCCAGGTGCGTGAGTTCCATGACCCCGGGGCGCCGGTGGACACCGCCGCCGCCCGCCGCGCCCTGCACGCGCTGGGGCGGCGCGCCGCCGCGGTGAGCCAGGGCCGTCGACCGGGGCCGGTACACATCAACCTGCCACTGCGAGAGCCCCTGGTACCGCGGACCGACTGCACCCTGCCGGGCCCCGACCCGCGGTCGGCCGACGACGGGGCCGGGGACGACGCGACGGTGACCCTCACCCTGCCGCCGGGGCTCAAGGCACGGCTGCGGGGCCGCGGCCTGATCTATTGCGGACCCGATTCACCGCGGCCCGGCTTCCCCGCGGCCGTCTTGCGGCTTGGCGCCGCGCTCGGCGTCCCGGTCCTGGCCGACCCCCTGTCCGGGCTGCGCTTCGGCGCCGATCCCGGCGTCGACCTTTCGCTTGCGCCGTCCCCCCGCATCACCCGTTACAAGTCGATGGTCCGCAACCCCGGCGCCGCGGCGGTCTTGAGGCCCGACTGGGTGCTGCGCTACGGCCGGGCGCCGGTGTCCAAGACCGTGCTCGAATGGCTGCCCGGCATCCCGACCATCCTGGTGGACCCGGCCGAGCGCTGGTCCGATCCGGCCCACGACCTGGCGCGGGAGGGGTCTGTGCACCTCGCCCTCGACCCCAGCGCCCTGTGCAATGCCCTGGCCGCGGACCCGCCCGCACCCGCGGACCCGGCCTGGCTCGGGCACTGGACCCAGGCCGAGGAGCGGCTCGCCGCCCTGACCACGGACTATCTGGCGACGGCCCCCTGGTGCGAGGCCCACCTGATGCGCGACCTGGTGGCCGCCCTGCCGACGGGTGACGGCCTGCTGTGCGCCAACTCGCTGCCGATCCGCCAGTTCGAGACCTGGTCCGGCACCCGGGAGGCGCCGCTCATGGTCTTCGGCAACCGGGGAGTCAGCGGCATCGATGGTCAGCTCTCCACCCTGGCCGGACTCAACGCCGGGGGGGTGCCGACCACCGGCCTGCTCGGCGATCTGTCGTTCCTGCATGACCTCTCCGGTCTGCTGCTCGCCGCCCGGCTCGACCGACCCTGCATCGTGCTCAATAATGGCGGCGGCCGGATCTTCGACTACCTGCCCCAGCACGGCCTGCCGGACTTCGAGCGCCTGTGGCGTACCCCGCGCCCGGTCGCCCTCGACGCCCTGGCCGGCGCCTGCGGACTGCGCCACCGGCGGGTCGCCGCGTCCGCCGACTGGCGGGAGGCCTTGGCCGAGGGTCTCACCGGCGGACCTGGGCTCATCATCGAGGTCATGATCGACGCCGACCAGAGCCGGGAGGTCCATCTGGCCTTTCGGCAGCGCGTCGCCGCGGCGCACCTGATCGGTTAGCACGGCTGACCGTGAACGTCGCACAGCGATACTGTGGGAGCGGCTTCAGCCGCGACGGGCCGCGTGGAAGCGCGGCATCAGCATTCGCCGCCGGCGCCGCATCGCGGCCGCAGACCGCTCCCATGAGGACCTTTCATGTTCCGGGATGACGGCCAACCCCTCATGACCGTTAGCCTTCCGCTTGGCGAATGACGCAAGCCCCGAAGGGGCGAGACATACCAGCCCAGGGCAGCGCCCTGGGTTTGCGATTCAATGGGATCCAGCCCTGAAGGGGCGTGACATCAGGAGTCGACCGAGAAACGAGATAGCTATGTCACGCCCTTTCAGGGCTGATAGCTTCAATCCCAGGATCCCAGGGCGTTGCCCTGGGCTAGTATGTATGACCCCGTTGGGGTCATCGCCGGTACCGATGCGTCATGGGCACTGCCGCAGTGCCAACCCCCGCGACACCGTACCGCGCGCCTTAACCACCATGCCGATTTGACGTTTTTCGCTCAGAAGTCTGGAGTCAACGAGAATGCAGCAGCGCGCCGATCAGCCCACCGCAGACTGGGAGACCCCGCCGGGAGCGACCTACGCGGACATCCTCTACCAGCACTGCGCGGGCGTGGCCAAGATCACCATCAACCGCCCGGAGGTCCGTAACGCCTTCCGCCCGCAGACGGTGCAGGAGCTGATCGACGCCTTCCACCGCGCCCACCTGGACCGCGGGGTGGGCGTCATCATCCTCACCGGTGCCGGTGACCTGGCCTTCTGCTCCGGCGGCGATCAGCGCATCCGCGGCGACGAGGGCTACCGTGACGACGCCGGGGTCGAGCACCTGAACGTGCTCGAGCTCCAACGCCAGATCCGCACCCTGCCCAAACCGGTGGTGGCCATGGTGGCGGGCTACGCCATCGGCGGCGGGCACGTGCTGCACCTGATCTGCGACCTGACCATCGCCGCGGACAATGCCCGCTTCGGCCAGACCGGGCCGCGGGTGGGGAGCTTCGACGGCGGCTTCGGCGCCGGCCTCATGGCCCGCACCGTGGGCCTCAAGAAGGCCAAGGAGATCTGGTTCCTGTGCCGCCAATACGATGCCGCCGAGGCCTTGGGCATGGGCCTGGTGAACACCGTGGTCCCGCTGGCCGAACTGGAGTCTGTCACGCTGGATTGGTGCCGGACCATGCTGGAGTTGTCGCCGACGGCGCTGCGGATGCTGAAATCCGCCTTCAACGCCGACACCGACGGGCTCGCGGGTATCCAGGAACTGGCCGGGAACGCCACCGCCCTCTTCTATATGACGGCCGAAGGGCAGGAGGGGCGCGATGCCTTCCTGGAGCGGCGGGCGCCGGACTTCGGCAAGTTTCCGCGGCGACCTTGACCCTTCCGGCCGCGGACAGACAGGAGGTCGAGGCTTCGTGACGGTCGCGCAGCGACGCTGTGGGAGCGGCTTCAGCCGCGACGAGGCCTCGCAAACTGCCGCAACGTCGCAGGTTACCGCAGCCTCGTAGCGCGACTGCAAGCCGCTCCCACGCACGCCTTACGTTTTTGTTGCCTCGGATGACCTTTGACAGCCGCTTTTGCACACTGACTGAATATGCCGCAAGACCCGAACACCATCACTGCACCGCTCGCCCTGGAGCCGACTCACCGCACCAGCGCTTCGCCGTCGACCCTCGGTCGCTGGATCGCGGCGGCGCGCCCCAAGACCCTGCTGCTGGCGGCCACGCCGGTCGTGGGCGGCATCGCCCTGGGGGTCGCGGACACCGGCCGTCTGGCGCCGCTGGTCGCGCTGACCACCCTGGCCGCCGCGCTGGCTATCCAGATCGGCACCAACCTGCACAATGACGCGGCGGACTTCGAGCGCGGCACCGACACCCCGGAGCGCGTCGGCCCGCCCCGCGCCACCGCCCAGGGGTGGTTCAGCGCCCGCCAGGTCCGCACCGCCGCGCACCTGACCTTTGGCCTCGCCTTCCTGCTCGGCCTGTTCCTGGTGGCGCGGGGCGGCTGGCCCATCTTCACGATCGGGGTCGCCTCGCTGGTCAGCGGTTACGCCTATACCAGCGGCCCGCGCCCGATCGCCTATGGCCCCTTCGGCGAGGTCTATGTGCTCGCCTTCTTCGGCCTCGCCTCGGTGACGGGCAGCTACTACCTCCAGACCCTGACCCTGAACTGGCCGGCGCTGCTCCTCGGGTTCGCCTTGGGCCTGCCGGCCGCGGCGGTGCTGCTGCTCAACAACTATCGCGACCTGGAGACCGACCGGGCGGCCGGACGGCGCACCCTCTGCCAGGTGGTGGGGCGCCAACAGGCCCGTATCCTCTATGCCCTGCTGCTGCTCCTGCCGCCGGTCCTGGTGCTGGGCGCCGGGCTCCCCGGGGCGACCTGGCTCGGTCTCGCCGCCCTGCCCCTGGCCCTGGTGCTGATCGCCCGCCTCTATCGCGGTGCCCGCGGCGCAGCGCTCAATACTATGCTCGGTCAGACCGGTCTGTATCAGGCCCTGCTGACCCTGCTCCTGATCGGCGGCTTCACCCTGGGGGCCCGCACCTGAGCGGCGCCGCGCCCGCATGACGGCCTCGCGGCGGGTGGAACTCGAACTGATTCCCTACCGCCTCGCGCTGACCCGCCCCTGGGCCAGCGCCCGCGGCGGCTTTTCGGCGCGGTGCGGCTGGCTGGTGATCGCAGAGGCCCAGGGGATGCGCGGCTATGGTGACTGTGCCCCCCTGCCCGCCGCTGGCACCGAGAGCCCGGAGATGGCCGAACGCCGGCTCGGCGCCTTGGCCGCCGCGGCGCTGGACCTGGACGAGACCCTCGCAGCCTTAGCCAGCGCCCCCCGCGGCCCCACCCCGGCCGCTGATTTCGCCCTGGAGTGCGCCCTCTGCGACCTCGCGAGCCGCCTCGCGGGCACCAGCCTGCGCCGCGGGCTCGCCGCGTCGGCGCGCGACCGGGTCCCGGTCAATGCCGCCCTGGGGCCGCTCATCGAGACGCACCCGGGCGACCTCGCCCGCGCCGCCCGGGCGGGCTTTCGGGTGGTCAAACTCAAGGTCGGCATGACGACGCCGCCACTGGAACTGCAACGCCTGCGCGACCTCGCCGCCACCCTGCCGCCGGGGCTGCGCCTGCGTCTGGACGCCAACGGCGCCTGGGACCCGGCCACGGCCAGGCAGGTCATCAGCGCCCTCGCCGACCTGCCCGTGGAATCACTGGAGGAGCCCCTGCACGCACCCGACTGGCCGACCCTGGCCGCGCTCCAGTCCATCGCCCCCTTCCCCCTGGCCCTGGATGAATCCGTCGCGGCGCACGCCGACGCCCTCGACCCGACCCGGCTGCCGGTGCGCCGAATCATCCTCAAGCCCGCGGCCATCGGCGGTCTGCACCGCACCCTTTCGCTCGCCCGGCGGCTCCAGGGCGCCGGGATCGAGGTCGTCATCACCAGCCTGGTGGAGTCCGCCGCGGGTCTCTGGCCCACCACCCAACTCGCCGCCGCCATCGGCAGCCCCATCCCCCAGGGACTGGCCACGGCCGACTGGCTGCGCGACGACCTCGGCGCCCCGCCCCCGCTCTGCAACGGATACCTCCACCTGCCCGACTCACCCGGGTCCGGTTTCGCGCCATCCGACGAACGGTAGGAGTCGATAACCGCTGCCCCAGTGCCCGCGGACACCCGCACTTTGGTCGATTCAGGGGGCCTTCGAGACCCGCGCCCCAGTTCAGGCGATTATTGATAAAAGTGCGCCACCGCACCGACAAGTATAAATTTTCTCGCTGACCGCTCAGGCCCCCGAGCGACCCCGGCACGGCGATTCCGACCCGCTTCGACCGCCCGATCGGCACATCAGTGAACCCTTACCGACTGATCCGTGTTCATAAGAAAAACCTGCGTTAGGGTTTACCCCATTAGGGTTTCCCCCTAAACTCCCCGCCATCAGTAAACGACCGGCCAGCGGTACCCCCTCTGCCCCGACCTGGGCCTCAGGGATCGGCACCGCACCCGGCACGCAACCGACGGTTGATCTCTATGAACAAGACCCTGGTCTCCAGCGCCCTGATCGCAGCCCTGCTCCTCATCGGCACCGAAGCCTCGGCCGCCAGCCCCGCCGACAAGGCCCAGGCGGGCATGGCCTCCTACTACCACGACCGCTTCAACGGCCGACGCACCGCCAGCGGCGCCCGCTACAACAAGGGGGAACTCAGCGCCGCCCACAAGACCCTGCCGCTCGGCAGCCGGGTGCGGGTGACCGACTCCCGCAGCGGTCGCAGTGTGGTAGTGCGCATCAACGACCGTGGACCCTACGCCAGGGGCCGCGTCATCGACCTCTCGCGCGCCGCCGCCAGCGAAATCGGCCTGGTGAGCAAGGGTGTCAGCCGGGTCACACTCGAAGTCCTGAAGGTGTCCGGCGAGGTCGGGACCTGATCGCACAGCAGACCCCACGGCCCCGCGCCCGTAGGGTCCGCTGTGCGGACCAGCAACCTCCCGTCCAGCAGGGTGTGGCCGGAGTTATGAGCAGGGCCTACCGGGGCACCGGGTTAGGCCTCCGGCGGGCCGGCGGCGCACCCGTCCCTCCCGGCCACTCGGGATGCAGGAAGATCGCAACCGCAGCACAAGCTGCCAGTGATCGCGGCCAATGGGACAAAGGCTCCATCATCGCTGGGACCAGCCTGTCCGGTTCGCCGATTGCGACATGGTGTGTCGCAAGAGAGCAGACCAGAGCAACGACTGGCCGATCCAGTTCGCCGCGTTCTGCGATACTCGAGGATCGTCGGAACACAGGATGATGGGAGACCACATGACCTCGCCGATAGACCGACTGGAAGAAGCGCTTTGGGGCGCTTGCGTGGTCCAAGGTGCGGCCCCGGATGAGGGGACCCTGGTCCGCTGGCAGACTGACGAGTTGGCCCATTTGCGGGAACGTTTCTCCGTCCGGCCGCTGCCGGCGGAGTTCGATGATTTAGCCCGACGTGCCCTGGCGCAGTGGCAGGAGCGCGAGCAAGTGGCCTGCGCGCGTTTGGGCATGGCCCGCGAGGCATTTCTGAGCGAGTTCGAAAAGCTCAGGGAGGATTATCTTGGCGGCGGCCAGGAATGGCAACGGACCGCCTTGTCACTATCGTCTGAAATCCACGGCGCCGTGCGCAACATGGATTGGGTGAATCTGTTTTCCTGGGTCCTGCCCAATGCCGATCGCGAACGCGCCGAGACACATCGTATGGTCGGGCGCATGGTCACGGCCCTGTTCTATGTCGAACTGCTATTCAAGCATGTACTACTCGACGATCAGTCACTCTCTTTACGCAAGATCGAGGCGAGATGGCGATTGGTCTCTGTCCCTTGATCAAACCGTCGCGATTCCAGGCGCAGGGCGACGGATACCGCTGATGTCGTCTCAGCTTCGCATCAGGACCCAATCCGCTCATCCCAGGCCCGGTTTGCATCATCCGGTATATGGGCCACCGCCCAGGCTGCAAAATTGAATGCCGTTCCGGCGAAGGTCTGCGCGCTGGCGGGGTAAAGATAGGCGGTGACCGCATCATGAAAGGCCGTCTGACTGGGAAATTGCCGCCAGTCGCGATAACCAGGCGCGCGATGGTCGAACATGGCCTGAACGACGGTCCGCCGCAAGGTCGGGTGCATCAGCCCGTAAAATGAATTCCAGCGATCCTGCGACCGCAGCCACTGCCATTCCCAGGCCACCGCCAGCGCCTCCTCGTGCCAGCGGTCGAATGACCCGCCGAGCAGACGCCGACAGAAGTCGCAAACGTAATGGAAGCGCTCGTGCTGATAAACGGAGTAGACCAGCAATTGCAGGACGCGCTCGGCGTCCTTGGTGGTGACGAAGGGGAACTGCCGTTGGGCATGCCGGATCAGGCTCTTCCAGTACCCCTCGATATTCCCACGGTAGAGAGTGATCATCCCGGGGCTGCCCATCCACTGGTAGGTGCCGAGAAGCGAGAGGGCCGCTGAGACCTCAGGAAATGATTCATTGCTGTCGGGGGCGCGTTCGCGGAAGGCATCAAGGTTAGGCGCATCGACGAAAATTCCCGGCGTAAGAAGTCGATCGTCGGGTGCTTGGTCGGCGGGGGCGGCATCCTCGCGAAGCTGGATCGGTGTATCGGCGAGTACTTGCTTGATGAGTATGTCGGCGACGGTCATATAGGCAAATAGCTCGTAGCTCTAGCGGACCGATGCCAGCGCTGGCTAAGGCCCGCCCGGGTATCCGACATAATCATGGCATCAGCACGCCCATCCGGCCCTGGTCGCTAAACGCCTTGCCAACTCTTTCGACTATCTCGATAATTTTCCTACCAAGCGAACCATCGTGAATTGCCTGCCAAGGCTGAAAACTCGTCGACCAATTTTGGAAGTCTTGATCAAACTCCACTTGAGACGGCCACGCCCACCACGGCCAAGCCTCAGATTGCTGAGCATCGACGAAGGCATTGTTCATAATCTCGTAAATCTCGCTCCATTGTTGTTGGTTTTTTGTCACAGACCTTGATCGTCTACAAATACCCCAGAAGAACCGGTTAAACCCGGCACTTTCAAACTCGAAGCAAATTGTCTTGTTATGTTTCGCGTCAAGGAGAATACCAAAACCGGTATTTGCTCTTGAGCCGTCGCATCTATCCCATAAGAGAGTATAGGGCAGCTTTATTCCACTCTCGATATCTGTTTTCAATTTTGAGATAAGGTCTCGCTTGACTGCATCCAAAGATTGCGCAATCAGAAAGGCTGATTCCAGATTCTCTGGAGAGGCAAGAAGGGTTTCTTTGATTTGGAGTTCTTCGCTCACGTCAAGCTCCGCGCTTACATTGGTACGGATGAATTTCACCAGCTCATCGACGAAGATGCGGACGGTCGGCGCCTTGGTGTGCAGTGCGCCGTCTTCCAGCCATTCAATCGCTTCGTGGTAGTTCATTTGAACGAAATGCCCGCCTTGTTTAAGCTGCTCGCGTCTCGTTGGGCTAATGCTGCATGGATTCGGTTCACTGTTGCTGAGATAGACCAGGAGCCAACGTTGACAGGATGTACGTCGCGCGGTGCGCCTCAGCCACTTCGCGTAGTCCCACAATTGTCGACGCCCATCACGATCCCATGGCTTGTTTTCTATACCGATCAAGCCGCTGTCAAATTTCAGATAGACGTCAATCCGGCGATTCTTGTTCGTTCGCTTTTCCCGTTCGGGCCTTAGGCATTGCGCGCCTGCGGCCCAGTCGGCGGCGCCGATTCGCTTCAGAAAGATATCAAGAAAGAGCCGACCCTGACCGTGCTTGCCCTTCGGGTCAAGAAGATCCCGAAAACAATCCGACAATCCATTCTCGTTGTTGCGGAGATAGTCAAAGATGCGAAAATCCGGCGCAAGCTGCTCGGAAAAAAGTTCCTTTGCTTTCCGCAGGGTGCGGACATCGAATAATACCTTCCCCAACAACGTGCCGATATTTTTTCGTTTCGATTGTCGCTCCGCAGCGATCTTCCCAACCATATCTTCAAGTAGCATTGGAACGTTCATTTTTCATGATCCATAATCGGAAGTAACGCCAGTCTCTTCGCCCGGAAGTCAGCCGATGATTGGCCCGCGCGCGGCGCTATCGGCTCAGTGCTCATCCGAGACACGCGTACCGAGCTTCCGATAGGCCATGCTCGCGCACCTCCCTCAGAGTTGATCCAGATCAACCTCGATCGCCTCATCGAGTTGAGACTGGCGCTCCCGAACGGTCTGCGCGAGATCCGCGTCTTCGATCCGATCCAGCAGCCACTCGTAGGTGTCCGCGGGAACCAGGTAGGCCGTCGGTTCGTCATGATTCAGGATAGCGACCGCTGCTCCGCCCGCCGCCGCCAGCGCGGCCGCCAGTCCCGCGAATCCCGCGGCCCCTTGCACATCGAGCTCGCGCACACCAAGGCTCAGGATGTGCGGCAGACGCCTCTCGCGGGGTCGCACCTCGGCGGCAAGATCGTCGGGAATTTGCAGGGTGAATTGCATCGCGTTGCGCTCAGTCGAAACGATTGATCATTGGCGGTCCCCCGCGTCCAGTATTCCCCCTCCCCGCAACCGCGTCAAGTCGTGACGGCGGGGGCTGCCACCAATCAGGTCGGGGACGCTCGGGTCAAGGGCGTTGGGCCGCGCTACGGCTGGACGGTCGGCCTGGCGACCGACCGCATCGGCTGAAGCCTCGACATCAGGGGCCTTGGGCCGGATTTCGACCCGCGGCGCCCGAGCCGCACGGCGCCTGACACAGGCGTGCGACCGTTGAAACAGTGGCACGAGAACAGGGAGGCTATGCCACTGGATTTCGCCGGCTGGCAGGTCCAGGAACCAAATCCAGGTTTCCGCCGTTCCGGAAAATTGGTATTGTTGTCGCTTCACTTTCGACTCACCGAGCAGACTGCCTACATGCGTATAAGCACTGGATTTTTTGCCCTCACCGCCGTGACGGCGGCCCTGTACGGCGCCGCAATCGCCGCAGCTGACGACGCCGCCCCCCCGCAAGGAGCCCCGGCCGCGGCCGCGGCGGCGGCCCCCGCCGCGCAGCCCACGGCGGTCGTCGTGACGGTCAACGGCGTGGCCATTACCCGGGCCGAGCTGGACCGTGCCACCCAGGCGTTTCTGGCCCAGAACCGGATGCCGGCGCCGACCGATCCCGATCAGAAGAAAAAGATGGAAGAGGCCGCCCAGGAACAGATGGTCACGGAGGAGGTGCTGTATCAGGCGGCCAAGAAGGAGGAGGTTCCCGACCTCGATAAGCAGGTCGCGGCCAAGTTCGACGAGGTGAAGGCGCAGTTCCCCGACCCGGAGGATCTTGCCAAGGCGCTCAAGAAAAACGGGATCACGGAGCAGGAGTTGAAGGACCTACTGCAGCGTGATGTCGTGATCGGCGCCTATATCGCGAAGCAATCCGCCGCGGAGCCTGCCGTCACCACCGAGCAGGCCAAGGCCTTTTATGACGAGAACCTCGACAAGTTCAAGAAGCCGGAATCCGTCCGTGCCAGCCATATCCTCATCAAGTTCGCACCCAAGGCCACGGACGAGGAAAAGCAGGCGGCCAGGAAAAAGGCGGATGAGCTCCTGGCAAAGTTAAAGGGCGGCGCCGACTTTGCCGAGGTGGCCAAGCAGGAGTCCGCTGATACCAGCGCCAAGCAGGGTGGCGACCTGGGTGAGTTCGGTCGCGGCCAGATGGTCAAGCCGTTCGAGGATGCGGCCTTTGGACTCAAGCCGGGCGACCTGAGCGAGGTGGTCGAGAGCCAGTTCGGCTATCACATCATCAAGTCGACGGGTAAGACCGAGGCGCAGACCGTTCCCTTCGCCGAGGTTCAGGCCAAGATCGTGCAGTATTTGACCGAGACGCAAGGCCAGAAGCGGATGGCAGCCAAGATCGCGGAATTGAAGAAGGCGGCCACGATCGTACCTGCGGGGCAGGAGAAGTGATCGACCAACCGGTCGCCGTTCGCTGAAGCGATCAAGACGCCCCCGCACTGGCGCGCCGTGCGGGGGTGTTTTTTTTGGGGATCAGTCAGCCCGACGGCCGTGAACCCGGAAAAAGCAGTTTGGCCGCAAATGAACGCAAATTGACGCAAATAATCAGAGACTTGGCCTTCACTGCATGTTCAGCGTTCGGATGACGCCCACGACGATGCTAACCAGCAGATTTATTTGCGCTTATTTGCGTTCATTTGCGGCCGAATACTCTTTCTGTTGGGCGCAAATCACTCCGGCCCGCCAGGCGTGCAGGGATAGAGCCGCGCCAGGATACCCGGGACCACCCGGTCGATGGCAGCCCTCTGGTCCGGCGCGCGGCGCAGTTCGGCGATGACCTTTCGCACCGTAGTCGGCGTCGATTCATCGACGGGCAGGCACCAGCGGTAGACGGAGCCGTCGACCTGCCCGGGCTTGCAGCCGCAGGGCGCGGTGTACCACTCGCACATGGCCGCATCGACACCCCGGTCGCCGTTGGCCGCACCTCGCGCGCAGGCGGCCAGTACCTGGGCGACGGTTGGGGTGGCCGCGAAGGGGCCGCCGGGAGCGGTCGCCAGCAGGAGGCCTAAGCCCAGCCCAGTCGCGGCCCGTTCAATCGCATTCATCGTCAGTCACTGTGCGCCGCGCAAAAAAAAAGGGCCGCTCGATGAGCGACCCTGATCGATTTGGAGCGGGAAACGAGACTCGAACTCGCGACCCCAACCTTGGCAAGGTTGTGCTCTACCAACTGAGCTATTCCCGCTTTGGAAGCCAACTATTGTACGAGTTTGGCTGAAGCTGTCAAGTCCGAAGTGCCCACCGCCACGGCGAAGTGTCCTTTTCGCTTGTAGTTTAGTGCATCCACGATCATTTTTCGCAGGATCGAGATTGCAGCCCGCGCGGTCCAGGCGGGTTTCACCGGCGCCCCCCAGCATCCTGGCGCCGCGCACGGAAAAAAGCGCGCAGGGTTTCGCCGCAGGCGTCCGCGAGCACGCCGCCTGAACAACGCGTGCGGTGATTGAAGCGGGCGTCGGCGGGCAGCAGGTCGAAGACGCTGCCGCAGGCGCCGGCCTTGGGGTCCGGAGCGCCGTAGACGACCCGCTCGACCCGGGCGTGGATGATGGCCCCGGCGCACATGACGCAGGGCTCCAGTGTCACATAGAGGGTGGAGCCGGGGAGCCGGTAGTTGCCGCTGCGCCGGGCGGCGTCGCGCAGGGCCTGGATCTCGGCATGGGCCGTGGGGTCGGCGGCGCCGATGGGGCAGTTCCAGCCCTCGCCGATGCGGGCGCCGGCGAGGACCAGCACGGCGCCGACCGGGACCTCGCCCTGCCCCGCGGCCCGCCCGGCGAGCGCCAGGGCCTCTTGCATCCAGTGGATGTCCTCGGCCGATGGTATCGGCGATGCGGCCTCGCACATGATCCCGGCCATCCCGCTAGCGCTGCAATAAAAGCCTAAAAAAGCGCCCGGGGCGATGCGCCACCCCCCGGGACGATGGTCGAGGCCGACGCCACGCTCAGCCCCTCAGCCCGGCGCGGCGTAACCGGCCTAGTCTAACGCGTTCGCCCTGAACCGTGGCGCGGCGGCGCCGACACCAACACCGTTTTTATGCTAAAAATGCCGGGGAAAACGCGGCCTGCATGAGCATATAGGGTATCCCGACGATGGCGGACTGGCAGCACGAGCGACAGGAACTCCTGGCCTACTACGACCGACTGCGCGGCCGGGCCTTGGCATTGGAAGAGGAACTGGGTGCCGCACTCAACAGTCTCGACCTGGTCGCCGCGCTGGTGCGGGCCCGCCGGGCACTGGAGGTCATCGTCATCGAGGAAAAGGACGCGGGGCGCTTCTTCGGCCGCGCGGCCCTGCTGGAGCGGGAACTCCTGCCCGCCTTCCTCGCGCTGGCCGCGGGTCCGGCCCGCCTGCTCGCGCTGGTCGGCCCCTCGGGCTCGGGCAAGTCCTCGGTGGCCCGCGCCGGCCTGCTGCCCCTGATCAAGTCGCGCCTGCCCTGCCGGCTGCTCACGCTCACGCCCACCCATCGCCCGCTGGACGCCCTCGCGCAGGCCCTGGCCCGCCACGCCCTGGCCGCGGTCACGGACCCGGCGCCCCGGCTCGCGCTGCTGCTCACCCTGCGCAGCGACTTCCTGGGCGAGACCCAGTGCTTCCCCGCCTTCAACGCGCTGCTCACCCGCCAGGGCCACCTGGTGCCGGCCCTGGACGAGCCCGGGCTGCGCCTGGCCATCGCCGAGCCGGCGCGCCTGGCCGGCCAGCCGCTGGACCAGGCCGTCGTCGATTTGCTCCTCGCGCAGAGCCTCGGCCGCGAGGGCGCCCTGCCGCTGCTGCAATACGCACTGAGCGAGGTCTGGCGCGGGCTCGCGGCCGGGCGCCCGCCGGAGGAGACACTGCGTTCCTGCAACGGGGTCGGCGGGGCCCTCGCCGGGCGCGCCCAGCAAGTCTATGACGGGCTGACCCCGGACGCGCGGCGCACCGCCCGGCGCTGCCTGCTGCGGCTGGTCCAACTCGGCGAGGGCGGACCCGACACCCGCCGCCGGGTGGCGATCGACGACCTGCTCGTCGAGGGCGAGTCGCGCCCCGCGCTGCTCGCCATCCTGCGCCGCTTCGCCGCGCCCGACGCCCGCTTCCTCGCCTTCGGGCGCGATGCGCAAGGACGCGAACAGGTCGAGATCACCCACGACGCGCTGATCGCCCACTGGGGCGCCCTGCGCGACTGGCTCGCCGCCGACCGTGACGACCTGCGCCTGCTCGCCCGGCTGGACGCCGCGGCCAGGCACTGGGAGCAACAGGGCGCGGCCGCGGGCCTCCTGTGGCGCCGGCCGGACCTGGACCTGTGCGCCGCTATGCCGGGCGCGAGGGGGCGGCGCTGAGCCCCTTGCAGGGCCGCTTCTACCGGGCGGCGCGCCGGCTGGCGGGACGGGAACGGCTGCTGCGCGGCGGGGCCCTGGCCGGCCTGCTGCTCCTGACGCTCGCCTCACTCGGCGCGGCCTGGTGGGCGAGCCGGGCCGAGGCCCTGGCCGAGCGGCAGCGGCTGGTCGCGCTGGACGCCATCGCCCAGCGCACCTATGAGACGGTGGACAAGCTGGCGAAGGTCGCCGGGACCAGCCAGGTCCTGGGCGAACTGATTCAGAACAACGTGGAGTTGCTCGACCGGCTCCTCGCGCTGGACCCGGCCGATGCCAGGACCCAGGACCATCGGATCGCGAACCTCCAGCGCGCGGCCGACGCCTGGATGCAGCTCGGCGACACCGGGCGGGCCAAGGAGACCATGCAGCGGTTACTGGAGATCACGCGGGGGCGTGCCGCTGCCGACCCGGGCAACCGCGAGTGGCAGCGCGACCTGTCCGTCAGCCACGAGAAGCTCGGCGACCTCGCCCTCGCCCTGGGCGACACCGCCGCCGCCCGCGAGGCATACCGGCAGGCACTCGCCATCCGCGAGCGTCTGGCCGCCGCCGACCCGGGCAACGGCGAGTGGCAGCACGATCTGTTGGCCAGCTACTTCAGGATCGGCGGTGTCAGACTCGCCGCCGGGGAGACCGCGGAGGCCCTGGAGGCCGCGGACAAGTGCGTCAGCATCGCCCGACGCCTGGCGGACGCCGATCCGTCGAACCCGCGGCGGGCGACCGAAACCGCCGCCGCGCTCAAGCTGCGCGGCGAGGTCCATGACGCCCAGGGGCACCTGGACCTCGCGACGGACGACTACCGCGAGGCAGCCAAGCTGACGCCGGACGCGGCCGACGGACAGGGCGCCCTGGGCTGGGCCCTGATCCGGCTCGGCCGCTTCGCCGAGGCCCGGGCGCCCGCCGAGCAGGCGCACCGCCTGGCCCCGACCGATGTGAATTGGACCATCAACCTCGGGCACACCTATCTGCTGGCGGGCGACCCGGCCGCCGCGCGGCCCTACTACGACGCGTCCATCGCACAGATCCCGGACGCCGCGGCCTTGGCGCGGGGCCCGGTCGCCGATTTCGAGCTGTTCATCGCCAAGGGTTGGCAGGTCAAGGCGTGCCGCGCCGCGCTGGCGCGGATGCGCGAGGGCTTTGCGCGGCGCGCCCCGGCCAAGCCGGCGGGGGGCGCCGGGCCCTGAGCCCGGACGATGGCCCTGGAATCGGCAATTGCTGGATGACAGGCGTGCGTGGGAGCGGGTGGATCATTCCCACTCGATAGTACCCGGCGGCTTGCCGGTGATGTCATAGACGACGCGCGAGACACCGGGGACCTCGTTGACGATGCGCCGGCAGACCAGATCCAGGAACTCGTAGGGCAGGTGCGCCCAGCGTGCGGTCATGAAGTCGATGGTCTCCACCGCGCGCAGGGCGATGACATGGGCGTATTGGCGGTTGTCCCCGACCACGCCGACCGAGCGCACCGGCAGGAACACGGCGAAGGCCTGGGAGACCTTGTCGTAGAGGTCGGCCCGATACAGTTCCTCGATATAGATGTGGTCGGCGCGGCGCAGCGTCTCGGCATAGTCGCGGCGGACCTCGCCCAGGATGCGCACCCCCAGGCCCGGTCCGGGGAAGGGGTGGCGGTAGACCATCTCCACCGGGAGGCCCAGTTCGACGCCGATGCGCCGTACCTCGTCCTTGAAGAGTTCGCGCAGGGGCTCGACCAGCTTGAGGTTCATGTGGTCCGGCAGGCCGCCGACATTGTGGTGCGACTTGATGACCTTCGCCTTCCCCGGTCCTGCCCCCTTGCGGGCCCCGGCCGACTCGATCACGTCGGGATAGATGGTGCCCTGGGCCAGCCAGCGGACCTCGGTGATGCGGGTCGCCTCGTCGTCGAAGACCTCGATGAAGGTGTTGCCGATGACCTTGCGCTTGCGCTCCGGGTCCATCACGCCCTTAAGTGCATCGAGGAACCGATCGGCGGCGTCCACCCGGATGACCTTGACCCCCAGGTGGCGGGCGAAGGTGGCCATGACCTGGTCGCCCTCCCCCAGCCGCAGCAGGCCGTTGTCGACGAAGACACAGGTGAGCTGGTCGCCGATGGCGCGGTGCAGCAGGGCGGCGACCACGCTGGAGTCGACCCCGCCCGAGAGCCCGAGCAGCACCTGGTCCCCGCCGACCTGGGCGCGCACGGCCGCGATACTGTCGGCAATGATGTTGTCCGGGGTCCAGAGGCGGTCGCAGCCGCAGATCGCGTGGACGAAGCGCTCCAGGATGCGCCCGCCCTGGCGGGTATGGGTCACCTCCGGGTGGAACTGGAGCCCGTAGAAGCCGCGGGCCTCGTCCGCAATGCCCGCCAGCGGGGCGTTCGGGGTCTCGGCGATGACGCTGAAGCCGGCCGGCAGGGACTCCACCCGGTCGCCGTGGCTCATCCAGACATCCAACAGACCGTAGCCCTCGGGGCTCAAATGGTCCTCGATGGCGTCCAGCAGGCGGGAGTGTCCGCGTGCGCGCACCTGGGCATAGCCATACTCGCGGTGCTCGGCCGGGGCGACCTGGCCGCCGAGTTGGGCGGTCATGGTCTGGAGTCCGTAGCAGATGCCGAGCACCGGTACGCCCAGCGCGAAGACCAGCGGATCGGCCCGCGGTGTCTCGGCCTCATGGACCGATTCCGGACCGCCGGAGAGGATCACGCCCTTGGGGGCGAAGGCGCGGATGGCCGCGGGCGCGATGTCCCAGGGATGAAGCTCGCAATAGACCCCCGCCTCACGCACCCGCCGGGCGATGAGCTGGCTGTATTGGGAACCGAAGTCCAGGATCAGGATGCGGTCGGCGTGGATGTTGGTATCGAGATGAGGCATGAGGGGTTCTTCTGCCCGGGGGCGCTTTCAGGGTGTTTGTCGCAGGTCGGCGGTGTAGTGGCCCTTCGCTTTCGCTCGTGCCAACCCAGTCCAGCCACGCGGTTGCGGCTACGTTCCTCTTGCCAGCATGTATTTGCCATCGATATCCTTGAGAAACCGTGTCAGTTCGCAGTAAAGACCGAGGAGTTCGTCATCCGTGACGGCGACCGCATTTCCTTGAAGGTCGGTACCATTTCGGTGGGTGATGTGGTGTCGTTTGTCGATCGCGTCGCGCAGAGCGATCGGGACGTGGAACTCTACCTTTAATGCGGCACGATAGAATACCTTGACGTCGTTGACGCGGTGCCACACCTCGTTTTGCATGGCATGCACAATGAACTCGCCAATCGAAATATTGAGGGCCTTGGGGATCGGCAGACACTGCCGATGGAATCTTGGAGTGTCGGCAAGCCGCCTGAGGGCGGAGGGGTTCGAGCGGATCTCCGCAATCAGCAGGTCGCTTAGGTATTTCTCCATCAGGGTGATGGCGTGAGTAAAATACAAGCGGTTGATAAACGGGTCGCGCGGCCGACTGGTGACCACATCGGCCTGAGAGACGAAATCCTGGAAATATCTGCTCACCGCTGCCACGCTATCGCTCATTGGGCTGGAACCTCGCATCCAGTCGGCCTTTGAGGCTTTCCGCTCCTTCGCTTTGGTTTACATCGATTTTCCAATCCACTCCGACACTCGACGACTGGACTGTGACGGCAATCTCGTTGCCTTCTTCGTCTTCAAAAATCTCATCGTTCTCGGAAACGCTGTCGCGATAGCGGTCGAAACATGGCACCAGCGATGGAACAGCAGCAATGAAAATCTCTTTGCCGTCCTTGAGCACCGAAAGATAGCCACCGGCGAGCGCCGGCGAACAGTCCGATCCCTCAAAGTGAAAAGTCGTCATGGCTTGTCTCCTCAAGATTTGCGTTCAGCGGCCCCGCAACGACGAGATCTCGTCGCTGTTCGGGTATGCTAGTTATCAATTCGATAGTTCGGCGCTTCCTTGGTAATCTGCACATCATGCACATGTGACTCGCGCATCCCCGCGCTGCTCACCCGCACGAACTGCGGCTTGGTGCGCATCTCCTCGATGGTGGCGCAGCCGGTATAACCCATGCCTGACCCCAGACCGCCGACCAACTGGTGGATGACGTTGAGCACGCTGCCCTTGTAGGGGACCCGCCCCTCGATGCCCTCGGGGACCAGCTTGTCCTTCTCCGAGTCCTCCTGGAAATAGCGGTCGCTGGACCCCTCCTTGGCGCCCATGGCCCCCAGGGAGCCCATGCCGCGGTACGACTTGTAGGAGCGGCCCTGGTAGATCTCGACCTCGCCCGGGGCCTCGTCGGTGCCGGCGAAGAGGCCGCCGATCATCACGCTGTGGGCGCCGGCCGCGATCACCTTGGCGACATCGCCGGAATAGCGCAGGCCGCCGTCGGCGATCACCGGGATACCGGTGCCCTCCAGGGCCTCGGTGACGTTCGCGACGGCGGTAATCTGGGGCACACCCACCCCGGCAACGATGCGGGTGGTACAGATCGAGTTGTGCACGATCGCATTGTCGGCGATGAAACTGTGGGTCGGGCAATCGACCTCGATGTCGTAGACAGGCAGCGCCAGATGCAGCGGCTGCCGATCAAGGAGTTTCAGTACCTGATAGTCCTTGACCAACCGCTTTTCATGCGAAACATTCAGGCGGGCACGGTAAGAGTCACGGCAGTTCGCGTCGCAGGTACCTGCCAGCCCACCGGCGGATGCTGGTTCGACATGGCAATTCGGCAAGCTGCCCTTGAGGCGCAGACAGAGCAGGCTGAAGAGTTCGACCAGCGACCGCGAGGTATTACCGAAACAGGTCCGCCCATCCGCACCGATATAGCCGTCGCTGTCCAGCAGCCCATCGAACAGCCCTTGCAGATAGTCGGGATTGGCGCACAGCAGATCGGGCGGCAATTGCTTGTCATGGCGCTTGCCGAACCGCGCCAGTAAACGCGCCCACTGGAGCGAATAGAAATGGACGTTGATGATCGCAGGTCCAGGGGTCTGTACCGGTGCGACACCCGTGACCTCCTGGACACACTGGATCAGTTTGGTCGCGATGGCTTGTTCATGCTCGCCAAAATACCAGGAGACCCGACCAATTTCGGAATTTCTGGACGCGGCGATGAAGGCATGGCCATCGCCGAGAAAGGTTCCAAAGAGATAGCCGAGCGCATAGGAATCACGGATGGCCGTGTGATAGCGGGCCAACTGCAGGTCCTTGCGAATGGCGAACCCGGTCAGGTCGATGTCGATACGCTCGGGCAGCTCGAACGCGACCTGGCGCGGAAACAGGCAGGTGCCGCGTTCGACTTCGCCGATAGCGCTCCAGCCGATTTTCGAGGCACCCTGTCGCGTAGGCCTGTCCAACACGTTGGCGTAGCCTTTCGATGTCACCGTCGCCGCGCTGGTCGTGGCGAGATCGCCCATGAGATAGCGATGGTCAGGGGTGGCCAGCGTGCCCCAGAGTGAGGCGGTGTGGCGGATTTGCATGACCTCGCGCACCCCCGTGCACCAGGCCTTCACGACGGTCACCGGTTGCCCATCCCGATTGATCACCCGATCACCGGGGCGGACATCCTCAATGTTCCGGTAGCTGGCATCAGCCATCAGAATGCGTGTACCGGCCGCGAAACAGCCAGGCCCGATCCCGACCTTCACCGCATCCGCCCCGGCCTCGGCGAGCGCCCGGGCGGCGTCCGCGGTGGCGATGTTGCCGCCGACGACCTGGACTGCCGGGAAGTTCTGCTTGACCCAGGCGACCCGGTCCAGGACGCCCTGGGCGTGGCCGTGGGCGGTGTCGACCACGATCACGTCCACCCCGGCCTCCACCAGGGCGGCGACCCGCTCGTCCGTACCCCGGCCGACGCTTACCGCCGCCCCGCAGCGCAGGCGCTCGTGGTGGTCACGCGACGCCTTGGGGAAGTCCTTGGCCTTCTGGATATCCTTCACGGTGATGAGGCCGCGCAGCTCGAAGCGGTCGTTGACCACCAGCACCTTCTCGATGCGATGCTGGTGCAGGAGGCGCACCACCTCCTCCCGGCTCGCCCCCTCCTTGACCGTCACCAGGCGTTCCTTCGGGGTCATGATGGCGGAGACCGGCTCGTCCATGCGGGTCTCGAAGCGGAGGTCGCGGCCGGTGACGATACCGACCAGCTTGCCGTGCTCGGTGACCGGGACACCGGAGATGTTGTGCGCCCGGGTCTGGCGCAGGACCTCGCCCACCGTCACGTCAGGCGACACGGTGATGGGGTCGCGGATGATGCCGCTCTCGTACTTCTTGACCGACAGCACCTCCCGCGCCTGGCGCTCCAGGCTCATGTTCTTGTGGATGATGCCGATGCCGCCCTCGAGCGCCATGGCGATCGCCAGGCGCGACTCGGTCACCGTGTCCATGGCGGCCGAGACCAGCGGGATCCGCAGCACGATGGCGCGGGTCAGCTTGGTCTGGAAGCTGACCTCATGGGGCAACACCCGGGAATGGGCGGGGACGAGCAGGACGTCGTCGAAGGTCAGTGCTTCCTGGATCAGGCGCATGGCTCAGGCACTCCGAAGGGGCGGCTACCCCGGGAAAATAACCTGCTAGTATATATTTACCGACTGGTTGAGTAAACTTCCCCGCGCGGCCCGGGTGCGATCGGAACTGATGTGTTAACGCACATTTCGTATGGTAAAGCTGCCGGACGTTCTCACGGACCGGGCGTCGTTGTCGTTGTCGTTGTCGTAATCGAATAATCCGACTACGATTACGACAACGACAACGACAACGACAACGACGCCCGGTCCGTGAGAACGTCCAGTAGCTGTCGGGCACGCATCGCGTACCCTACGACATGTGCGTTAACCCATCAGTTCTGATCGCACCCGACGACAAACGCCTCAATCGAAAGCGTCGCGTCGGACCGGGACGACTTCACATAATATTTTTCGCGCCCCCTCTTGACGTGCGGGGTCCGGGCTCTACTTTACATAACGCGGGCGCTCAACCGAGGCCCGCGGGTTCAGCGGTTCGTAAGAACGCGCCAGACCATATTGCTCAACCTGAGGATATGACCATGACGAACATCGACTTTTCTCCCCTGCTCCGGTCCATGATCGGCTACGACCGGCTTTCCAACGCGCTGGAGAGCGCCTATCGCACCGAGCCCGGCGGCTATCCGCCCTACAACGTCGAGGCGAGCGGCGAGAACGACTACCGCATCACCATGGCGGTCGCGGGCTTCGCGGAACAGGACCTGACCATCGAGGCCAAGGAAAACATCCTGACCGTCTCCGGTAATCGCACCGAGGACGAGGACCAGCAGGGCACCCGCCTGCTCTACCGCGGGATCGCCAACCGCAGCTTCGAGCGCAAGTTCCAACTCGCGGACTATGTCCGGGTGGTGGATGCGCAACTCGCCAACGGGCTGCTCCACGTCGAACTGCGGCGCGAAATCCCGGAGGCCATGAAGCCGCGCAAGATCGAGATCCGCGCCGCCCAGGTTCAGGACCAGACCCGGGAGCCGCTGATCGCCCCCGCCGAGCTGCGGGCCGCTGCCTGATCGGGGCGGCCAACCCTAGGGACGGGTAAGACGAAGGCCGGGCGCAAGCCCGGCCTTTTTGCGTCGTGGTGTTGCCCCCCCCGCTGATGCCTCACTGCCATTTAGGCCTGGTCAATCCGCACCGCCGGGGTTATCCGCAAGATCGCGCCGCACTGGGGTGCGGCGCTCCCAGGCCGGTTGAACCGTCCCCTACTGCTCGCGCCCGTAAAGCCCGGTCAGGCTCGCCTTGCCCAGACTGTGAGCGTTGACCAGATAGCCGACCAGCGCCGCGCTGGCCCCCGGCGGGACCTCGAGCTTGGGCACATCGAGCGCGTGCAGGGTGAAGTTGTACCGATGGGGTTTATCACCGACGGGCGGACAGGGGCCGCCCCAGCCCGCGCTGCCGAAATCGGTCGTGATCTGGCGCACGCCCGCGATCATCTTGGAGCCGTCGCTGGCCCCGGTGCCGACGGGGAGCGCATCGACCGTGGCCGGGATGTCGATCAGCACCCAGTGCCACCAGCCGCTCCCCCCGGTCGGGGCGTCCGGGTCATGCACCAGGAGCGCGAAGCCCTTGGTGCCCGCCGGCGGGTCCTGCCAGCTCAGGGCCGGTGACACATTGTCGCCGGTGCACCCGAAGCCGTTGTAGACCTGCGCCTTAGCGATCGTGGCGTTGGGCGCGATCTGCGCACTGGTCAGCGTAAAGGTGCCGGCGTCGGCGCCTGACGCGGCGGCCAGCAGGCTCAGCAGGAGCGGAATCTTGCGCATGGTGAATCTCCGTTGTCGTGACGAGAGGGTGAGCGGGCACGGCGAAACCGGGCCGATTGTACCCCGTGGGAGCGGCTTCAGCCGCGACCGGCCGCGCCGGGAACGCGGCAGCGGAGTCCGCCGCGGCGGATGCGATCAAAACTGATCTGGGTCGGCTCAAGCGTCGCCTGTAGGATGGGCAAAGCGCAGCGTGCCCATCCTCCAACCCGCGACGCGGCCCGGATGGGCACGCCCGATCAACGCCGCGACAGGTCCGGACCGTCGCGCGCGGGCTTTGCCCATCCTACGGCTCCGGCCCGACCTGGGAGCGCCGCACCCCAGTGCGGCGCGATCTCGCAGACAACCCCACCGGTGTGGGTTGAGCGCAGGCCGCGCCGCACTGGGGT
>NZ_CAIKKU010000072.1 GCF_903828115.1 uncultured Thiodictyon sp. | reverse complement strand
ATAACCCGACCACGATTACGACAACGACAACGACAACGACAACCGGTCCGTGAGAACTGCCCGCCGTTGTCAAGACATTTCGGGCCGGACGAACGCGACGGGGCGCCGCGGGGCGCGGAACAATCGCCCCCGCGACTTGCAGCCGGCCCCCCGCGGCCTGACATTCTCCCGACTGCACCGGGGGCACAGCAGCGCCCCTGCCACTCACGACCATGACACCCCCTCAGCAACCCGGGGGCCGGAGCAAACACAGATGACCGAGCGCGTGGATATCGGCGGACTCAAAATCGCCAAGCCCCTGTATGACCTGGTAAAAGATGAGATCGCCCCGGGCACGGGGATCGACCCCGACGGCCTCTGGCGGTCCTTCGCCGCCATGCTGGCCGAATTGGCCCCGCGCAACCGGGCCCTGCTCGCGCGCCGTGACGCCATCCAGGCCCAGATCGACGACTGGTATCGGGCGCGCCAGGGTCACGCCATCGACCCGGGCGCCTACCGCGCCTTCCTCGGGGACATCGGCTATCTGGTGCCGGAGGGCCCGGACTTCGCCGTGACCACCGCCAACCTGGATCCGGAGATCACCCGCATCGCCGGTCCCCAACTGGTGGTCCCGGTCAGCATCCCGCGCTATGCCCTGAACGCCGCCAATGCCCGCTGGGGCAGCCTCTATGACGCACTCTACGGCACCGATGTGATCCCTGAAGCGGGCAGTCTGGCGCGCGGCAAGGGCTACAACCCGGCGCGCGGGGCCGAGGTCATCACCCGGGCGGCCGCCTTCCTGGATCAGGCCGCACCGCTCGCCCAGGGCTCCCACCAGGACGCGCGCGGCTACCGGGTGGAGCAGGGCCGGTTGGTCGTCGACCTGGCGGAGGACGGCCGCACCGCGCTCAAGGACGAGGCCCGCTTCGCCGGTTACCGCGGCGACGCGGCCGCCCCCACCGCCATCCTGCTGGTCAATCACGGCCTGCACCTGGAACTCAAACTCGACCGCGCGCACCCGGTCGGCCAGGCGAGCCCGGCCGGGGTCGCCGATGTCCTGGTCGAGTCCGCCATCACCACCATCCAGGACTGCGAGGACTCGGTCGCCGCCGTGGACGCCGTCGACAAGGTCGGTGTCTACCGCAACTGGCTGGGCCTGATGAAGGGCACCCTGACCGCCCGCTTCGACAAGGGCGGCCGGGAGTTGGAGCGCGCCCTGGAGCCCGACCGGACCTACACCACCCCGGCCGGCGGCACCCTCACCCTGCCCGGGCGCTCACTCATGCTGGTGCGCAACGTCGGCCACCTGATGACCAATGACGCCGTACTGCTGCCGGACGGTTCCGAGGTTCCGGAGGGGGTGCTCGATTGTCTGATGACGTCCCTGTGCGCCGTCCATGATCTCAAGGGTAATGGCGCGCTGCGCAACTCCCGCGCCGGGAGCATCTACATCGTCAAGCCCAAGATGCACGGACCCGAGGAGGTCCAGTTCACCGTCGACCTCTTCGCCCGGGTGGAGGACGCCCTGGGACTGCCCCGCAACACGCTCAAGATCGGCATCATGGACGAGGAGCGGCGCACCACCGTCAACCTCAAGGAGTGCATCCGGGTCGCCCGCGAACGCCTTATCTTCATCAACACCGGCTTCCTGGACCGCACCGGCGACGAGATCCACACCGCCATGGAGGCCGGCCCGGTCATGCGCAAGGGCGACATGAAGAGCGCCCCCTGGCTCCTGGCCTATGAGGACTGGAACGTCGACGCCGGCCTCGCCTGCGGTCTGCCCGGCCACGCCCAGATCGGCAAGGGCATGTGGACCATGCCCGACGAGATGCGCGCCATGGTCGAGACCAAGGCCGTCCACCCGCGCGCCGGCGCCAACTGCGCCTGGGTCCCCTCCCCCACCGCCGCCACCCTGCACGCCCTGCACTACCACCAGGTGGACGTCGCCGCCCGCCAGGCCGAGATCGCCGCCGGCGGTCGCCGCGCGAGCCTCGACACCATCCTGCAGATCCCGCTCGACCCGCACCGCGCCTGGACGCCGGACGAGATCCAGCAGGAGTGTGACCTCAACTGCCAGGCGATCCTGGGCTATGTGGTGCGCTGGATTGACCAGGGCGTGGGCTGTTCCAAGGTCCCCGATCTCAACAACGTCGGCCTGATGGAGGACCGCGCGACCCTGCGCATCGCCAGCCAGATCATGGCCAACTGGCTGCACCACGGCGTCGTCAGCCGCGAGCAGCTGATGGCGACCATGAAGCGGATGGCGGTCGTGGTGGATGGTCAGAATGCCGGTGACCCGCTCTACCGGCCGCTGGCCCCGGCCTTCGACGGCACCGCCTTCGAGGCCGCCTGCGACCTGATCTTCAAGGGCCGCGAGGTCCCCAACGGCTATACCGAGCCCACCCTGCACGCCATGCGCAAGCGGCTCAAGGCCGCGGGCTGAGGCGCCGCGCCGGGGGCAGGGAGTGCCCCCGGCGGCGCCGACATCGGGCCGGCGCCGCCGGGCGGCTTGCTCCTCGGGATTGGCTCACAGGCTCACTGGGCAGTGCAGCCGTCAACCCGCGTCCAATAATCGGGCTTATCCGGCTTCATTTGCAGGCTCGTGATGGCTGAACTGAAATAGCCGAGATAATCCTCCGAGCCATTGGCGCAGTACCACCAGAGGTAACACGCATGTGCGCGCGACTTGGCGACATGCGTCTTGTTATCCGCGGTGATGCAGGACACCGCCGCTGCGGGGATTTGAAATTGCCTGCTGGTGATCTTCGGCGACTCTACCCCCTTCTCATCTGTCGCTGAAACCACTGCCTGGTAGCTGCCGGCCGCCAATCCATCGTATTTCTTACTCAGGCGGGCCCCCCGGGCAGCGTTTCATCCCGCGCTGAGGGTCCCGTGATCACCACATGGTAGCCCTTGATCGGGTTCGGGCCGCCGGCGGCGCAGCCGAGTGTGACGGCGTAGCCCGCGACCTTGCGATGCGGCATTGCCCCCGGCAAGCGATTTGCAGACCTTGATCGCATTCTCAACATTCGTGCCCGGAAGGCCTGATTTATCGACCGTGGCACTGTATTGACTGCTGCCGACCGAAGGGCCGGCAATAGCGCCGATGCCGGCGTAGAGGTCCGGGGCCTTACAGCCCAATTTCAACGGTAGGCGTTCACTGGCGCAGAGGGTCGAACCGCTCCTGCTGCTATGGGGCGGCGTCGCGGCAGCCAATGCCTGTTTCTGTCTACAGGGCCGCTACTGGGTGCAGGGCCAGTCGTTGCGGGAGCTGCGCACCGGGCGCGACCTGCTGGCCGTCGCTGCCGATCGCGCCAGAGCCGCTATGCTGGCCTTGGGCGAGATCGACTACGATCATTACCCGACCGCTCGGAATGCACAAGAATTGGCTCGACCCGCAGGGCCATCGCTCGCCCGCGCAGGCGCTGCGCAAGACCCAGCTCGACTGGATCGGGGACAGCGATGCGCGCAAACGCGACCCAAAGTACTGGGCGCCCTTCGTGCTGGTGGAGCGCGGCTGAGACCTCTGGCGACCCGTGGCGTCACGAAACCCTGGAGCGTCCGGATTTGCCCCCAGGCCGCGGTACACGGCCATTAGGTTGAGCCCTTCCGGCTCCCACGCTCCTGCGGCGCTGCCATTGAATTAAGCCGCACGGCTACTGGGAGCGCCGCACCCCAGTGCGGCGCGGCCTCTGCTCAACCCACACCGGCGGGGTTATCTGCGAGATCGCGCCGCACTGGGGTGCGGCGCTCCCAGGCCGGGCCGGACTGCAAGTGAGGCTTAACTTAATGGCAGTGACGCGGGAGCGTGGGAACGAGAAGCCGGGCCGTCGGCGCTTTACTTGACGGCAGTAACGCCGCGGCACCACCCGTTGCGACCCGACCGCCAGTGGTGGATGATCCGCGGTGACTTCCAGCACCGCGAGCGAGCGCAGCACCACGGCATGACGAACGGAACCTTCAAGGACATCGAGCAACTCGAGTCCGACCTCTGGGAGGCGGCGGACAACCTGCGGGCCAACTCCAAACTCACGTCCAGCGACTACTTCATGCCCGTCCTGGGGGTGGTCTTCCTGCGTCACGCGGCCAACCGCCTCGAGGCCGCGGGGCGTCAGATCGCCGCGGACCAGGCGAGCGGCCGGATGCCGCAGCGCCGCCTCCTGCCGGAGGACTACATCCGCCGCCGCGCCCTGTACCTGCCGCAGCAGGCGCGCTTCGACTGGATCATGCAGCAGGCGGCCCTGGGCGGCACCGCGCTGCCCAGGCTCGTCAACGACGCCATGACCGCCATCGAGGACAGTTTCGCACCGCTCGCGGGCGTGCTGCCCAGGGACTACGGCATCTTCGAGACCCGGGTGCTCGAGGACCTGATGCGGGTCTTCAACAGCGAGCGGATCAGGGCCGCCACGGGCGACGTCTTCGGGCGCATCTACGAGTATTTCCTCGCCAAATTCTCGGTCCAGAAGGCCCACGACAACGGCGAGTTCTTCACCCCATCGGCCCTGGTGCAGACCATCGTCAACGTCATCGAGCCCGATCACGGCGTGGTCTTCGACCCCGCCTGCGGCTCCGGCGGCATGTTCGTCCAGTCCAGCCACTTCATCGAGCAGAAGAAGGTCGGCAACGGCAACTATCTCTGGATCTCCTACTTCTGGAGCTATCTCAACGCCCGCGGGCGCGCCGGCTTCGTCATGTCCTCCCAGGCGTCGAGCGCCGGGCACGGTGAAAAGGAGGTCCGGCGCAAGCTGATCGAGACCGGCGACCTGGACCTGATGATCTCCATCCGCGCCAACTTCTTCTACACCCGCACCGTCCCCTGCGAACTCTGGTTCTTCGACCGCGGCAAGCCCGCCGCGCGCCGCGACCAGGTCCTGATGCTCGACGCCCGCAACGTCTATCGCAAGGTCACGCGCAAGATCTACGACTTCTCCCCGGAGCAGATGAAGAACCTCGCGGCCATCGTCTGGCTCTACCGCGGCCAGTGGCAACGGTTCCTGGGGCTGGTCCGGGACTATCTGACCCGGGTCCGTGCCGAGGGCGCGCTGATCCCCTTTGCCCTTGCCGCCTTCGAAGCCCAGTTCACCGGGCTTCGCGGGCGCTTAGCGGCCCTGGTGCAGGCGCCGGCCGGGCCGCCCGACGCGGACCCGGCGCCGCGGCAGGCGCTCACCGCCGCCCTGGCCGAATTGGACGAGGCGTCAGGCCTCTACGCCGCCGATGCCGCCCAGTTGGTCGCCGCCCTGATCGCTTACACCACGGCAACGGCGCCAACCGACGGTACCCCGCCGCCCTCGCCCGCCGCGGTGTCGGCGGTGCCTGAGGCAGCCGATGCGCCGTCCGCCGCCGGGCTCGCGCTGCTGGTGCAGACCCAGCACGGCGCCCGGCGCGCCTTCGAGCCCATCGCCGAGTCGATCCGGGGACTGGTCAAGCAGGTGGACCTGCTCTACAAGCTCAGCGCCCGGGCGGCGGATCTGGGCGCCGAGTTGGCGAGTGAGCTTTCCACCCCGCCCCAGACGCCAGCGCCTAAGGTCCCGGCAAGCCCCGAAGGGGCGCGACCTACCAGCCCAGGGCAAGGCCCGGGGTCGTCCGAAAAGGACGACCAAGCCCTGAAAGGGCGTGACAAAGCGCTTCCCGGGCCAGATGCCCGGCCCCCGGAGCCCTACGATCGCCGGGCCGTCGGCCGTGAGGTGAAACAGCTCGAAGAGACGCGCAAGGCGCTCTACTTCCACCGCCAGGTGGTCTGGCTCCAGGACCGTTTCCCCAACGCCGAGCTGGTGCCGGTCGCCGGGCTGGTGCGGCTGGTCGACCGCGCCGAGATCGCCGCCGCCGACTGGAGCCTGACCCCCGGGCGCTATGTCGGCGTCGCGCCCCCCGAGGTCGACGACGATTTCGACTTCGAGCAGACGTTGCGCGACATTCATACCGAGTTGGCGGACTTGAACCGGGAGGCGGCGGGGCTGGCGGTGCGGATTCAGGAGAATTTCGAGGGACTAGGAGTATGAACAAGCGGACCTTCGTGACTGCCTGGCGGGAGACAGCAATTGTGCAAGAGGTTCTTGCACAATTGCCTTGGCATCACGGGAGCGCGGTGCTGGAGGCGTGCAAGACACGGCTGGCAGCGAAAACTCAGAAAACCGTCGCTGCATTTCGAACATGACAACATCCGTTTCCAGCCTCATCTACCCAGTGCCCAAAGGTTGGCGCCTCTACACGGCAGGCGACATCAAGTCCACTGAGCCGCACTCTTGCGTGGCCGGACCGTTCGGCTCTAAGATCAGCTCAAAATACTTCGTCGATGATGGCGTACCGATCATTCGGGGTAACAACCTTAAAGATGACCTCACCCGATTTGTGCCGAACGGCTTTGTTTTCGTCTCGGACGCTCGCGCACAGGAATATCGCCCGCAGCATGTCCGTGGCGGCGACTTGGTGTTCACCTGTTGGGGCACGATAGGTCAGGTTGGTCTAATTCCCGAAGACGGCCCGTACCCCGAGTACATCATCTCCAACAAACAGTTGAAGCTTCGCGTAGCAAGCAGCATCGCTGATCCACGCTTCTGTTTTTACTATTTTGCATCGCCACGATATGCAGAATACGTCAGGAGTCGCAGCATCGGCGGCGCAGTACCTGGAATAAACCTGGGCATTCTTAAGTCTCTTGCAATCGCGCTTCCCCCAATCACCGTTCAAAGGCGCATTGCAGATGTCCTCTCCGGCTACGACGATCTGATTGAAAACAACCGACGGCGGATGGCACTGTTGGAGGACTCAGCGCGGAAACTCTACAACGAGTGGTTCGTCCGCCTACGTTTTCCGGGCTACGAGCACACCCCGATCACGAACGGCGTACCTGAGGGCTGGAAGCGGAAGCCGCTGGAAGCGCTCTGCATGGAGGGAGATGGAATCCAGACCGGCCCATTCGGAAGTCAACTCCATCAGTCCGACTACAGTGAAGACGGCATCCCGGTGGTCATGCCTAAGGACCTGATCGGCTTCCGAATCTCCGTCTCGTCGATTGCCCGGATTCCCGAAGACCTGGGTTCACCTGAGACCGCTGGCGTTATCGCCAACCGCGCCAAGGGCGCAACCATGCCGAACCTCAACACGTCCCTGCTGCGATCCGTGCCGATTCTCATCGCACCTCGGCGGCTTCAGGAAATCTATGCAGAGCAAGCTGACACAGCCACCCAACTGTGCGATGTTCTCGACGAACAAAACCAGCGACTCCGCACCGCCCGCGACCTCCTCCTCCCCCGCCTGATGAGCGGCGAGCTTGCGGTATGACCACCCGGGAGAAACGTATCCTCATCATCGCCGGCCCCAACGGCGCCGGCAAGACGACCTTTGCCCGGGAGTTTCTACCCAATGAGGCCGGCTGCCCGGTCTTCATCAACGCGGACCTGATCGCCGCCGGCCTCGCACCCTTCCAGCCGGAGACGGCGGCAGTGCGCGCCGGACGCCTGATGCTTCAGGAAATCGCCCACCACTCGGCGGCCGGGCACAGCTTCGCCTTTGAGACCACCCTCGCGGGTTCCACCTATGTCGGTATGATCGACAACTGGCGCGCGGCGGGCTACCTGGTCAAGCTGATCTTCCTGTCGCTCGACTCGCCGGACGAGGCGATCAGACGGGTAGCGATGCGGGTCCGCCAGGGCGGGCACGCAATCCCGCCCGCCACCATCGATCGCCGTTTCGCCGCCGGACTGAGGAAGTTTCAGGACATCTACCGCCATCGGGTAGACTATTGGCAGTGGTTCGACAACAGCGCCGACCCCCCGACCCTGGTTGACGAAGGACGACACCCATGAACAGAGACATCGTTTCCCACTTGCCGGATGCGGACATGCAAGCGGCACCCGCCGCTTTGCTGCGTGGCGGCCGGCGCGCCCGCGAACTCGCCAGACAGACCGGCACCGGGGTGGTGATGCAGGGCGGCGCCCGGGTCGAGGATACATCCGCCGCAGACACGCAGGCCGATGCCGCGGCGCTGTGGGTGGCGACCTGGAGTGGCTGCCTTGCCGGTCGAGAGCAACCCAACGAAGATGACGAGCGACTCAAATATGTGCTGAACAAGCACTTGCGTTAGACGCCGATCATGCGCCTGCTACTGGATATCAATGTTCTTCTGGACATCGCCTTCAAACGCCCCGGCGAAGGCGCATCCGCGGCCTTGATCGCCGCCTGCGGACGACAGTATCAGGGCTATCTGGCGTGGCACACGGTCGCCACCTTGGCCTATCTCATCGAGCGACAAGACTCGGCAACGATGGCCCGGGATTTTATCCGCGGTGTCCTGACCTGGGCGGAGATTTCCCCGACCACGCGGGCCGATGCGGTCAACGCCCTGGCCTGGCCCATGAAGGACTTTGAAGACGCGCTGCAAGCCGCTGCCGCCGTTGCCTGCGGCGCATCCTGGGTCATCACCCGCAATGAGCGCGATTTCACCGCCTCCTCGGTACCGGCCCTGACCCCGGAGGAATTTCTTGCCCGGTATCCGGCCGCATGATCACCAACATCAACAGCGAAGACCGCCTTCGACAAGCCGATGCGCGCCCATACCCTGATGCAGGCGATTGCGCGCGCGAACCGCATCTATCCGGGCAAGGAGTGCGGGGTCATTGTCGACTACAACGGGATGCTCCGGGGTCTGCACGAGGCCCTCGCGCAATACGCCCTGGGTGACGAGGAGGATAGCACTAGCGGCGGATTGGTCGCGCCCATCAGGAGGCCGCCGCCCGAATCTACGAGTACATCTGGCAGCGCAGCGCCCATGGGCTGGCGTTGCTGGCGGCCTAGAGCGAGGCGCATATCGCCGGAGCGCGCGCCACGAATCAACGCCACCACCGAGCCTTGATCATCACTGCGGTCAGTACCGCTCGGTCCGCACAGCGGACCCGACGGGTTCGCGGGCGCTGCGGTCCGTAGGGTCCGCTGTGCGGACCGGCGACCTCCCGTCCGGCAGGTGCCCGGGGCAACGATCGAGGCCGCGCGCGCCCACCAGTGGGCTTTGAGCCTGGATCGCCGCAACACCATCGCACTGCCAGTAAACGCAAGCCGCACTGTCCGGAACCGGGCATCCGCACCGGGCTTCTATCAGGCCGCCCCCCGCAAAGCGAAATCCGCCCGGATCTCCGCAAAGGGAACGCACCAGCGGCCGACTCCGTCGCGCTCGATCAGCCCGGCTTCCAGCAATGCCTGACAATCTGCGTCAACGTACTGTCCCTCCCGACGCAGCGCAGCAGCAAGGGCCGCCGCGTCCAGCGCCCCCACCCCGTGAAGGCATTCGATCAACTCCCACCGCTCGGGCGTCAGCACCTGAAACAGCGCCTTCGGCGACTCAAACACGAAGACCTCACCCTGATAGTTTCCGGTCTTCCAAGCCATCAGGAAGCGCGCGCGCAGATCCGACAGGGCCGCGTCGCGCCCCCGCTCCACACGAATCACTGCGGTTCTGTTCATCGGCGTTGCCTCTGGACCTCGGCCAAGAAATCGTCTAAGAGACGCTCGGGGGTGATGAATCGATAGGGGTGCTGCGTACCCCCGCGGTGCAAATGGTCACCCTTACCCCGCTCGTTGTCGAAGCCCACGACGCGCCTACCGGGATAGCCTTAGAACAGGCGGTACTTGTACGGGTGGCCACAACCCGGTACCGGCGTCGGCAGCCGCCACACGACGGCCTCGAGGATAGCCCCGTCGTCGTACGTTTTGCGGAACCCCATCAGTCGTTCGGCAGACATGACGGGGAGTATATGGCATCCGGGGTCCAACATCCGCAAGCAGGTGGACCTGGTCTACAAACTCAGCGGCCTGGTGGCCGACCGGCGCCGGGTTGGCGGTCACCTTGTCCACCGCGTCGGAGGCGGCCCGCCCAAAATCCGCGGCCATCCCTGGCCGGCAAAGATCAGATCAGTGGAACTGCTCTTCTTCGGTCGACCCGGTGAGCGCGGTGACCGAGGAGTGGCCGCCCTGGATGACGGTGGTCACATCGTCGAAATAGCCGACACCGACCTCCTGTTGATGGGAGACGAAGGTGTAGCCGCGCTCGCGGGCTTCGAACTCGCGCTCCTGGACCTTCTCGACATAGTGCTTCATGCCCTGGCCGCGGGCATAGTCATAGGCCAGGTCGAACATGTTGTACCACATGTTGTGGATGCCGGCCAGGGTGATGAACTGGTACTTGTAGCCCAGATCGGAGAGGCCTTCCTGGAAGCTCGCGATCTCCTTGTCGTTCAGGTTCTTCTTCCAGTTGAAGGAGGGCGAGCAGTTATAGGCCAAGAGCTTGTTGGGGTTGGCCTTGAGCAGTTCATCGGCGAACTCCTTGGCAAAGCCCAGGTCCGGGGTCTCGGTCTCGCACCACACCAGATCCGCATAGGGGGCATAGGCGAGGCCGCGGCTGATCGCCTGCTCACCGCCGTTGCGCACCACATAGAAGCCCTCGTCGGAGCGGGCGCCGGTGAGGAAGGGCTTGTCGTTGGGGTCGACATCGTTGGTCAGGAGGTTGGCGGCCTTGGCGTCGGTGCGGGCCAGGAGCAGCGTGGGCACGCCCATGACGTCGGAGGCCAGGCGCGCGGCGATCAGCTTCTCGACCGCCTCGCGGGTGGGCACCAGGACCTTGCCGCCCATGTGGCCGCACTTCTTGACGGCGGCGAGTTGGTCCTCGAAGTGGACCCCGGCGGCGCCGGCGACGATCATGTTCTTCATCAGCTCGAAGGCGTTGAGCACGCCGCCGAAGCCGGCCTCGGCATCCGCCACGATGGGCAGGAAGTAGTCGATGAAATCCTTGTCGCCGGGGCCGATGCCGCGCGACCACTGGATCTCGTCGGCCCGCTTGAAGGTGTTGTTGATGCGCCGCACCATGGTCGGGACCGAATCATAGGCATAGAGCGACTGGTCCGGGTACATGGTCTCGGAGGTGTTGCCGTCCGCGGCCACCTGCCAGCCGGAGAGATAGATGGCCTCGATCCCGGCCTTGGCCTGCTGCATCGCCTGACCGGCGGTGATGGCGCCCATGCAGTTGACATAGCCCTTCTTGGAGCCGCCGCGTACCAGTTCCCACAACCGCTCCGCACCGCGCTGGGCCAGGGTGTGCTCGGGTTGGACACTGCCGCGCAGACGCACCACGTCGGCGGCCTTGTAGCCGCGCTTCACATCCGTCCAACGCGGGTTCTCTGCCCAATCCATTTCCAGAGCCTTGATTTGTTCGTCGCGGGTCATGTGGTAACTCTCTTGAAGTGGTGGAAAAACCGGAAACTGCCTGCCTCGCCTCGCCCCCGGCGGGTCCCGCTGCCTGTTCGCGCGGGCCTTGTTCTTATTTACCGACCAATTATCTCGGTCTTAACCCGGCAAATTACCGGGCCGGCGGGCATTTGACGAACGAATTCTACTAATAGTCAGTATTGCTGTTGCCAGGGGTCGGTGCAACAGTCGATGATTGGCGGTAGAACCCCACGGCGGTACGGTCGTCGACCGCCCGGGAGCCCCCGCGACTCCCCGCCCCCAGCCACAGGACCTACGCGATGAATGTGAACCCGGAAGCCTTCCGCACCGCCGCCATGGCCCAGGGTCTGGGCGAGGCGGACCTGAACCCGGACCCCGTGCTCCAGTTCCAGCACTGGTACGAGGACGCCATCGCCCAGGACCTGCCCGAGCCCAACGCCATGAGCCTGGCGACGGTCGATCCGGACGGCCAGCCCTACCTGCGCACCGTGCTGCTCAAGCTCTACGACCGGGCGGGCTTCGTCTTCTTCACCAACTACGACAGCCGCAAGTCGCACCAGATCGGGACCAACCCGCGGGTCGCCCTGCTCTTCCCCTGGGTCGCCTTGGCCCGTCAGGTGCACATCACCGGCAGCGCCCGGCGCATCTCCACCACGGAGTCGCTGCGGTACTTCGCCACCCGCCCGCGCGGCAGCCAGATCGGGGCCTGGGCCTCGCCCCAGAGTCGGGTCATCAGTTCGCGCTCCCTGCTGGAGCAGGAGGTGGCGGCGATGCAGCGGCGCTTTGCCGAGGGGGAGATCCCGCTGCCGGACTTCTGGGGCGGCTACCGGGTGGAGCCGACCGAGATCGAATTCTGGCAGGGGCGCGACTGCCGGCTGCACGACCGCTTCCGCTACCGACGCGCCGCGGGCGCGGACTGGACGGTGGAGCGCCTGGCGCCCTGAGCGCGCGGGGTGCGATCAGAACTGATGTGTTAACGCACATGTCGTACCCTACAGCTACAGCTACCGGACGTTCTCAAGGACCGGGCGTCGTTGTCGTTGTCGTTGTCGTTGTCGTAATCGTGGTCGGATTATTCGATTACGACAACGACAACGTACCCAGGATCTCGGTCACCACATCAGTTCTGATCGCACCCGAGCGCGCCGCGCGGCTTGCCCGCGTGCGCGGACTCCGGGAGAATCGGGGTCCAGTAGACGCCGATCGCGATCACCAGCACCGGGAGACGACACGATGCGTTTGAACCACCCATGGCGCACCGGCGCCCTGTCACTCCTTGCCCTCGGCGCCCTGGGCCTGCTGCCGGAGCCGGCCCGGGCCGGTCTCACCGACTTGCAGACCTGGACCCAGGTGCAGGACCCGCCACACGCGAGTTTCACCGGTCTCGCGACGGCGACCCGGGTCACCCTGAGCGCCGACGGGGGACCAGTCCCCGGCGGGACCGACATCGGCTACCAGAGCGTCAACGGCAAGACCCCCGGCGCCTCCAGTCTCGGCTATGCCTTCAGCCCCGGCGCCGACTTCGATTTGGCGATCGATTTCGCCGTCACCTTCGGCAGCAGTCCGGTCGGCTCTTTGGGGATCGGCTTCGGCATCGGGGAGGACATCAATGGGGTGAATTCAGCCGGGGCGGCGCTCCTGTTCAACAACGATATTGCTCTGGCCTTCGGCGCCGCCGCGCGGGTCGACGACATCAGCCAGGCGCTGCCGATTTTCTTCGCGGCCTCCGCCACCGGCAGCATGTTCATAAGCTACCGGGCAACGACCGGCAATGTGATCCTGGGCGCCTCCAACGCCCAGGGTGCGTCCGGTGCAGCGGGCGCCGCCACCTTCACCGGCATCCAGAACCAGTGGGACGACGGCGACCTCCTGGTCTCGCTCTTCCTGCGCAGCGACGGGACCTTCGGCACGCCCTGGCAGAGCGGCACGGCGCAGGCGGTCTTCTCCAATCTGCGGGTGCTCTCCGGCGCGCCGCTGGCGGTGCCCGCCCCGCCCCCGCTCACGCTCCTCGCGCTTGGCCTCGCGGCGCTGGCCGTGCGGCGGCGGCCGGCGTCGAGCGCCGGGCAGCGGCGCTGGTGACACCGCCGGCGGGACCGGGTCAGGTTGAAGTGCGGCGGTAAGGACTGATGTTATGTACTTCAAAGGCGTGCGATCGATCCCTGCCATGCGGGGCCCGGTCGCCTGCCGCCAGGCCGCGGCGCACGATGGCGCCGCCGCCAACCAGGACGACCAACCCGAAATGATCGACACACTACCGCGACCGGTCCTTTTCTACGACGGCGGCTGTCCCTTGTGTCGGCGCGAGATCGCCCATTACCGCAAACTCGACCGGGACGGCGCGGTGGAGTGGGTGGACCTGCTGGCCGCGCCGGAACGCCTGCGTCAGGTCGGACTCGACACCCGTCAGGCCATGGCCCGCCTGCATGTCATCGAGGTCGATGGCCGCTTGGTCAGCGGCGTGGCCGGGTTCGTCGCGATCTGGCGGCGGCTCCCCTACTATCGCCACCTGGCCCGGGTCGTGACCGGCCTGGGGCTGCTGCACCCCCTCGACTGGGCCTACAGCCGCTTCGCCGCCCGGCGTTTTCGCAGCCGCTGCAAGTCGGGCGTCTGCGGGGTCGGTTGAGGGCAGGCGCCGCCGCCCCGCCCTCCCTCAGCCCCAGACCTTGACCGTAAAGGTCGCGCAGCGACGCTGTGGGAGCGGCTTCAGCCGCGACGGGCCGCGACGGGAACGCGGCATCGGCGTTCGCCGCGGCGCCGCATCGCGGCCGGAGGCCGCTCCCACAAGAGACGTCCCTGTTCCGGGGTGACGGAGGAGTGTTGGTGGGCGTCGTGGGAGCGGCTTCAGCCTAAGGGCCATGAGGGGTTGTCCGTCACCCCGCAACATGAAAGCCCGCGGCGGGAGCGGCTCTCACGGTAACCCGACTTAGCCGATTCTTCTCTGCGTCTCTGCGCCTCTGCGTGAGATTCTTCAAGAGGTCTCTCGCAGAGGCGCAGAGACGCAGAGGCGCCGAGGCGGTGCCCCGCGTCGCTCGCGTAACCCGCGAGGTCACCTCCGGACTTTCACGGTCTATCGGGGAATT
>NZ_CAIKKU010000071.1 GCF_903828115.1 uncultured Thiodictyon sp. | reverse complement strand
CGGCAACCCGTCGCGGCCGGGGGGCCGCTCCTACGGCGTCGGAGCGGCCCCTCGGCCGCGCCGGATGTCAGGCGCGAGGTGGCCGAAGTAATGATCAACACTGCCAGAGGCCATCCACCCGGCAGCCGTCGGAAGCCTCTGACCCGCCCGCTGGTCAACCGGGATCTCGATGATGGCATCGGTCCGCCGCCGCACCACCAGGGCGAACGAGCGCCACGCGGTCCGCGGGCGACGCCGCGGGATTGCGGACAGGGGCTACCGCCCGCCCGGGCGACCGGCTATCCTGCGCGGACCCCCCACTCAAGCCCGATCGCCGCCCGACACCCATGACGCCCCAGCCCGCAGCCGATCCGCAGATCGACCCGAGTCGTTTCTCCGCGCTCCCCGGCGGAAAGCGCAAGTTCAATTGGTTCGCCTTCGAGCTGGCGTGCGAGATCCGGCAGGCGATTGCGCCGCCGCTCATGCGCACCCTCGCCAAACGCGGCTACGATCACGCGCGCATCGAGCGCTCCTGCATCGCGCTCGCGATCGGACTGCAAGGGGTCGTGCTGAAGCAGCTCAGAGGCGAGATCCCGCAGATGGAAATCGGTTGGGACCAGGTCGAGGCCGCCTTTCCGGGCCTGACCGACAAGATGGTCGACCGGTTGCTGGATTGTACAGGAACGGCCTGGGAGCGGCTCCTGAGCTATTGCGTGGCCTGTCCGTCGGCGTGTGTGACGAATAAGGACGACGATTGTCCGATGTTCGACGACCCGCTCTATTCCGACGGCTGATGCCCGCAATGAAGCACTACCGCAACGACACCTGGACCCTGGACGACGGCCTCGGGCTCGGACGCGCCGGGGACCAGGTGACGCGCATGGTCCTGGAGGTGGATCTTCCGGGGTGGCTGATGTTGCTGCCATGGCCGTTAGCCGCGATGAGGCGACGACGGCTTGCGCGGTCGCGTCGCGGCTAAAGCCGCTCCCACAGGGTTCTCGCCGGCGCAATCGCCGACCGCGTCGCCTCTGCCTGGAGTCCAAGGCTTAAGCCTTGGCGCGCTCCAAGGCTGAAGCCTTGGACTCCAGGCGCTTGGGCGGCGGCGCTTAACGAAATGACGTGTCCCGGCCCCTGGGCAGCGCGTGACTGCGGTAATGCTCGATCACCTCGGCGGGCGTTGGGGGCGCGGGTTCTGTGGCGGCGACGGCGATGCGTATCGAACGCTTCGGGGTGCAACGGTCTTGGTCGTCCACTGCGGTCGCTCCCGTCAGGCATGCGCGCAGTGCACGGCAGCAAACGCAACGGATTCCAGGTCCGGCGCGCCCCCCTGCCCCACCACCCGGGCGGCCAGTTGCCGCAGCCGCTGCACCATCGCGGCCAGGCCGTTGCGCCGCCCCAGGCTCAGGTGTTCTTCGAGCCCAAGCTCACCGAAAAAGCCCTGGACATCGAAGGCCAGGACGGCGGCGGCGGATTGTCCGGAGAACAACTGCTGTAAGAGGGCGATCAGGCCGCGGACGATGGCCGCGTCGCTGTCGGCCAGAAACTCGAGGATGTCGGTGGCGTCGGGACGGACCCGGGCGTCCAGGTGTACCAGGCTCTGACACCCGGAGACGAAGTTGGCCGTGGTCTTGAGGGCCTCGGGCATGACAGGCAGGTGCGCCCCCAGGTCCATGAGGTACTGGTAGCGCATCGACCAGTCGGGCAGCAGGTCAAAGACCTCGCTGATCAGCGCCGCCGCGGCCGCGGGCGACTCGGCCGCGGGCCGCGGGTAGGCGATCACCGGCGCGGCGGTCGCCAGACCCACGGCCGTTGCGGGCCGGGCGCGGACACTGACCCGCGCGCCCCGGCCCGCTTCGATGATCGCGGCGAGTTCCGTGGCCAGACAATCGACCTCGGCGATCGTGTTGTAGACACCGAAGGAGGCGCGGGCCGTCGATGCCAGGCCCAGACGGTCCATGAGCGGCTGGCAGCAGTGATGACCGGTGCGGATACAGATGCCCTTCAGATCGAGCGCCATGCCGATATCGAGCGTGCCCAGGGGCGGGTCGGTCACGACCCAGGACAGGACGCCGGCCTTGTCGGGTGCGGTGCCCTTGAGCTCGACCCCGGGGATGGCGGACAGCCGCCGCGTGGCATGACGCAGCAACCGGGCCTCATGGGCCGCGACGGCCTCCAGGCCCACGGCGCAGAGCCAGTCGATCGCCGCCGCCAGGCCCACGGCGCCGGCGATGTGGGGGGTGCCCGCCTCGAACTTGCTGGGCAGTTCGGCGTAGGTGGTGTGCGCGAAGGTGACGCGCTCGATCATGTCGCCGCCGCCCTGATAGGGGGGCATCGCCGCGAGCAGCCGCCGCTTGCCGTAGAGCACCCCGATCCCGGTCGGCCCGTACAGCTTGTGCCCGGAGAAGGCGTAGAAATCCGCGTCCAGGGCCTGGACGTCGGTGCGTCCGTGGGCGACCCACTGGGCGCCGTCGATGAGCACCAGTGCACCCGCCTCATGGGCGGCACTGATGATCTCGCGCACCGGATTGACGGTACCCAGGGCATTGGAGACCTGGGTCACGGCGACCAGGCGGGTGCGCGGGGAGAGCAGTTGCCGATAGACATCCAGGCGCAGCGCGCCGGTGTCGTCGATGGGGATGACCCTGATCCGCGCCCCGGTCGCCTGGGCCGCCAGTTGCCAGGGCACGATGTTGGAGTGGTGCTCCAGTTCCGAGAGGATGATCTCGTCGCCGGGGCGCAGATTTGCGGTGCCCCAGGACGCGGCGACCAGATTGACGGACTCGGTGGTGCCGCGCGTGAAGATGCACTCGGCGGGCTCGGCGGCGTTGATGAAGCGGGCCACGCCGGCGCGGGCCTCCTCGTGCAGGCGGGTGGCGACGATGGAGAGCTGGTAGGCCCCGCGGTGGATGTTGGCGTGCTGGCGCAGGTAATAATCCGCGACGGCGTCGACCACCCGGTCGGGCTTCTGCGCGCTGGCGGCGTTGTCCAGGTACACCAGCGGCTGGCCGTGGACGCAGGAGCGCAGGATCGGAAACTGGGCCCGGATGGCCGCCGCATCGAGTGCCGGCCGATCCGCAACATCAAGGGGGGACGAAGCTGTCATGGCGGATGGCTCTGAGCCTGGTAGGGGGCTGGGCCCCGACAAAGGAGAGGTCGACGATTGATGGTAAGTTGGGCCGGACCCGGGCCGGCTCAAGCTTATAGAACCTGGACGATGACTTCGCGGCCTTGACCATCGTTCCCGGCAGCGGTCCGTCCGCAACCGGAGGGCGCGGCTTTACCGTGAAAGTCGCGCCGGGAGCGCGCTCCAATTCCCCCTCTCCCTTTGGGAGAGGGCGGGGTGAGGGAACGGCCATGGCGACCGCAACTTTCATCTTTCGGGGTGGCGCGGGCGCCATGGCCGTTAGCCGGCGGCGGTTGCCGACTTATCCAAGAGAAGTCAGTGGCGTCGGCACCCCGGACCGGCTAAAGCCTCGACCTCCAGTGGCCGCAACGACGATCAAGGCCCGACGCACAACCAGGACCCATCCTGTAAATCCTGAAAAATCCTGTCTATTTCCCGGGTCCGGGGTCAATCTCGAAGGGCCGCGGGGACGGGGCTTCGCACGACCGGAATCAGTGCGGTGCCCGCACGACCGGGGCCTTATACTGTCAAAGGAAGCTGCATGATAACCGCCCGTCGCGGGTCCCGGGACCGGACCGACCACACCTTCTCACCTGCGCGAGTGCCGCATGACCGCCCTGCGAAACCTCTCCGACAGCACCCTCGCCGACGTCCTCGCCGCCCTGCGGCGGGAGGCCCGGGAGGCGACCGATAACCGGCGCCTGGTGCAGGACCTCCAGGTCCACCAGATCGAGTTGGAACTCCAGAACCGGGAACTGCGCTGCGCCCGGCAGGCCCTGGAGGAGTCCCGTGACCGCTACGCGGACCTCTACGACCTCGCCCCGGTCGCCTATGCCGCCATCGACCGCCAGGGCCTGGTCACCCAGATGAACCTGACCGCCGCCCGCTTGCTGGGCGTCGAGCGGGAGAGCACCGGGGACTTCTACCTGGGGCCGCGGCTCGGCCCCGGCGACGCGCCGCCCCTGCTCGCCGCCCTGGCGCGGGCGCTGGACAGCGGGGCGGAGGAAGTGCTCGAGGTGGGGCTGGTGTCGGCCCATGACCGGCAGCGCGTGCTGCGCCTGCTGATCCAACGCGAGCGGCAAGGCCCCGGCGCGGCTGGCCCGGCCGCCTGCCGGGTGGCCCTGCTCGATATCACCGAGTACCAGCGGCTCACCGAGCAACTGCGGGAGCGGGAACGCGACCTGGCGCAATTGGCCCACCAGGATCCGCTCACCGGATTGCCCAACCGGCTACTGTTCGCCGACCGGCTGGGCCAGGCGCTGCGCCGGGCCCGTCGCGAGCAACGCCAGGTGGCCTTGCTGTTCCTGGATCTGGACGGCTTCAAGGCCATCAATGACAGCCTGGGACACCTGGCCGGGGATCGGGTGCTGCAGGAAGCGGCGCGGCGCCTGCGTGGCCAGGTGCGCGAGGGCGACACGCTCGCCCGCTTCGGGGGCGATGAGTTCACCCTGGTCCTGGACCCCGTGGAACGCGCCGGCGACGCCGCCCTGGTGGCCGAAAAGCTGACCCAGGCCTGCAAGAGGCCCATCGATCTGGACGGCCGGCCCCTCTATGTCACCTTGAGCATCGGCATCAGCCTCTACCCCCAGGACGGCATCGACGTCGACACCCTGGTGCGCAACGCCGATGCCGCCATGTACCAGGCCAAGGACCAGGGCCGCGACGGCTTTCAATTCTACACCGCGGACATGACCGCCCGCGCCTTCGCCCAGGTATCCCTGGAGACGGCGCTGCGCGAGGCCCTGAGCCTGGAGCAGTTTGTCCTCTACTACCAGCCCCAGCACGATCTGACCACCGGCCGCATCATCGGCGTCGAGTCCCTGATCCGCTGGCACCACCCCACCTTGGGACTGGTCGGACCCGAGTGGTTCATCCCGCTCGCCGAGTCCAGCGGGCTCATCGTCCCCATCGGCGCCTGGGTGGTGCACACCGCCGCCGGCCAACTGCGGGCCTGGCGCGAACAGGGGCTGCTGGCGGACGTGACCCTGTGGGTCAACCTGTCCAACCGCGAGATCCGCACCGCGAGTCTGGCCGAGGGCATCGCCGCCACGGTCGCGGAAAGCGGGCTCGAACCCGGCGCCCTGGCAGTGGAGATCACCGACATCAAGTCCGTCGCCGACTCCGAGTCGGCCGCCGAAAACATCCGACGCCTGCTCGACCTGGGGATCGAGGTCGCCATCGACTCCTTCGGCACCGGGCACTCGTCGCTCGCCTCACTGAAGCGGCTGGCGGTGCGCGGACTCAAGATCGACGGGTCATTCGTCGCCGGCCTCCCGGGGGACGAGGACGACGCCGCCATCGCCCGGGCCATCATCGTCCTGGGCCGGGCCCTGGGGTTGCGGGTGGTCGCCGAAGGCATCGAGACCCGCGCCCAGGCTGAGTCACTCAAGGCCGCGGGGTGCCGGATCGGTCAGGGCTATCTGTTCAGCCGGCCGCTGGCAGCGGCCGAGTTCGGGGCCTACTGCCGGCGCGGGTGAGCGAAGTCTAAACCGAAGTTCCAGCCTTACTTAAGCGATCGGTGTGAACGCATTGACCGCGCTACCCGCGCCGCAGGCTCCCCGGTGGGTAGCCGAACACCCGGCGAAAGGCGACGCTGAAGTGGTTGACGTGCGTGTAACCCAAGCGGGCGGCGAGCTGTTTCAATGAGATATCAGTCTCCTGAAGCAGCACATGGGCTTGCTCCAGACGCCGCCGGGTGACGAAGGCGAAGATGGACTGCCCGACCACCTCCTTGAAGTCGTCGTTCAGGGTGCGGGCGCTGGTGCGATAGCGCCGGGCCAGTTGATCGAGGCTCGGGTCCGCGGCGTTCGCCCGCTCCAACTCCTCGCGGAGTTGTTCTGCCCGACGCCGCCGTACCGGTGGCAGGGCGGCCGACGACCTGTGCTCCCCGGCCATGAACCCGGTCAGCCCCCCGAGATATTCCAGCACCTTGGACTGCGCATAGAGTTTGCGCAAGGGGCCCGACTGCCCGGTCGATAGCGCGGCATACAAGGGCGCGGTGATCGCGGCCGGAATCGCCAGCACCCGCGCCGACGGCACACCGACCACCCCCAGTCCGGCCACCAACGCGCCGGTCAGCGCCTCGCCTAACAAGCTGGCGAGGAGTGCGTCGCCGATCGAGAGGATCGTCACCTGGACCATGGTCGAGCCCTCGAGGTGCGGCTCGTAGTCGAGTCGATCCGAATGCTGAAACAGCACGTTCTCGTCCCCGAAGGTCAGTTCCGACCCGACCCGCCGCTCGTACAGATGCACCCGGCCGCTGCGGGCGGCCTGAATGGTCAGGGTGTCCTCGGGCAGTTCCGCGGAGATCCGCGCGAAGGGCACCAGATGCCCGGCCATGGCCTCGGTGAAATGGTGCGTCCCCCGCGCCAGGTACATCCCCATCGCCAGGTGCATCATCTCGACCCAGCCGCTGCCCATGGCGGGGGGCATCGGGATCTCGTGGTGCGGCAGGTCGGTCAGGTGATCGAGCAAGACCACAGGGGCCTCGGGGTCGGTGAGCCAGCGCACCTCGGCCAGGGAGAAGGCGGTGGTCATGGGGTCGGGCTCCGATACAGTTTCGCGTAGAAATGAGGCAGATTTTCGTATGTCGCGGCAACTGAGCCCGAGACGCGTTCGGTGCGAGAATATCAAAGATACGGGCGGCAGTGTCTGGGAGGTCGACACGGCAACGATTCCAAATTTGACTTTTCGGTGGCCGGCCGGGCTTGCGACCGCCTGCTTGAAATCCCTATCCCGCGGAGCGTCCAGTATGAAACAACAGGCGTTTGTCAGTGAAATCCTCGTTGATTTCACGATGAAGTCCTTCGGTTCCGGGCAGTCCGACGAGATCCGTGGGATGGTCAGGAAACTGCTGATCGACAAGATCGGCCTTACGATTGCAGGTGCTAAGTTCCCCTGGAGCGAGGGAAGCTATCGCGCGACAACCGCCTTCCCGGCGCAGGGGCGGTCGACGGTCATCTATTTCGGCGATCTGCTTTCACCGGAGCAGGCGGCGTTCGTCAATGCGAGTTCCGGCAACGCGCAGGACTACGACGACACCAACATCGCGATCAAGATTCACGCTGGAGGCGTCGTTATTCCGGCGGCGCTGGCGGTTGGCGAGAGCGAGCGCCGGAGTCCCGACCAGATAGCGCGCGCGCTGGTACTCGGGATCGAGGTGATGACACGGCTCGGCGCGGGGATTCCCAACTCCCATCTCAACGGCTTTCACACCCCGGATGTCGTTGGACCTTTCGGTGCCGGCATTGCCGCCGGGCTGCTGCTTGGCTTGGACAAGACGCAGATGATGAATATGATGGGCATCTGCGGCAGCTTCTCCGGCGGGGTGGAGGCGTGGCGCAGCGCGAAGCCAACGACAACATGGGCGCCGTGGTGACTGTCCGAGTGACGTCCGGACAGGAATACCAGAAACGGGTCCGGTATCCGAAAGGAACGTCGCAGAACCCGATGACGGAGGAAGATCTCGAGGAAAAATTCCGCGCGAACCTGGGGCCGGTCGTGTCCACGGACAGGATCGCAACGCTGCTCGGCCGTAGGGTCGACAAGCGACAGCGCAGTCCACCGAATCCCGCGCCGACGCTGGTGGACTGCGTTGCGCTTGTCCACCCTACGATGCCGCGTGGCCGAAACCATGATCAAGGCCATGCCGCAAGCGCCCACTTCATCATGCCCAGGAGATCTCTATGCCCCAACAACCTCTGCAAGACTTCGTCCTGGATCTGGAAAAGATCGGCCAACTGGTGAGGATCACCGATGAGCGTCGGGTCGACGAACTGCCCATGCTCATGGAGTCCAATCCCGATCAGGCAATTCTGGTCGAGAAGGTCAAGGATTGCGAGTTTCAGTATCTCTCCAACGCCTACTCCAACCGCGAGCAATATGCGCAGGCCCTGAACTGCGGACCACGGGAGCTCGCGCAAGAAATTGCGCGCCGCTGCGAAAGAAGAT
>NZ_CAIKKU010000070.1 GCF_903828115.1 uncultured Thiodictyon sp. | reverse complement strand
TTACGACAACGACAACGACAACGACAACGGTGCTAAGCGAACGAACGCGAATAGCAAAATGGCACCCATGACCCCCGCGGCCCCGTCGGCGGTGCGTCTCATCGTCGCCATCTCCTCGCGCGCCCTGTTCGACTTGAGCGAGTCCCATCGCGTCTTCGAGACCGCCGGCGTCGATGCCTACCGCGCCTACCAGGTCGCCCACGAGAACGACACCTTGCAGCCCGGGGTGGCCTTCCCGCTGGTGCGCAAGCTGATGAACCTCAATGCCACCCTGGGTGAGCGCGGTCGGGTGGAGGTGATCCTGCTGTCGCGCAACAGCTCCGACACGGGGCTGCGGGTGTTGACCTCCGCCCACCGCCACGGGCTGGACATCACCCGTGCCGCCTTCACCGGCGGCGCCAGCCCCTACCGCTATGTCGCCGCCTTCGGTGCCCACCTCTTCCTGTCCGCCGACCCCAACGACGTGCGCCTGGCGCTGAGCGCCGGGTGTGCCGCCGCCACCGTGCTGCCCGCGGCGTCCGCCGACCGGGCGGTGGACGACGGCCAGGTGCGCATTGCCTTCGATGGCGACGCCGTGCTGTTCTCCGACGATGCGGAGCGACTCTATCGGGAGGAAGGACTGGCCGTGTTCAACGCCAGCGAGAGCGCATCCGCCTACGAGCCGCTCCCCGGCGGCCCCTTCAAGGGGCTCCTGGTGGCTATCGCGCAACTGCAGGCCCTGTTCCCCACGGACGCCTCACCGCTGCGCACCGCGCTCGTGACCGCCCGCGGCGTGCCCTCCCACGAGCGCGTGGTGCGCACCCTGCGCGCCTGGGATATCCGCATCGACGAGGCCCTGTTCTTAGGCGGACTCTCCAAGGCCAGCTTCCTCGCCGCCTTCGATGCCGACATCTTCTTCGACGACCAGGAGGTCCACTGCGACGAGGCGCGGCTGCATGTGGCTACGGGGCATGTGCCGCATGGGGTTGCGAATCATACCGTAGGTCGGGTCAGCGAAGCGTAACCCGACCTCTGGCGCCACCTGAACGCGCCGTTGCTGGTCCGCTCAGCGGACCCTACGGACCCGGGCGCGTCAATGACCGTCGTCCGAGACTGTCATCCGGCCTCCCATGCGAAAAGACAAACGCGGTTTCTGCCCCCGGCCTTGGCCGCGTAGAGTGCATCGTCGGTCCGCTCGCGCAGTCGCTCCACTGACGGACTGACGTAGGTGGTCCGGCCGTCCAGCGACATGGTCCAGATGACATCCAATGCGTTCTTGGCCAGCAGACGACACCGTGCTTCGGTGACCCGCAGCCGCATCTCGGTCTGCTGCCGCGCCTGTTCGATCGACATCGGCTGCTCTTGGTTGTTGTCGAGTCCGTCCATCACACTCCCATTTCGTGCTCCCAGAAGCGGGGAATCCAGCGCGAAATCCCCGGCGCCGTTATAAAGGTGAATGCGGTGCCGTCGGGTCGATCACCGTGCATGGCGCGACAGGCGCAGTTGCCGTGCCCCGCGGTTGCCGCAGTAACGCTGCGCCGGGGAACCGTCGCGAGGCTCGCGGCTCCGCGTGGCTCCGCAGGGCTTGCGATCAAAGCGTTAGGACTGGAGATTACGAAATTTGCAGGCCGCAGGCAAGCTGTCAAGCGCCACCGCAGGCCGCGGGGGACCAGTCGGATAGGGCCCGCTGAGCGCTGCCGAGTTTGACCAAGGCGGCCTTGACCGCCTTGGCGCGTTGGGCGGAGCCCGGGTAGGGCGGAACGCACGCTGTTCTTCGAGACGGTTTGGGCGACCTTGTCCGCCTTCGGTGAGGACCCCACGCGCCTGGACGGACAGTTGGGCATGACGGCGATGTTGCACACCTGGGGCCAGACCTTGGGTAGCGCCATGTCCACCATCCAGAAAATGGGCTACACTCATTCGGCGTCGCAACCCGATGGCACATGCGAACACATGATAAACTGGAGAATACTAATGTTATCATTGTCTCACAGAGTAATTGTAACTGCGGTGATGGCGATAGTGGCTTGGCCTGCATTTTGCTCTCCAATCCAGTCGAAGAATAATAACGATCCGTTGCTTCCTTACACAACATGCACGACAGTAGGCAATTTGAGAGCTAAGGTAATTACTCGTAGATCAGGCTCTGGCCCAGATTACCGAGAGATTGCAACTAAGAAGGCAAAGGAGAGAGTATCGGTTATTGATGGTTATCGAGTAATGTTCGGGTACAGAGACGTCTCGTATTACTATGCCAACGTGAAAATCGAACAATCAGACCCGCAAAGTTACGCCCACGATAAAGCGCTCGTTATTGGTTCGCTCAAAGACTTGGCGACTGATAAGCAGCCGGGTAAGTTTTCTACCAAGTATACCTTTATGGATAAGGGTATCCTAAATGGCTTCGAGCATTACGGTGCGGACGGTGATGCCATTGATGTCGGAGGAACGGTAGGTACGCACGTCTTGTTTCATGATCCTGGCCATGTAATAATAACAGTCTATTTTCTCAATCAAGAAAAGCAGGGGCGTAGATTCAACAGCATCGACGAATATCGGATGTTAAGAGACACTTTCCTTACTGATTACACGAAATGCTTGAAATCTGCTTCTCACTATTAACGAATTCTCACGGTTTCCACGGCGACGATCGGCCGCGGCAGGTCCACGCCCAAGACGGCGTTGAGGAAATGGATCAACAGGTCGTGATTGGACTCCGCCCCCAGCGTGGCCAGCGCCTCGCGGATGGCGGATCGCCCTGCAGGCATCCCCCCTACGGCTCGGTAAGATAGACCTCGATACGCCGGTTGCGCCCGCGTCCTTCCGCGGTGCCGTTGTCGGCGACCGGGCGTGCTACGCCCATCCCGCGGGACTGGATGCGCTCCGGGGCACTGCCGAGTTTGACCAAGGCGGCCTTGACTGCCTTGGCGCGTTGGGCGGAGAGGTTCAGGTTAGCCGCGGCCGTACCGCGATTGTCCGTGTAGCCCTCGATCTGGACCAATAGGCCGGGTTCCTGCGCGAGGAGGGCCGCCAACGCGGTCAGGCCGGCGGGCAGCGGACTCGGCAGGGTGGATTTGCCGGCGCCGAACTGCAGCTCGGGCTCACCCAGCGTGATGAGGATGCCCTGCCCGGTAAAGTGTGCACCAAGTGCTGAATATACCTGGTGTTTCGCCTGAAGACCGGCGACGACCCCCTCCAGGTCTGCAATGCGCTGCCGGGCGGCGGCAAGTTCCGCGGCGGGGCTCGGCGCCGCTGCCAGGGACTTGGCGGCGGTCGGCGCGCGTGGCGCCAGGTGTGGTGGGTTGACGACATAGACCAGCAGGACGCCGGCGCCAAAGAGCAGGACCAGGCCGAAGGGAAGCAGGCGGGCGAGCATCCGGCTGGTCGCCGAGGGGACCGGCATGGGGTCTGGCATGGGGTCTGACATGGGAACTCCTCAGGCGACCCGCGGGTCGCGGACGATGGCGGTATATGGGTGTGATGGTGCCCGGCCCGGGAGGCCGGATGGATGCCGACCGGGGCGGGCCATTGCGCCCCGCCGGCCGCTCCCGGCGGGGGCGGCGTGGCGCCGGTGACGGCGGATCAGGTTGGCGGCTAGTCTACGGGACCCGGCGCGCGATCGAAACTGATGTGGGTCGGCGGGATCGCCCATCCTACGGCATTTGAGGAACCAGATCGGTTTGGATCGTACCCCGCGCGGCGCGCCCAGTGGTTGCGTCCCGGCCGAACCCCTACAATGGGACAATCCGCGGCACGCCCTCAGGGCCGCCGCATCACCACCGAATCCCGCCATCGAATCTCCGCTATGACCGCTGACACCGATTCATCGATCCGCATCCGCATCCGCCCCACGCTGCCCCGGCGGCTGGACCCCTGCCTGCCCCCGGCCGTGCGCCTGTCGGCCGGCGGCGTCCGATGACCGACGACGCCGCCCGGGAACGTCACCGCCGACGCATGCAGCGCCAGAAGGAGATCGTGGACGCGCGGGTGGCCGGGGCCACGCTGGAGCGCGGGGTGCTGGTGGTCAACACCGGCAACGGCAAGGGTAAGAGCTCCGCCGCCTTCGGGATGGTGGCGCGTGCACTCGGCCACGGCATGAAGGTGGGCGTGGTCCAGTTTATCAAAGGCAGTCACGCCACCGGTGAGGAGGCCTTTTTTCGGCGCTTCCCCGAACTGGAATACCACGTTATGGGAGATGGTTTTACCTGGGAGACCCAGGACCCGGACCTGGATCGACGCGCCGCCCTCGCCGCCTGGAGTCAGGCGGCGGAGTTGCTGGCCGATCCCGCCTTCCAACTGGTGGTCCTGGATGAACTCAACATCGCGCTGAAGCTGGGTCTGGTGCCCCTGGACCGGGTGCTGGAGGCGCTCGACGCTCGCCCTGCCCACCAGCATGTGGTGGTGACCGGGCGCGGCGCCCCGGCGGCGCTGATCGAGATCGCCGACACCGTGACCGAGATGCGCCCCATCAAGCACGCTTTCGACGCCGGGGTCAAGGCCCAGAAGGGCGTCGAACTTTGAATTCAGCCGCGGCGTCACGCACCCTGGTCCTGGGCGGGGTGCGCTCCGGCAAGAGCCGGTTCGCCGAGGGGCTGGCTCGGGCCGCGGCCCTTCCCGTCACCTATATCGCCACCGCCCGGGGCGCGGACGGGGAGATGGCGCGCCGGATCGCGGAACACCAGCGTCGCCGTCCCGCCGCGTGGGATCTGGTGGAGGAACCCCTGGCCCTGGCCGAGGCGCTGGCGGCCGCGGCCGCCCCGGGGCGCTGCGTCCTGGTCGAGTGTCTGACCCTGTGGATCACCAATCTCTTGGTGGATGAGACACCAGGGCGGATCGAGCGGGAGTTCGAGGCCCTGCTCGGGATCGTGGAGCGCAGCCCGGGGCGGGTGATCCTGGTCGGCAATGAGACCAATATGGGCGTGACCCCGCTGGGGGAACTGTCGCGGCGCTACTGCGACCTGGCCGGCGGCCTGCACCAGGCGCTGGCCGAGCGCTGCGACCAGGTCATCCTGGTGGTCGCCGGCCTGCCGCTGGTCCTGAAGGGGCCGGTACCGATCGCATTACCCAACTAAGTAACGAGCCAAGCACAAGCTAAACACAACACAATCGTTGCGATGCTTGCAAAGCCCGGACGGCGAAACGACGAGGTGCGAAAGAATCCTCGCGGGTATCGTAACCTCGATTACGACAACGACAACGGCGCCGACGGCATTCCCTAATTGACTTTTTAGGTGATTGGTGAACCGTTCCGAACTCCGAACTCCGAACTCCGAACTCCGAACTCCGAACTCCGAACCCCGAACCCCGAACCCGGACTCTGACCACTCGCCCATGACCGACTCGCTCGACTGGCTTGCCAACCCCTGTCCCGCCCCCTCGAACGCCGCCGCCGCGGCGGCGCGGCTGCGCCAGGACCAACTCACCAAGCCGCGCGGCGCGCTGGGCCGGCTGGAATCCCTGGCGATCCGCCTGGCGGCCCTCCAGGACACCCCAAGTCCGCGGGTGGACCCGGTGCAGATCTGCCTCTTTGCGGGCGATCACGGGGTGGCGGCGGAGGCCGTCTCGGCCTATCCCCAGTCGGTCACGGTGGCGATGGTGCGCAATATCGCCGGCGGCGGGGCGGCCATCTCGGTCCTGGCCCGGACCCTGGGCGCGGGGCTGGAGGTGATCGACTGCGGCACCCTGGGGGATCTGCGCGACGTACCCGGGGTGCGCTGTGAGGGCGTCGGCCCCGGCACCGCCAATCTGGCCCAGGGGCCGGCCATGACCCGGGGGCAAGTCGCCGGGGCACTCGGGATCGGTCGGGCCGCCGCCGCCCGCGCCGCCGGGCAGGGCGTGCGCCTGCTGATCGGCGGGGAGATGGGGATCGGCAATACCACCGCCGCGGCGGCGCTCGCCTGTGCCCTGCTCGGGCTGCCGGCCACGGACCTGGTGGGTCCCGGGACCGGACTCGACGGGGCCGGCGTTCGGCACAAGGCGCAGGTGGTCGCCAGGGCATTGGCCCTGCACGCGCGAGGACAGACCGATCCACTGGTCCTCCTGGAGCGCCTCGGCGGCTTCGAGATCGCGGCCCTGGCGGGGTGTTACCTCGCGTGCGGTCAAGGGCGCATCGTGGTCCTCGTCGATGGCTTTATCGCCACTGCCGCCGCCCTGTGTGCCTGCCGGATCAATCCCGGACTGCGCGACTGGCTGCTGTTCTCCCACGGCTCGGCGGAACCGGGGCATCGCGTCCTGCTTGCTGCCCTGGATGCGGAGCCACTGCTCGACCTGGGGATGCGGTTGGGGGAGGGCAGCGGCGCGGCCGTGGCCCTGCCCCTGGTGCGCCTCGCCTGCGAGCTGCACAACACGATGGCGACTTTCGCGGAGGCGGGGGTTGCGGGCTGACGGCCATTTTGACCTGGAAAGCCCTTTAGGAACGGTTCACTAATAGGTTAAACAAGTCCATTAGGGAACGCTTGCCGCGTCGTTGTCGTTGTCGTTGTCGAGGTTATCGTAGCGCCCCGGATTCTCTCGCACCCCACGTTGCATCGCTTCTCCGATTACGATGACGACAACGACAACGACAACGACAACGACAACGACTTTGTTGTGTTTAACTTGTTCCTGACTCGTTACTTACCCATCTTCCGGACTGTGCCCGTCGCGCGTCGTCCGCTGTCTGTTCATTCAGACGCCTGGTGACCCCGCCCCGCCGACCCCGCGCCGCCAGCAGCAAGCCGGAGAGCAGCAAGAGCATGACCGGCGGCTCCGGGATCAGACCGGCGAGGTCTGCCAGGGTGGCGGCGCTCGCCTGGGTGACCTTGAAGCCGAAGCCGTAGTCCAGGTAGTTCGGCGTGTTCGTGCTGTCTGCGGTGGTGTGATAGGTAGGATTCCAGCCGGGCTGCCGCCAGGGGTAGTCTTCAATCGCCAGAAGTGCGGACGAGCCCTGATACTGACTCTTGAGGAAGGGGTAGTGATCGCTGCCCCATTTGTCTTCCGGGTAGGCGATGATCGGCAGCCCGGTAACATAGGCCGTTGTTGCGTCAATGAATTGGCTCAGCAGCGACTGGTCTCCAATCAACTCCAGGGTGCCCGGGGTGTTGCCGCTGGAGAAGGCGATCATGTCCAGGTTCAGCATCCCGACAATCGCATCCCCCCTAACCTTGGCGGCGGCGGCATAGGCCTGGCTGCCGATCAGCCCCTGCTCCTCGGCGTTGAAGCCGATGAAACGGATGGTGGATGCGAACTGGTACTGACTCAGGACGCTTGCGATCTCCAGCATGGCGGCCGTGCCGCTGGCGTTGTCGTCCGCGCCCGGGGCATCGGTCGCGGCGGCATTGGAGGTGGAGTCGAAGTGGGCGCCGATGATGAAGATCTGGTTGGGGGTAACCAGGCCCGGCAGGGTTGCTTCGACATTGTTGCGCGTGTACCCCCCGTAGTTGAAGGCCTCCTGACGCACCGTCATGCCGAAGTTGCCCAGGGTGCCGGCGAGATAGTTGGTCGCATTGACATTTCCCTGGGTGTTGAAATAACGGGTGCCGAAATCCTGCAGGGTCCCGACATAGTCCTGGTAGTCGAACTGGGAGAGTTGCCCCAGTAGGTTGGTCATCGGGCTGGCCGCGAGCCATCCGCTGAACAAGACAAGGCCGAGGGCGAGAGGAAAGCGAATCAGTGATTTGCGCATGGTTGACTCCAGTATGGTCGGTGGGACTCTCGGGCGTGCCGGTGCAGGGTTGCGGTTTGCGATGGCCGCCGGGGGTCATCGCGCCGGTGATCGTCGATCAGTAGCGTATAGCTGCCTCCAATCGAACCAAGGCCCCGGTTGATCCTGACCCCCGCCGTCGGTGCGCCGCCAACGCCAACCCGGCCAGCAGCAGGAGCGCCACCGGCGGCTCCGGTACGCCGACGTAGCCGGCCAGGTCCGCCAGGGTTGCGGCGCTGGCCTGGGTGACCTTCAAGGCGAAATCGAAGTCCAACTGGTTCGTGGTGTCCGTGGTCTGGTGGTAGTTGGGATTCGTGTTGGTTGCGTCTTCCATTGCGAGCAACGAGGTCGAGCCCTTATAGTTGACTGAGTTGAAGGGGAACTGGTCGCTTTCGTCGTTGTTTTTATAGGAGTAGCGCGTGAGGAGGCTGGGCACGTAGCTCGTCGCATCGGCGATGAATTGGTCCACCAGCCATTGATCGCCCATGACATCCATGAGATTCGTGCCAGCGTTGTAGGCGATCATGTCCAGGTTCAGCATCCCGACGATGGTGTCGCCGTTGCCCTTGGCCTCGGCGGCATAGGCGATGCTGCCGACCAGTCCCTCCTCCTCCACGTTGAAGCCGAGGAAACGGATGCTGTAATCGAAGCGGTACTGACTGAAGACGCTCGCGATCTCCAGCATGGCGGCGGTGCCGCTGGCGTTGTCGTCCGCGCCTGGAGCGGGGGCGGTCGGCGGAGTGGAGGTGGAGTCGAAGTGGGCCCCGATGATGAGGACCTTGTCGGGGGTGGTGAGACCCCGCAGGGTCGCCTCCACGTTGCTGTACTGATCGCCCCCGTAGTCGAAGGCATCCCGGCGCACCGTCAGGCCGAAGCCGCCCAGGGTGTTGGCGACATAGTTGGTGGCATCGACGTTGCCCTGGGTGCCGACGTAGCGGGTCCCCAAGCCCTCCAAGTACTGGACATAGCCTCGGTAGTCTGACTTGGACAGTTGACCGACCAGATCGCCGATCGGGCTGGCCGCGGCGAGCCCGGTGAACAGGCTGAGAGCAAGGATGAGCGAGGCGTGGATCAGTGACTTGCGCATGGCAGACTCCGGTTGAAAGGCGGGACTCTTGGCGATTCAGGGGCGCGGACCTGAGCGCCGCCGGCCACAGCGACCGTACCAGGTGTCGCTGGTTGCAGAGGATCAACCTGAGCCGCGCCCCGGTCAAACGAATTGCGCCGGACGGCGGTTGCAGTCGTATGCAGGTGCGCCGCATCATGTCGAGTATGCGATTCCCGCTCCCGCGGCGCTGCCGTCACACCTGGGGCTGTCTCTGACGGCGCTCCCGCGCGCACCGCGGTGGCAGCCGGGAACCGGGCGCCGCCCACCGCCCGCCCGGTCGCGACCCCCTTCACCACACCCAGGACCCCCCATGCCGAAACAGAAACCAACCCCAGCCGCCGATCTCGTCGTTGCCTGCGAGCGCCCCGCGGGTTGGGCCGAGCCGTTGCGCGTGCACTTCTGGGACCAGTCACCGGATGGGGCGGGGAGCGCCTGGCCCGGCGTCCCTATGACTCCGGACCCGGAGCACCCGGGGTGGTGGCTGCACCGCTTTGCAGCGACCCGCTCGGTGCGGCTGCTGTTCACCGACGCCGCGGGTCGCCAGACCCCGGACCTGACGCGCGAGCGCGGCGGCTGGCTGGACGCCGCCGGGCACTGGCACGACCACAGGCCCGCGGGCAGCCTGGCGGCGCCCGGACCGCGCCCACCGGCGCACCCGCGCCCGCAGGTCCCCGAACAGTTGGCACCGATCGCGCAGCGCACCGACTTCCGCGCCGAAACCATCTATTTCCTCATCACCACCCGCTTCTATGACGGCGACCCGAGCAACAACTTCTTCTGCCGCGACCGTATCCGCTTCGACGGCAACGGCCAGGCGATCGACCCGCACTGGCGCGGCGACTTCAAGGGCCTGATGGAGCGTCTGGACTACATCCGGGAGCTGGGCTTCACGGCCATCTGGATCACCCCGCCGGTGGAGAACCGCTCCGGGCTCGACTACCACGGCTATCACCCCTATGACTGGACGCGCATCGACCCGCGCCTGGAGTCCCCCGGCGCGACCTATCTGGACCTGATCGAGGCCGCCCACGCCCGCGGCCTCAAGATCATCCAGGACGTGGTGGTCAACCACTCCTGCCAGTACGGCATCCGCGGCCAGGTCCACATCGACCACCTGCCGATCAAATACTATTGCCCCCAGGGTTCGGCGCCGGGCGCGGTCGATCACGGCCCCTACCAGGGCAGCCTGGGCAATTACGCCTGGCCCAACCGCGATGACATCGACAACCCCCTGGCACCGGACTGGTGGCGGGAGCGCCACGCCCGCGATCCAGACGGCCTCGAGCCCCTGGTTGACCCCAAGAGCGGGGAAACAGTTCCCAAACCCGGCTACAACCCGGGGCGCTTCTTCGGGGTCGATGCCAACCACCTGGACCCCAACTGGTACCACCAGGAGGGCTTCATCTGCGGCGGCGACTGGGAGAGCGCCTGGCCGCTCCAGCACAAACACCTGGCCGGCGACTGCATCGATCTGGCCACCGACCGGCAGAATGTGAAGGACTATCTCATCGGCGCCATCAATCGCTATCTCGATATGGGCGTGGACGCCCTGCGCATCGATACCGTCAAGCATGTGGAGCGCGACAACCTGCTCGAATACGTCAACGCCTGGAAGGCGCACAAGCCGGGGCTCTTCGTCTTCGGCGAGAACCTGGTCAAGGGCTACGGCTGGGGCGACCTGGGCGGTGGCGACAACGGACCGAGCCAGATCCGGCCCTGGTGGTATACGCGCCTGGGTCATGACCCGCGCGATCCGAATTCCGGTGGTGACTCCGGCTTCTCCGTACTCGACTTCGGGCTCTTCTCCACCTTCCGCGACACGGTGAGCAAGGGCACCTATGGCGGCACCGCCCAGATCCTCTCCATGGATTGGATCTATGGCGATGCGACGCGCCTCGTGACCTTTCTGCAGAACCACGACGTGGGGCCGGACAACGACTTCAAATACCGCTTCAAGGGCGACCAATGGATGGCGGCGGCGGCCTATAACCTGATCTGGACCGCGCGCGGCATTCCCTGCCTCTATTATGGGGAGGAGATCGAATTCATGAAGGGCGCCCCCCAGGACGTGGAGGGCGAAAGGGACACCCTGGACCAGACCGGGCGCGCCTATTACGGTGACCACCTGACCGACGCGGCCATCGGCGCCACCCAGGCCCATCCGCTCTATCAGCACATCCGGCGCCTGAACCAGATCCGCCGCGCCGTGCCCGCCCTGCAGCAGGCCCCCATGACCCAGGTCGCGGAGTGGGGCAGCGGCATGAGCTTCGTGCGTGACCTCTCTGACCAGGGTGACTATGCCGTCGTCGGCTTGGCCATCGGCTCCGACCAGCAGATCAGCGTCGGCGGCGTGCGCGACGGCACCTACCGCGACGCCGTGACCGGCCGCGAGGTCCAGGTCAGCGGCGGGCACCTGAGCTTCAGCGTGTGCGCCAACTCCGTCGGCATCTATGTCCTGGATGGTCCCGGCAAGGTGGGCGAGGATGGCGTCTATCTGCGGTAGGGTCGCCCCAGTTCCCACGCGCCGCGTCACTGCCGTTAAGTTGAGCCTCTTCTCGTTCCCGCGCTCCGCGTCCGGTCTTGGCACTGGACGCGGAGCGCCCGCACTGGCTCCCACGCAGGAGCGTGGGAGCCAGAAGACGAGGCCAAGTCCGCGTGCGAGGTCGCGTCGCGGCTGAAGCCGCTTCCACCGGGTCCCGGTCGGCCGGACGGGGGCGCCATCGAGAGTCGATAACACCAATGAAACTATCGATCCGACAAATCAGAAAGTCGCTGGCCGCCCGCGGCCAGGGACCCGGGGTGCTCGAACAGCTTGGCGTGAAGTATTATCGCTATCTGGGCCGCACCGCCGGCACCGCCGCGCTGCGCAACGTCACCATCGACGAACTACCCGACGATGCGACGCTGCAGGCCCTGGCCGGAAATATCACAACCTTTGCCGTGATCATCGCCTTTGCCGTCGGCGCTTTGACCACCTTTGCCACCATCTGGGTCGACGCGACCTATAAAGAGACCATGGCGGCAGTGCCCTATTGGCTGCTGTACGGCGGTGTGCTGACCGCCATGTTGATCATCGAATTGGCCGCGCTGTATTGGCTGGGCCTCAAGACGGTCTATAGTCTGGCGTGCCTGACCGGCCAGCATCAGGCGGTCGAGGATTATTTTCTGCCCGTCAGTGATTCAGTGCCCAATATCCTGGCCCGGGCCGCGCTGGAGGTGCCGGACCCGGTGATTCATTATCTCGGGATCGACCCGCTCAAACACCTGTCGAAATCGCGGCTCTTCCTGGTCGCCGCCCTCTACAAACTCAAGGTCATACTGAGCAGCCTGGTGGTCAAGTTCCTGCTGCTGCGCATGGTCGGCAAGGGCGGGTCGCGCACCGCGTTCAATTGGGTGGCCATTCCGATCACCGGCCTGTGGGACGCCGTCACCCTCCTGAGGGTCGCGCGCGATGCGCGGCTGCGGCTGTGCGGGCTCAAGCTGACCGAGCATATCGTCACCGAGATCCTGACCGACGACCGGCTGGCACGGTTGAGCCCGGCCGCGCAGGAGGGTGCGGTCAGGGCGGTCGCAACCATGATGGTGCTGTCCCAACATTATCATCCCAACCTCCTGGTCCTGATCATCAGACTCTGCACGGCCTTCAATATCAGGGAAGGTCATGGATACGACAACTGGGACAGTTTTCTGGCCCTGCTCCATCGGGTATCCGCCGCGGAACGGTACTTTCTGCTGGATCTCCTCAGCGTCGCCGCGGCCTTTGATGGTCAGGTCTCGCGTCTGGAGAAACACCATCTGCCGGAGGCCTTCAAGGAGTTGACCGACATCTATATGCTGCGCACCAGCCGCTTGACGAAGCTGCTGGCGGCCGGGCAACTGCACGCGGCCAAGGCGCTTTGTACCTTGGATTTTCAGCCGGGCTGAGCCTCTCTCCTTGGTGCGGCGCAGTGTGCGACGCAGCGCTTCCAAGACCCGCGTTCTCAAGCAAGGACTCGTCATGAATACATCACATTTTGTTCTTTGTGCGACAGCGTGCCTGCTTCTCGGAATGGCTTCACGCAGCAGTAGCACCACGGTTCAGAAAGCTGATGCTTCCGACGCGGTGAGCAGTAGCGCCCAGATAACCAACAGCGGTCCGAGGAAGGCCTGCTCCCGTTCGGCCAGGGGGAAGCGGGGGGCGAGGCGGCGGACTGCCGGGGCGGCCTCCATCACCCGTGCGTCGGGCCAGCGGTAGGCGGGGATTCGTCCATGGGTCTCCCAGGCGTGCGCGATCCGCTCGATCTCGCGGCGCAGGCGGAGATCATCCCGGTCCTGGTCCAGCCAGCCACGCAGGCGCGGCCAGGTGCGGATCAGGGCCTCGTGGGCGACCTCGACGGTCTGGGTGCCGCTGCCGACGTCGCGCCCGGTCACCAGCAGCCTGGCACCGGTCAGGCGGGTGATCAGGGGGCGCGCCGCCGCCCCGAGGTCGCCGAGGGCGGCCTGGCGGCGGGTGTCGGCGGTGCCCTCGCCGAGTTGGACCAGGTGCAGGAAGAGGTCGCGCGCCTGCCCCTGATCGCGGGCGGGGAGTGCGTCGATGACCGCGTCCGCGCGCTGGACGATGGCGCCGTGGACCCGCCCGAGCGCCTCATAGGCGGCATGGAGCATGCGGGCGTCCCGGCGGCGTGCGTACAGGAGTGTCAGGCAGAATTCCAGGAGCGGCAGGTGGCCGGGTTCTTCCCCGACGTCGTCCAGTCGGTGAAGCCGCCGCGGCCGAAGAAGAGCGGGGCGTCCTCCTCGCGGAAGGCGTCCAGGGAGCGGTAGGGGCAGGCGGCGTCCGGCGGCTGGTCGCAGCCGGCGTCGAGGTCGCGGATCAGGGCGGCGAGCGGCCCCTGCTGGTCGTCACCGGCGGTGGCGCGCACCTGCTCGAGGAGGAGGGCGAGTGGGTGCCGGTCGCCGAGTTGCCCAAAGGCGGCCAGGAAGTCGACCAGCCCGGCCGCCGCGCCCTGGGGACCGCCGTCCAGGTCGGGGCGGTGGGTCAGGATGGGCTCGGCCCCCGCTACCCCGCCGAAGGCCGCGGTGAGCAGGCGCAGCCGCCCGGTCTGCGTGGCAAAGTCGGGGTGATGCGTCAGCAGTTCCATGGCGCGGTCGCGCTGGGTCTTCCCCGGATCGCCGTTGCCGTGCGTGGTCATCTCCGAGTTCCCCCGTGCCGTATGGTTTTTCGGGAAGACCCCAACGGGGTCACACATACCAGCCCAGGGCAACGCCCTGGGATAATGCAATTGAAGCCGGCAGCCCTGAAAGGGCGTGACATCAATGCCTGGTCTCGCGGCCGATGCCTTATGTCACGCCCTTTCAGGGCTGCACTCGATTGCACCGCGGACCCAGGGCGGTGCCCTGGGCTGGTATGTATCGCCCCTGCGGGGCTTGAGCTACTCGCGAGGTCAGGCGGAACGCGCTGCCTGCCTCCTTTCGCCGACTGGCTCACAGGTCGATCCGGTAACGCGGCAGCGGGTCCTCGCCCGGTCCCTGCAGCCAACGGGCATCGGGCTTCCAGGCGCCGTTGGGCTCCTCGCGGCGGCGGGTCTCGACGGTGAGCCGGTCGCCAGCCAGACGCAGCAGGTTGTATTGCAGCGGATAGCCCGGGACCCAGTCGCGGCTGGGGGCACCGAAGGTGCCGGCGGCGATAATGTCGAGCCGGCGTCCGCCGGGGTTGCGGTCATAGAGGTACTGATCCGTCTCGGCCTTATGAATGTGGCCGTGCAGGGCGAGCCGGAAGCCGGCCTGGGCCAGGCGTTCCAGGAAGCCGTGATCGGTGATGCGGCTGGCGTCCGGGCCTGCCAGAGGGTGGTGCCAGACGGCGAGCTTGAGGCACGCATCCCAGTCCGGACGGGCGCGGATCAGGTCCAGGGCGCCGGTCAGGGCCGGCGGGTGGATACCGGCGCGGTCGCGATGGTGGTGGTCGATCTCCCAGGCCGAGTTCAGGCCCAATACCAGGAGCCCGAGGTCCGGCCAGTGTTTTTTGACAAAGAGCAGGCGCGGGCGCGACCTGCCGCGGGTCGTGCGGGCGGTCCATGGGCGCACCGGGTTTGCGATCCACGGGCGGACGGGCTGCGATCTGCCGGTGTGGTGGAATTATTGGGACTATTGTCCGCGGGATGAGCGGGACTTCTACCGGCACCTCAATTACCTGCTGTGGAACCCGGTGAAGCATGGGTGTGTGACCCGGGTGCGGGATTGGCCGCACTCCAGCTTCCAAAGTCTCTTGGACGAGTTCGGGGCCGAGCGGCTGCGGACTCAGTTCCGCGACTATCCGGATTTCCGCGAACTGGCCGTGACGGACGACTTCTGATGCCGGAGTCCAAGGCTTCAGCCTTGGATGGGCCCCGCCAAGGCTAAAGCCTTGGACTCCCGCGGACGCCGGGTCGGCGCCGCCAAGGCTGAGGCCTTGGACTCCGGGGGGGCGCCGCGGCGGCTTTCTTCGTGGGCGAGCGGCTTTCCAGGGGGCGCCGGGCCGGCTCCCGGCTTATACTCCCGGGCCAACCTCTGACCTCCCGCGGACCCCCCATGGAACAACCCCCAGTCCCCCGCAAACGTCCCCGCGGCATCTATCTGCTGCCAAATCTGTTCACGACCGCGGCCCTCTTCGCCGGGTTCTACGCCATCCTGGCGGCCACGCAAGGGCGCTTCGAGGCGTCCTCGATCGCCATCTTCGCGGCCATGCTGCTGGACGGGTTCGACGGGCGCGTGGCCCGCATGACCCACACCCAGACCGCCTTCGGGGCCGAGTATGACAGCCTCTCGGACATGGTCGCCTTCGGCGTGGCCCCGGCGCTGGTGGCCTATCACTGGGCCCTGGGCGGGCTCGGCAAGCTGGGCTGGCTGGTCGCCTTCGTCTACTGCGCGGCGGCGGCCCTGCGCCTGGCGCGCTTCAACACCCAGGTGGGCACGGCCGACAAGCGCTTTTTCCAGGGGCTCCCCAGCCCGTCGGCGGCGGCCCTGGTGGCGGGCGGGGTCTGGATCGGGGCGGAGCAGGGGATCGACCCGACCTACGTCTCCTGGATCGCCGCGGCCCTGACCGCGGGGGCCGGGCTGCTCATGGTCACCAACTTTCGGTATTACAGCTTCAAGCAGCTCGATCTGCACGGGCGGGTGCCCTTCATGTTGGCCGTGGCGGTGATGCTGGGGGTCGCCCTGATCCTGATCCAGCCGCCGATCGTCCTGTTCCTGGGCTTCCTGGGCTACGCCATCTCCGGCCCGGTCTGGACCCTGATCGGCCTGCGCGATCGGCGCGCCTCCCGGCGCCGGGGCCGGACCGGCGGCGGGGTCTAGGGTTGCGCCTAGAGCTTGCCTAGCAAGACCAGGATCAGCAGGATCAACACGACTAGCCCGACCCCGCCGCTGGGGTAGTAGCCCCAGGATTGGCTATGGGGCCAGGTCGGCAGGACCCCCAGCAGGATCAGAATCAGAACGACGACCAGAATGGTACCGAGTGACATGGTGTTTCTCCGCAGTGGAACGGTGGATCAAGGATGGGGCCTGCGCCGCGCGCGCCAGACCGGTGGGTTGGCAGGAGGCGGCCGACCCGGTCACTGGGTATTGGCTCAGGGCCAGGACCCCTGCCGACGGGGCTCTCGATGGAGTGGTTACGGGTCGGTTCGCACCTGCTCCATTACGCCGGAGTCTAGCCCCGATCGTCTTGCCGTTCGGTGCGTTGGCGTACATGGCAGGGGCCTTGACGTAACTGCGGCCAGGTCGAACACAGCGCCGTAGGGTGGACAAGCGCAACGCAGTCCATCAACAGCGGCGCGGGGTTCGGTGGACTTCGCTCCCGCTCGTCCACCCTACGATCGCAATTGCGACCATCGCCCTTGGCGTCTTCTTCTGCTAGGTGATTGCCCAGGTCCCCGACCGCTCCAGCCGCAGGACGCGATCATGATATTGGATCAAGGTGGTGCGGTGGCCGACGCTGATGAAGCCGATACCGGAGTCCTTCAGCATTAAATAGAACCGCTCCTGATTGTCTTCATCGAGTGCACTGGTGGCCTCGTCAAGGAAGGCAAAGGCGGGGCCGTGCAGGAAGAGTCGCGCGAAGGCCACGCGCTGCTGCTCCCCGATCGAGAGTACGTTGGTCCAGTCCAGCACGCGCCCCAGATCACTGTCGACGCGCTCCAGCACGTCCGCCAGATTGACCTTGCCTACCACCGCGATGATCTGTTCGTCGCTGAGGTCGCTGGCGGGATAGGGATAAAGCAACTGATCGCGCAGATTGCCGTCGATCATATAGGGGCGCTGGGGGAGGAACATCATGTCGCGCAGCGGCGGGCGTTCGATCACACCGGAGCCGATTGGCCAGAGCCCGGCGATGGTGCGCAGTACCGAGCTCTTACCCGTGCCGCTGGCGCCCATGATCAGCAGGCTCTGACGGCGGCGCAGTTCCAGGGAGAGTCCGATCACCAGGGTCTTTGCGTCATCCGGGGTGCGCACCGTGAGATTGTCCAGCTTCACCATGCGGCCGTCGTCCGCGGGCGCCGGGCCGCCGGCCGGCGCCGCGTGCCCCTCATCGGCGTCGAACTCATCCAGTTCGTCCCACAACATGCCAAGCCGCCGGACGCCTGCCAGGTAGGCGCTCAAGCGTTCAAACTGGGTAATGATCAGCGAGACGGCCGCCAGCACCTGGGCGAAGGCCCCGGCCGACTGGGTGACGACGCCGAACTCGACCTTCCCGGCCATGAACAGGGGCGCCACGATCACCACCGGCAGGATGATGGCGGCATAGTTGTAGCCGGTGACGAAGAACGCCAGGTTGCGATTCCAGCCGATAATGCTCAGCATATTCAAGACCGCCGCCCCCAGGCGCCCCACCAGGTCCCGTCGCTCGCGCCGCTCTCCGCGATAGAAGGCGATGGATTCGGCGTTATCGCGCACCCGCACCAGGCCATAGCGGAAATCGGCCTCCTTCTGATACTGCAAATAATTCAGCCCGATCAGGCGCCGGCCGATCAGGATGCTGAAGCCGGTGCCCGCAATGGCATAACACAGCAGCACACCCACCAGGGTGGCCGAGATCGACCACAGCACGCCGACGAAGGCGATCAAGGTCACCGTGGCATTGAGAGTGATGAGCAGGAAGGACAACGAGGTACCGGTAAAGTTGCGCACATCCTCACTGATGCGCTGGTCCGGGTTATCGATGCTCGATGACCCACGCAGGCGGTAGTAGGCACGATTGTTGAAATAGCGTCGGATCAGGTGTTGTGCCATCCATTCCCGCCACAGCAGGGCCAGGCGCTCCTCCGTCCACCTGTAATAGACCCCCAGCGGGATGGCCAGCACGAAGGTGCCGAGGTACCACCAAAGCCATTGCCGGTAGGCCGGCACATCCTTATCGGCGATGGCGGTCATGAAATACCGCGCCACATAGCTCATGAGCACCTGCACGCCGCCGACCGACAGGGCTAAAGCGAGCAGAATGACCACGAAGACAAGCGCCTTGTAGCGGATCCCCGAGCCGAAAAAGAACGCCTTGGAGATGATCCACAGCTGCCGCACGAGTCCGCGGTCAGACCCCTGTTGATCCGTTTTCCGGTCGGTGCTTTGATCCATTGCTGCTCGGGGCCTTGGCAGTGAGAAAAGGTCACATCGAAGGCCATACCACAGCGATGGCCCGGCGTCGTTGGGTGGACGAGCGTCGTAGGGTGGACAAGCGCAGCGCAGTCCACCAGCCGCGGCTCCACCTCGCCCACCCTACCGGCGCAAATTCGCCCCTGCTTTGTAGGCTACTGCCAAGGCGCCGCGCGCACTGTCTGTTACCGCACCGACGGGGCTGGTCCTTTCGCCTATTCTCAAGACGATGGCGGTACCCCCTTTCGCGACGCCAAGCGATTGCAGCCGTCCCCTGAGCGGTGCCTGCCTGCTATTGCCTTCCACACCCTGGAGATACCGAAAAATGTCCATGCAATACTCGATCATTACCGGGGCCGCGGCGCTCGCCATCGCCCTGTCCGGCGCGCTCTGCGCGCAGACCCCGGCGGATCAGCAGCCGGGCGGCAGCGCCGAACAGTACAAACAGTTGAAGGTGGACGAGGCCACCGCCGCGGATGCCAAGTATCACGCCAATCGTACCGAACCCAACCGCCAGGCCCGCGACCAGGCCGAAGCGGAGGCCGGGGCGGCGATCGAGCGGGCCAACGGTCCGGCGCCGCAGCAAGGCTCACGCTGAAAGGCTCAACCCCGGTACCGCGCGGCACTCGCGACGTGGTAGCGGATCGCTACACCTGTGAGAGAGAACGCAATGAACGCAATGAAATTGGTAGCCGTCGCGCTGATCGTCGCTGGCGCCTTGGGGCTGGCGTACGGCCGTTTCAGCTATACCAAGGAGACCCAGCAGGCCCAGATCGGGCCACTGGAGCTGACGGTCAGAGACCAGCAGACCATCAATATCCCGGTGTGGGCCGGCGCGGCCGCCATTGCCGCGGGCCTGTTGTTGCTGGTAATCCCCAAGAGCGCTTGATGGGATGAGATAGCGACCGCCGAAACAACCTCGGGTCTTGCGGAGAACGACACTGAACGCACCGAAAATCGTCGCCGTCGCCCTGATCATCACCGGGGGCCTGGGCCTGACATCCGGCGGCCTCCCTTCTTCCAGTGAGATGCCCGGCACGACCTTGGGTCCGGTCGTCAAGTGTCAAGGCGCCTGTCGCATCGCCGACGGCCCCGGGCCGCCGATCCATTCCTCAGCGCTATTAGGCATCAGTGCGGTAGCGAACCGACCTCACTTATGCCTTCTGCTAGACTGCTCCTGACATCGTATTCAATGAGAGGCAGGACGCCTTGCCCGCGGTCGCCGGGTTCCCCGCCTGGGAACCTGGCGCTGCAACCCCAGCCCGGCCACCGGCCGGATGACCGATCAACCACCGGAGATACCAGCATGTCGACCAAAGACGACTATATTGCGAAGATGAAATCCCAACTCGATTCATGGAGCGCGGAGATCGACGCACTCGAGGCGAAGGCGAATGACGTCAGGGAGGATGCCAAGGTGAAATACGCCGAGCAACTCGCTGCGCTGCGCGTCAAGCGCGAAGAGGGCGAGCAGAAGCTGGTCGAGATGCGGGAGGCCGGCGAAAGCGCCTGGGAGCAGGTGAAGGCCGAATCGGAGAAGGCCTGGGCGGCGTTCAAGGACTCGGTGCAGGCCTTCCAATCCCACTACAAGGCCTAAGCGGCCGGCGCCCGCCGCGGTGGGCGCCGTCGCAAAACGCGCGGTCGGAGTGTGAACTCCGGCCGCCGTGGGAGTAAAGGCGGGACTTCAATACCCCATCGCGGTGCTCAAGCAGGTTTGTGCTTGAGGAAGCTGGCGAGCCAGATTACCAGAACGGCCCCGAGCAGCGCGGTTACGACACTGCCGACCAGCCACACAAAGCTGGCCAGATCTCCGAGCATGGCGATCAGGATACCACCCAGCGCGCCCCCGGCCATGCCGAGGAGCACATCCCCGATGGTGCCGAAGGGCGGTTTCCCGCCGATCAGCTTGCGGGTGACCAGTCCGGCAAAGGCGCCGATCGCCATCCAGATCAGGATTGTTGTAGAGAACATAACGGGAAGCTCCGAAGGTTGCAGGGGGTCCGATGAAGGACTGCTGGACGAGGTGTGGTGCGCCTGGTCGGCACGATTCGATGCCGTCGGCGGTGAGACTGGCCCCAGCGCCGCCGTGACGGTGTCTCACGGGGACTGGCAGGGGCGCCCTACTGAAGCTTAGCCCACCCATCCCGCCGCCTCTGTTCGGTACCGCACTGCCGAGGTGTTCAAGAGCGTCGACACCTTCACGGTTACCTCCACCAGCACGGTTGCCAACTGGGATGCCGGTGTCTCCTGCATCCAGAGCACCGACGTCCCGGTTCCCGGGGTCCTGGCCCTCATGGCCTCGGGCCTGACGGGCCTGGGCGTCACCCGTCGCCGCCCTGCCTAGCCTCAGTCCGCCGCCAGGCGCTCGGTCCCGGCGGCAGTCTCAGTGGCTGCCCCGGGCCGTCCGGCGCACTCACGGAAGATGCGCGCGGTACAGGTCCGGCAGGTTTCCGGGTCGAGGCGCGCGACCACCGTGGCGATGGCCTCGGTCTTGCCCTTGAACAGATTTTCCCGTCCGATCGCGTCGATATAACCGCCCCGGTTGAGCGGCTCGCAGACCCCGGGCTTGAGCCGGATCAGATAGAGCCCGCCGCCCTCGGCGCGGCGGCGCGTCGCCTGCTCCACCAGAAACTCGGCCCCGGCCACGTCGATGAAGTTGATGCCGGTGGCGGAGACGATCAGGTGGCGTTGCGCGGGGCGCGCCTCCTCCAGACGGTGCAGGGTCTCGGCGACATAGTTGACGGCGCCGAAGAAGAGTGAGCCGTCGAGTCGTGCGATCTTGATCTGCGGACACTCCGGCAGGGCCGGGTCGGTCACGAAATCGCGCCCCGGGGTGCGTGGGTCCGGGACCCGGGAGATCAGCTTGGGGCGCGAGGTGCGGTTGAGATAGAGCCCGAGCGACAGGAGCACCCCGGCCAGGATAGCGAACTCCAACTGGAGGAACAGGGTGCTGAAGAAGGTCACGGCCAGCACCGTCGTCTCCGAGCGGCTGGTGCGCAGGATATTGCGCACGGCGTGCAGATCGATCAGTCCCCAGGCGACCAGGAACAGGATGGCCGCCATGGCGGCATTGGGCAGATAGGCGGCCATGGGGGCGACCAGCACCACCACTCCGACCAGGAAGAGCCCGGCCAGGACCGCCGCCAGCGGCGTCTTGGCCCCGGCTTGGAAGTTGAGCCCGCTGCGGTTGAAGGAGCCGGTGGCCACGTAGCCGGAAAAGAAGGCGCCGCCGATGTTGGACAGCCCTTGGCCGATGAATTCCTGATTGCCGTCGATGTGCTGGTGGGCGCGCGATCCCAGGGAGCGGGCGATGGAGACCGCCTCGGTCAGGGCAAAGAGGCTCACCGCCAGGGCCGCCGGGGCGAGCTGGCGGATGGTCTCCAGCGAGAAGTCGGGCATGGACAGGGGCGGCAGCCCGGCCGGCAGGGCGCCCACGGTGCTGATGCCGGTGGTCTGCACGCCCAGCACCTGGTTCAGGGCGTAGGCGATCAGGCTGCCGCCGACCATGGCCGCGATCATGTAAGGGAACCTGGGGAAGAACTGCCGCACCGCCAGGCCCAGGGCCAGGGTCGCCACCGCGACCCCGGTCACGAATGGATTCACATGCTCGACGTTCAGCAGCAGGGTCCCGATGACCTCGTGCAGGCCCAGGCCGCGGGCGATGTCCAGTCCGAAGAAGTTCTTGACCTGATTGCCGGCGATCAGGAAGGCCGCCCCGGCGGTGAAGCCGACCACCACCGAGTGCGAGATGAAGTTGACCAGGGTCCCGAGGCGCGCGAGCCCCATGGCCAGCTCCAGGATGCCGACCATGAAGGTCAGGGTGAGGGCCAGGCGCACATAGTCGGCGGTGCCGGGCTCGGCGAAGACGCTGAGCGTGGAGAAGAGCACGATGGACGCCGCCGTGGTCGGACCCGAGACCAGGTGCCAGGAAGAGCCCCAGAGGGCGGCGATGACGGCCGGGACCATGCCGGCGTAGAGCCCGTATTCCGGCGGCATCCCGGCGATGGTCGCGAAGGCCACGCCCTGGGGCAACACCACCACGGCGCCGGTGAGACCGGCGATCAGGTCCAGCTTGAGGGTGTGCCGGTCGACCCGCTTCCACCAGCGCAGAAAGGGGAACAGGATCAGCAGCCAGGGCGGCAGACCGGGCGGCTTGGGCTGGTGGGCGGGCAGGGCGCCCGGGGCCGGACGGGAAGACATCGTGATACCTCTGGCGGGTCTGTCGGTCCCCCGCTGGCGCGGGGCGGGTCAAGCTGAGCCGATCCCCATCATCCGGCGCCCGGTGCCCAGCGCCGGCAGGGGTGGCGCCCGAGGCAGTGGGACAGGTCGCGCTCAATGAGTCTTTAAGGATATGCTAATATATTCCCCCTGCAGATTCCATCCTTCATACCGATTCCTGTGCGATCATAGGGGGACTTATCAACCCGCGGAGACCCTGAACCCATGAACGAGAAACCCTCCCTGCAACGCTACGGCCTGCTGTCCCAACTCTTCCACTGGTCGGTGGTGGCCCTGATGATCGGCCTCGTGGTCACCGACAAGCTGCGTGCGGGCGCCCTCAAGGACACCCCGGAGCGCCTGGAGTGGCTGAACCTGCACATGTCGCTCGGCATCCTGCTGTTCCTGATCGTCATCGCCCGCATCGTCTGGACCCGCCTGAGTCCCCAGCCGGTACCGCTGCCCGGTGCCCAGTGGACCCTGATCACCGCCAAGCTGACCCACGGGCTGCTCAATCTCGCGACGCTCCTGGTCCCGATCTTCGGCTACCTGCGCGCCGCCTCCAAGCCGCGGATGAGCGACTTCTTCGGCATCCAGATCCCGTCGGTGACCGGCGAACTCCCCTGGCTCAACGACGCCATGCACATCTTCCACGGCGAGCCGATGGAGGTCTTTTTCTATGTGGTGATCGGCCTGCATGTGGCCGCCGCTTTCTGGCACCAGTATTACAAGCGTGACGGGGCCATTGCGCGGATGCTGCCCTGGGGAGTGGTTGAACGGACGGTTTAGGGGCAGGCCGCGTGGCTTCGGGCTGGACGCCGTCCAGTCGCGGGGAGACGAGTAAAGGAACGCCTGGAGTCCAAGGCTTCCCCCCGTCCAAGGCTGAAGTCTTGGGCCCCGGATTGCGACGACCACGACTACTTTTCCAGTCTGTCCGCATGCGAATGCCGTTGCGGACGCGCTGCCTCGCCAGTTTGTAGATCACGGGACATCGGCCATGACCAAAGAAATCCACGACCCAGCCATTCTCACATCGACCGCCGAGGCGGCAACCGGCCGCGCCGAGGTCCAGCGCCAGGAGGCACTGATCAAGACCGGGGCCTTGCAGGACGCGATCTTCAACAGCGCCAATTTCTCGAGTATCGCCACCGACGCGCAGGGCGTCATCCAGATCTTCAACGTCGGCGCCGAGCGGATGCTGGGCTACGCCGCCGCCGATGTGGTGAACAAGATCACCCCGGCCGACATTTCCGATCCACAGGAGGTGGTCGCGCGCGCCAAGGCACTGAGCGCCGAGCTGGAAACCCCGATTACACCAGGCTTCGAGGCCTTGGTCTTCAAGGCCTCGCGCGGTATCGAGGACATTTACGAACTGACCTACATCCGTAAGGACGGCACCCGCTTCCCGGCGGTCGTGTCGGTCACGGCGTTGCGCGACGCGCAGGACGCCATCATCGGCTACCTGCTGATTGGTACCGACAACACCGCGCGCAAGCAGGTCGAGGAAGAGCAAAAGGTGCTGGATCAGCGTCTGCGTGACCAGCAGTTCTACACGCGTTCGCTCTTCGAATCCAACATCGACGCCTTGATGGCGACCGATCCGCGCGGCATCATCTCCGACTGCAACCGGCAGATGGAGGTGCTCACCGGCTGCACGCGTGACGAGCTGATCGGCTCCCCGTTCAAGAATTACTTCACCGACCAGGAGCGGGCCGAGGCGAGCATCAAACAGGTACTGAGCGAAAAGAAGATCACCAACTACGAGCTCACCGCGCGTTCCCGGGACGGCAAGGAGACCACGGTCTCCTACAATGCGACGACCTTCTTCGATCGGGAGCGCCGGCTTCAGGGCGTGTTCGCCGCCGCGCGCGACATCACCGAGCGCATCGCCCTGGATCTGGTGCTGAAACAAAAGAACGCCGAACTCGAGTCCGCCAACAACGAGTTGGAGGACTTTGCCTACTCGGTCTCGCACGACCTGCGCGCGCCCCTGCGCGCGATCGACGGCTTCTCGCGCAAGGTGGTCACCAACTATGGTGAGCGGCTCGACGAGGAAGGCCGGCGCCTGGTCCAGGTGGTGCGGGACAACGCCCAGCGCATGGGGCACCTGATCGACAACCTGCTGGCCTTCTCGCGGATGGGCCGCCGCGAGCTCGTCCTGCAGCCGCTGGACATGGACGCCATGGTCACTGGCGTGGTCGACGAGTTGCGCGCGGCCGAGCCAACGCGCTCGATCGAGTTCGCCTGCGCACCGCTGCCGTGCGCCCGGGGGGACGCGGCCCTGATGCGGCAGGTGTGGGTGAACCTGCTCGGCAACGCGGTGAAGTTCTCGCGCCGGCGTCCGAGCGCGCACATCGAGGTCGGCGGCCGCACGCAAGGCGGCGAATGCCTATACTGGGTCAAGGACGATGGGGCCGGTTTCGACATGCAGTATGCCGGCAAGCTGTTCGGCGTCTTCCAGCGCCTGCACCGTGAGGACGAATTCGAGGGCGTCGGCTGCGGTCTGGCCATCGTCGCGCGCATCCTGCAACGCCACCACGGGCGCATCTGGGGCGAGGGCAAACCGGACGCGGGCGCCACCATGCACTTCGCCTTGCCCCTGGCGCAGGCGGGCGACCAAGCTTCGGAGGCACGAACATGATGAATACGAAAGAACAGGAATTGCAGATCCTGCTGGTGGAAGACAACCCGGCCGATGCCGAAATGACGATGGATGCGCTGCGGCTGGGCCGTCAGGTCAACCAGGTGCAGTGGGTCAAGGACGGTGCCGAGGCGCTCGAGTTGCTGCTCGGCCGCGGCGACGAATCGGCCGCGGCCGCCCGGCGTCTGCGGCTCGTCCTGCTCGATCTGCGGTTACCGCGGGTCGACGGACTGGATGTGCTGCGCGCCCTGCGTGCCGACGAGCGCACGCGGCGCCTGCCGGTGGTGGTGCTGACCTCGTCCCACGAGGAGGTCGACGTGGTGCGTGCCTACGACCTCGGCGCCAACAGCTATCTGGTCAAGCCGGTCGAATCCGAGGCCTTCATGGCGGCGATGGTCGAATTGGGGCTCTACTGGATGCTGCTCAACAAGGCGCCGGGCGATACCAAATGACCGATCGGGACCAGGTGTCGCCCCCCCCATCGACCTGATCCTGGTCGAGGACTCGGCGGTCGATGCCGAACTGATCGCCGACGCCCTGGCGGAGGCGGGTCTCGTCATCGCGGTGCGGCGTGTGGAGGACGCGCAGGCACTGCGTGCGGCACTCGACCAACGGTTGCCCGACGCCATCCTGGCCGACTGGACCCTGCCCCACTATTGCGGTCAAAGTGCATTCGTTTTCGC
>NZ_CAIKKU010000069.1 GCF_903828115.1 uncultured Thiodictyon sp. | reverse complement strand
CTTCACAGGGGCCGGTTTCGTGCGCACCTTGCGGCCCGCACCAGCGCCTTCCCCTCCACAGGCAGACACCGCGGAACTCGCGGCGTAATGGGCGAGGTTAATCGCCGCATTCAAGTCCCGGTCGTGGCTGGCGCCACAGGCCGGACAGTCCCACTGTCGCACCGATAGCGGCAGTGAGTCAATCTGATGAACGCATCCCGAGCACGTCTTGCTACTTGGATACCAGCGATCCGCGACCACCACACGCCCGCCGCGCAGCGCGGTCTTGTACTCCAGTTGGCGCCGGAACTCGAAAAAGCTTCGCGAGAGGCTTCGGTTGAGTCGCTCCATGCGTTTTAATTCCGCCCCAGATGGGGGAGGCGGATACGCGACAGGATCATGGTTGGGAATCCGCTACGCGCACAGCAACTGCTTCAGGCCCTTCTTGCTCATGTTTAGGGACAATATACAACTTTTTTCGCAACAGTTCAAGCCCTTGCCGGGTCTTCGGTAAAGCCGGGGCTCGATCCTGGAAAGAGGAGCCCTGCGCCGACGAATAGTACAATGGCCGGCTAGCCGACCGGTTGGCAAGAGCCCCGCCGCGGCGCCAGTACCAGTTTCCCTAACCGCCAACCCCCGAGGTCAACGTGGTCCCGAGCCCTGAGCTGTCAGTCATAGTCCCGACCTTCAACGAGCGGGACAATATCCGGGAACTGGTGAAACGGCTCACCGCGGCCCTTGCCGGCATCGCCTGGGAGGTCATCTTCGTGGACGACGACTCACCGGACGGCACCGCCACGCTGGTGCGCGAGGTCGCGCGGCAGGACCCACGGGTGCGGGTGCTGCAGCGGATCGGCCGACGGGGCCTTTCCACCGCCTGTGTGGAGGGTATGCTGGCCTCTTCCGCCCCCTACCTGGCGGTGATGGATGGGGACCTGCAACACGATGAGTCGATCCTGCCCGCCATGCTGCGGGGGGTGAAAGAGGAGGGCTTCGAGATCGCCATCGGCAGCCGCTATGTCGCCGGCGGCGGCCTGGGCCAATGGGCGGGTGATCGGCAATTTGCCAGCCGCTTTGCGACCCGGGTGTCCCGGTTGGTCCTCAAGGCGGCGGTGCAGGACCCCATGAGCGGGTACTTCCTGCTGAAACGCGAAGTGCTGGAAGGGGCGATGCGTGACTTGTCGGGGATCGGCTTTAAGATCTTGTTGGATCTGTTCGCCTCAAGCCCCAAGCCCCTGCGGTTCATTGAAGTGCCTTATGAGTTCCGGACCCGGCAGGCGGGCGAGAGCAAGTTCGATACGGCGGTCCTCTGGGACTTTCTGATGCTGCTCCTGGACAAAACCCTGGGTCGCTATGTCCCCATCCGCTTCATCCCCTTCGCCTTGGTCGGCGGGGCCGGGGTCTTTGTCCACCTGTTGATGCTGTGGCTTGTCTTTGACCTGGGCGGTGCTCGCTTTGCCGTCGGTCAGAGTGTCGCCGCGGTCGTGGCGATGACCTTCAACTTCTTCATCAATAACGTCGTCACCTATCGTGACCGACAACTGCGCGGTTGGGGCCTGCTGCGCGGCTGGGTCTCCTTCACGCTCGCCTGCTCGCTCGGCGCCGTCGCCAACGTCGGCATCGCCACCTACGCCTTTGAAACCCAGTTGGTCGGCAACACCGCCTGGGTCCTGTCGGCCATGGCCGGCATCATCGTGGGGGCGGTATGGAACTATGCCGTGACGTCGGTGTATACCTGGAACAAGGTGAAGGGTGCCTGACGTCTTGGGTGCGATCAGAACTGATGTGGTGACCGAGATCGCGGGTACGCTGTCGTTGTCGTTGTCGTTGTCGTAATCGGAAAAGCGATCCAATCTGGGGTGCGATAGAATCCGGCGCGCCACG
>NZ_CAIKKU010000068.1 GCF_903828115.1 uncultured Thiodictyon sp. | reverse complement strand
TTCATTCGGGTCTCAGGTTGGAACGATTGCACGCATTGACGCCGCCATAGCCGCCAAGTCTTAATCCCCTTTCATTCGGGTCTCAGGTTGGAACCGGGGTTGCCGATCTAGTCGACGCCCAACTGTGTGTCTTAATCCCCTTTCATTCGGGTCTCAGGTTGGAACGTCGAAGCTGAGGGCGACAAGCCCCCGATGGCGAAGTCTTAATCCCCTTTCATTCGGGTCTCAGGTTGGAACTTGCTCGCGGTCCTTACTTGCAAGCCAAAGCGGAGTCTTAATCCCCTTTCATTCGGGTCTCAGGTTGGAACATTGTGCCCGACTGCTTCGGGTATTACTTCCCGGTCTTAATCCCCTTTCATTCGGGTCTCAGGTTGGAACTCTCCGATGCCTGCCGCTGCGCCTGTGAACGTCACGTCTTAATCCCCTTTCATTCGGGTCTCAGGTTGGAACCGCCCGTTGGCGGAAATCCTGCACAAACAGGCATCTGCGGATGGGGTTGCCAGGTTTTTGGCTGGTCGGAAAGTTCTCATGCGGGGGGCTCCGAGAGTGGCTGTTCGTGGGCTTAACCTTAGCCGGGTTTCGGCTTGGGGACAAGGGGGTTGGGCCGGGTGGGCGGGGCGTGGCGACGGGGTATTGCGCGGCCGGGGTACCGCGCGGCCGGGGGGCCGCTCCTACGGCGTGGGCTCGCCGAGGAGGGCGAGGAGGCTGTCGTGAAGGTGGTCGCCGGTGACGAGGTCGAGGCCGAGCGGGAGTTGCTGGCGGCCGTAGCGATCGGCTTGCAGTCGGCTGGGGAGGGGGTAGACGCGGATGTCGTCTTCCTTGGGCTCGATGATCTCGTCCAGTTCGCGCAGCAAGAGGTCGATGTCGGGGGCGGTGCCGGGGACGAGGAAGACCGAGTATTGCAGCGGGATGCCGGCCTGGCGGACGGTGCGGTGGACTTGCTGCAGGCGGGCGGGGTTGGCGATGTCGTAGGCGAGGAGGTGGAGTTTGGTTTGGTTGATGGGCATGGTGGGGGTCCTGGTGGGGGCGGGGGGTGATCAACCCAAGAAGAGTATTTGGCCGCAAATGAACGCAAATTAGCGCAAATAAATCTGCTGGTTAGCATCGTCGCGGGCGTCATCCGGACGGTGAACATGCAGCAAAGGCCAAGTCTCTGATTATTTGCGTCAATTTGCGTTCATTTGCGGCTAAACCGCTTTTTCTGGAATCAAACACTCCGGCTGGAGTTTTTGCGGCGGCACGTCGCGGCCTGGGGGCCGCTCCTACCGCGGTAGGAGCGGCCCCCGGGCGGCGACGGGGTTAGCCGGCCTCATGGATGAGCCAGCGATGCAGGGCGCTGGTGAGGTCGCGGCCGCGGGCGGCGGCGCGGGTGGGGTGTGATTCGAAGAGTCGCACCGTGTCGCGATAGCTCGGCGGGTGCAGGGGTTCGCCGGTGCGCTGCGCGGCCAGGTGTCGGCGGGTGAGCCAGCCGATGCGGCCGGGCTCCAGGTACCAGTAGAAGATGTCGGTGAGATCGGCGGCGAGCGCGGGCGCGCCGACCTGGGCGACTTCGGTGGTGCGGGCGAAGCCCAGGTCCGCCAGGTGTTCTTCCATCCAGCCGTAGGCGAGGCCGCGCAGCCATTGGCGGCTGTCCAGGGCGTCGGCGGTCCCGGCGAGCTGCTCGGCGCGGTGGTTGATCCAGGCGCGCAAGGCGGCGACCTGGTCCTTGTCGGGCCTGGGTCCGCGGTCGGTCCAGCCGTGGAAGTCGCGGAGCTTGATGGCGGCCCAGCGGGCGGCGCGCTGGTGGTGCTCGTTCAACCAGTGGTTGAGCATGCCCGCGGCCTCGGGTCTCAGCAGGAATTCGACCAGCCGGTTGCGCAACTCGTCGCGTTGCCCGGGGCGCCCGAGCAGGCGGGCGCGGATGAGTCCGTCGTCGTCCAGGAAGAGGATCGGGATACCGGCCTCGGCGCACGCGAGCAGGGCCTCCTGCTCCCAGGCGACGTGCGGGTTGCAGTGGACGCGGCCGATCCGGCGCAGGGGATAGAGCCGCTCGGCCCGGTCCGGCTGGCTGACGCGAAGCGCAGGGCCGTCCAGTCCGACCCAGGTCTGTCCGGCCGGGGCCAGGTAGAGCGGGCTCGGGTCCTCCCGCAGCGGGTCGACCTGGGCGGGCCACTCGGGGTTGTGGTTGTCCATCGGCGGTCTTACTCCGGTTGGGCGGGGCGGGGGCGCCCGCGCTCGGCGAGATGCATGGCCAACCTGGTGCACCAGCGGCGCAGCAGGCGGCGGCGGGGGCGGGCGAAGACCTCATAGGAGGCGAAGTAGCGCTGGCGGGCATTCTTGCCGAGCAGGCAGGCCTCGCCCTCGCGGGTGAAGTCCTCCAGGCGCAGGGTGCGCTCGCGAAAGTTGTCCCAGACCCACTGCTCGACCTGGCCGCGCAGCGGTTCGATCAGGTCGGAGGCCAGTGAGGGTCGGCCGAAATCCAACTCGTGGTAGAAGCCGACCATGGGGTCCAGACCGGCGAGGTGGGCGGCGTGGACGGCCTCGGTGTGCAGCAGGGTGTAGCCGAGCGAGAGGGCGGCGTTGACCGGGTCCCGCGGGGGCCGGCGATTGCGCCCGGTGAAGTCGAGCGCGGGGGCGAAGAGCCGGGTGTAGCCCAGGAAAAAGCCGGCGGCGGCGGCCCCTTCGATGCCGCGCAGTTGTTCCATCAGCAGGTCGGGCTCGCCGCGCAGGCGCAGGAGCGCCTGGTCTTGGGCCTGGATGGCCTTGGTGAGCGCGTGCCGCTCATCGGGGCGGGCGGCGGCGGCACCGGCGAGCAGGCGGCGCTGGCCGCGGACCTTGCCCAGGCACAGGCGACGCGCCCAGCGGGTGCGGAAGCTCAGGTCGTCATAGGCGCGCAGTTGGCCGACACGGCGGGCGGCGTCGTTGTGGATGGCGCCGAGCACGGTGGCGTGCTGGCGGCCGAAGCGCCCGCCGAAGGCGATGACCGCGATGCCGGCCGCGGCCAGCCGGGGCAGGAGGCTGCTGCCCAGGGTGACATTGGAGCGCAGGACGACGCGCTCCAGGAGGTGCAGCGGGACCGTGGTCTCGCGCTGCCCGTCGATGGCGACGGTCAGCACGCGTCCCTCGATGTCCAGGGAGCAGTTGCGGCGGTCCAGATAGAGTGTGCTCATGGTGTCAGCCGACATAGAACCAGGGTGGGTCAGTCGGCCGGTTGGCGCGACCGCGGACGCGGACCTTGCCGCGGGGGTCCAACCGGACCAGCAGGAAGCGGTCCTCGATCGGGTCGATGACCCCGCGCACCTCGCCGAGCAGGCCTTGGCGCTCGGCGGGGCTGAGAAAACACTCGAACACCGACTTCTGACGCCCGCTGGCGTAGCCCTTGAGAATGCGCAGGGCGTCGCGCAGGCGGGCGTCGCTGCTGATGTCGTAGGCGGCGATGTAGAGGGTGCGCTGGGTCATGGGGCAAGAGTAAGCCACTGGCTGGCGCGGGGGCTGATCTGAAAAGCTTTTCGTCGCGGCCGAGTACCCCGTTTCAGCTATTCTTGCGCATGATCAAGCCCCGAAGGGGCGTGATATATCAGCCCAGGGCAACGCCCTGGGATAGCGTTGTTTATTTGGCCTAGCCCTGAAAGGGCGGGACATAAGGTGATTTCTGTTAAAAATATTACCCGAGAATAGGCTTGATAAAAATGTCATATTTTGGCAAGGTCGGGCTGCGCTTCAACCGTGCTTCGACGTCTTCCATCAATTTCTTCGATAGGCTGATGCCCTTTTCATAGACCTTACGACTGAGTTCGACGATGGGGTGTACGCCCTTCCACTTCATGCTCTTCGCCCATTCCAGCATCGTGTCGACATCCACCAATAGAGTGCCATTCCAGTGGTTCTCAAGAATGCCCCAACACCGCTCGATCGGATTGTATTTACTGTGGTATGGCGGGTAGTACAACAGTTGGATGGGCTTGCCGGTAGCATCGGCAAACGCTACTATGCGATGCAGAAACTGGGTGCGTCGGCCATTACTTTCTGGACCGTTGTCGGCCTTGATCTGAATCAGGGACGTGTTCTCGCGTTCTGACTGCGACAGACGCTCCCACCATTCTTCTAAGCTATCGACGATGAAATCGCTGGTCTTGGCAGAACTGCCAAACATCACATCCAGTTGCCCGGTGTCCTCATCCACGATGCCGAACGGCGTGTGTTTTTCCTCGCAACCCATGTCGTGGTCAGCCGCTTGGTTGTCGCCCCGCGTCACGCCCCCGCGAGAGTAAGGCCCGATGTTGACAGTCGCCTTGCAATCAATGCTCACGCGCTTGACCGTGCCGTCCGAAATTGATTCTCCGTCTTTTTTCTTGATGTTGGCGAAGATGGCATCGGTTTCTGGAATTTTTTCTGGGGCTTTGCTTTGAGCACTGGACGTAGCCGGTAGCCATTGCGGTTGAGCACCACCGCCATCGTACTCGGGGATGGTAGGACATCTTCGGCAAAGCCTAATGTGCGCAGCTGTTTCAGCGCTTCCGCGGCCGTCAAACGCGTATACGAGAGCGCCGTTCGGAAGGTCGGATCCTGTTGCGACTGCGATTCCGCCAATCGCCATAACGCGTTGGCGACATCCGGGTGCTTCTCTTCCCAACGCGGCTGGCCACAGTACGCTTCCTGCGCACCCAGGCAGATTATCCCAGTACGGTACTCATGAAGACCAAGCTGGACGGTCCAGCGGCCCCAACCGAATACCCGCTCCGCTTGGCGGGCATTGCCATCGCAATATTTCAGCGTCATCTGGGCCTGGAAAGCACGTCGTGTCGCTCCCGTCATGTTGGAACTCGCCAATCTGAGGTCTTCCACTTGCGTGGTGAGCAAGGGCAGCGCGACCGCTTCGGTCTCGGAGGACATAAACGCACTCGATGGGTCAATCTATTGGGAACATTGAGGCGGGTGGCGAATCCTGCAACCCGCTGAATCGCAGCCTCCCAAGTGCCTATTGTTGTCGCTTTCCTGCGCCGCGGAGGAAATCTGCCAGTGCCAATATTCTATCCCAAAAAGCGGGAAACTTTTACTCAGAAATC
>NZ_CAIKKU010000067.1 GCF_903828115.1 uncultured Thiodictyon sp. | reverse complement strand
CGCGCAGGATCAGGGCATAGGCATCCAGGCGCCCCCGGACCTTGAGGGCGACCTGATCGCAGTCGAAGGCGAACTGCATGGCCGCGTCCCGTTCGAGGAGCTGCTTGACCTGCAGACCGGCGAGGACACTCGCCAGCACCCCAAAGGTCAGCGCGACCCAGGCGAGTGTGGTCTTCCGAGATAGGCTGAGCGTGGGCATAGGGCGTGCGAAGATTGCGACTGCGGGGGCCAGGCGTGCGCCACATCGCCGGCCCTGGGCCGAGGGGTAGCAGGAGGTCGAGCGCGGCGCCCGCAACAACGGTTGGACCGCCGCCGTCACGGGGGTCGTCCACTTCGTCAGCGACGCGCGGTGGTGCGTCATCGCCCCGCGGCCGACACCCGGGCATCGTACCACCAGCCCGGGGCTGGTTGGCGCATTTCAAGCGCAAGGCTTGTCAATGTTTGTAAATGGGCCTTGATCATCGCCCCGGCCAGCGGCCACCTTCTGGAGTCAAAGGCTAACGGTCACGGCGCCCGCGCCACCCCGGCAGATGAAAGTCATGCCGATCGCTGGCGAGCGAGCCTGCGTAGTCAGGGCTTCCAGCCCTGACTGCTCCAGCCTGGCCAGGCCAGGATGGCCTGGCTACGCAAGGGACTTTCACGGTAAAGCCTTGGTCCTGTCCCCCCAAGGCTGAAGCCTTGGACTCCGGCCCGGGGCGGCCGGAACGACGATCAATGCCTGTAAATGCTTATTATACTTGTTTTTCCGAAATATCCGTATCCTTACACTCAACGCCACCGAATTAAGGTGACAAAGTAGAATTAGGGTTTTTTGCAATCATAGGGAAGGGAGATCGCGGTTCCAATCCCCGGGGCGCAAAGGTAAACTTCCCTGCTTTGGTTGCCATCCCGAGGTCGCCGTGGTCATTCCTGATTCGGATTTTCGCCGCATCAAGCGCTTGCCGCCCTATGTCTTCAACATTGTCAACGAGTTGAAGGCGGAGGCCCGGGCCCGCGGCGAGGATGTCATCGATTTCGGGATGGGCAACCCGGACCAGCCCACGCCGACGCACATCGTGGAGAAGCTGATCGAGGCGGCGGGGCGCAAGGACACCCACCGGTACTCGGTCTCGCGCGGCATCCCGCGCCTGCGCCGGGCCATCTGCAACTGGTACCGGGACCGCTACGACGTGCACCTGGACCCGGACGCCGAGGCGATCGTCACCATCGGCTCCAAGGAGGGCCTGGCGCACCTGGCGCTCGCGACCATGGGGGCCGGAGACACCGTGCTGGTGCCCAACCCGGCCTACCCGATCCACCCCTACGGATTCATCATCGCCGGGGCCGACGTGCGCCATGTCCGCCTGACCCCGGACACCGATTTTTTCGAGGAGCTAAAGCGCGCCATCCTGGAGTCCTGGCCCAAGCCGAAGATGCTGGTGCTGAATTTCCCCGGTAACCCGACCACCCAGTGCGTGGAACTGGACTTCTTCCAGCGGGTGATCGACATCGCCGGTGAGCACGGCATCTGGGTGGTGCACGATCT
>NZ_CAIKKU010000066.1 GCF_903828115.1 uncultured Thiodictyon sp. | reverse complement strand
GTGTTCATCTGTGTTCATCTGTGGACAAAATTCTTCCTTCCATCGTTACCCTCTGTGGATCAGAAGTCGTTGCTGAAGGCCAGGTCGATCGTCACGTCGAAGCGCGCCTCTTCCACCCCGGTCTCGGTGTCGCGCAGGATTAACTGGAAGACCTTCTTGCTGTCGAAGCGCCGCCCCTCCAGGGTCAGGCTCACCGTCTTCTTCCACTGGTTCATGTCGGTGGAGGGGCTGTCGAAGGTCAGGGTCTCGATATTGGTGACCGGTTCCGCGCCGTCGTAGATCGCCACCTTCAGCGTGACCGGCTTGATCCGCTCGCCGACCGGCTCGGTCTGGATCAACTCGAAGCGACAACGGTTGGTCGTGACCTTGAAATTGCTGCCGAGTACGCTTACGCCGACGGTGCGGGTCCGCGTCTTGGCCGCGCTGCCCGTCTCCTTGACATGGTGCACGCGGATGACCGGCACCACGACCTCCTGCGGCATGGCCCCGCCATGCACAAACCGCGAGCCACCGACGAAGTGAAAGCGGTTGGCGCCCTTCGGCACCCAGAATTCCATCCCGCCCCCGGCGCCGGCCGTGACTGCGGTGGTGCCACGCCAGGCTTGGTCACTGGCAGGCAGGTTCCGACCCAGGAGATAGCGCTTCTTGGCCAGGAGGGTGCCGACGGGTTTGCCGGCCAGGGTGTTCTTGTCGGTCTCTCCAGGCGGTGTTTCCTGGAACAGGAAGCCATGATCGGCGGTGATGACCAGGTGATTGCCGTTGAGGCTGTTGATGATCTTGCTCACCAGGTCGCACAGTTCATCGATCGCCTTGCGCACTGCGCCGAAGGTTTGCCCCTCGGTCGCGGCCTTATCGCCGACCGCGTCCACCTGGTCGTGATAGACATAGACCACCCGATAGGGCTTGACGAAGGCACGTCCCTCGTCCTTCTTCATGGCCATGAAGACCTCGGCCCGGACCGCCACGCCCTGCACCGCTTCCAGCACCCGGCCCCGCTGTTCCAGCGAACCGCACGGCAGGCCGTCGACCCGCACGGTGCCGCCCTCGTCGTAGTCGAGCGCCTGGTGGGGCAGCAACGCGGCCATGCCCAGCCCGGTGTAGGACGGCAACACGCCAAGCTGGGCGGACAGGTCCGCGTCGAAGCGGTACTTACCGTTGAGCAGGCCGTTGAGCTCCTGCGCAATCTCGAAGCGCAGGGCGTCGCTGATGATCACGAAGACCCGGCGGTCGGTCCCTTTTGCCAGGACGCGCGCAACTTCCCGCTCAAAGAATGTCTGCTGATTGGGCAGCCCGTCGATCCGCCAGGACTCGAGCAGACCGCCCTCCAGATGCTTGTTCCACTCCAGCGCCAACTCCGCCACGAAGCCCGTGCCATAGACCTGCTCGATCTTCTTGCGCAAGGACTTGAGCACATCCCAGTCGTGGGACTCGGCGTAATCCGCGGCCTCGCAAAACTGGCGGTAGAGCTGATCGAAGCGATACAGGCCGTCCAAGTAGGCGCGCAGCAGCGCCGGTGCGTCCGGCTGCGCCAAGCCGCCGAGGTGCTCGTTGCGCAGGTCCAACAGGTCCGCGGCGGTCTGCAGGGCCTCGTAGACCGCGTACAGTGAGCGGCGTGGCGCATGGGGGGTGTCCGGCAGCGCCCGTGACGCCCAGTACCCATCCTGTCGGTGCGCGGCGATGGCCCGGACGGCCTGGGGCTTGATGCTCTGCGCGGTCTCCAGCACCCGGTCGCGCAAACGACTGGCGATGACCTGCTCGACCAGCAGGAAGGTCTTGACCTCGGCCAGGGCCTCGATCTCCAAGGCCCCCAAGTGTTGCGTGAGCTTCACCGCATCCGCCACGTCGGCTGACAGGCGTTCATAGGACGGCCCCCGGGTGCTGCTGTCACGCCACTGGGCGAGGCAGACCACCGCATTGGCGGCCCCCTGGCGCCCCAGCGTGAGCGGCTTGAGGCCCCCCGGAAGCGGCCCGCGGCAGGCGTGATTCAGATCCGACACCAGGAGCCGGATCAGCAGGTTTTTGAGTGTCGGCGCCCCTTCCTGGTAACCGAACTGGCCCCCTACGAGGTCCCAGAAGGCCCCCTGTACCCCGAATTTTTGCATCTCCTCCCACGCGGGCGGGAGCGCGTCGAGCTGGCCCTCCGGGATGGCATCGAACAAGGCGATCAGGACATTGAAAAACTCCGGCTGATCGGCCTTGGCGAGCACCGCGATGATCTTGCGGTCGATGTCGAGGGCGCTGTCATTGGGGCTCACCAGCCGCTTCAGCCGCTCCAGCCGGTCCCGGTTGGCGAAGAACCGCGCGCGCTCCGCCAGGTGCGTGCGCAACGACTGCTGGGTCAACCCGAGTTCGCTGAGCAGCATCGAGGCCCGGTCCGCCCGGAAGCTCGCGCTGTACAGGCGGATATCGAGCAGCCAGTCCTGTTCGACCTCCGGCGGCTCAGACGGGGCATAGAGCAGATAGCGGCCCTGGGTATCGGTCAGCTCCAGGCGCACCTTGACCTCCAACCCGCAGACCTGGTCGAGGCGCAACAGGGTTACATCACCGAGGTCAAGCTCCGGCAGCGTCTCCTCGAACTCCCGATCGGGGTCGTTCCAGAAAACGATACGGTGCCCGTCCTTATCGAACTGGTCTCGGAGTGCGTCGCGGATGCGTTGGGTGTCCATGAATCTCTCTAGCCTCCCGCGGCCATGTTCTTCCACGGACAGAGGCAATCCTCAAGGCGCGTCTTGAAGGCGTTGAAGCTCGTCATATCGATTCGACTGGCGTCGACCGCGCCGGTGCGTACAAGGTCGGCCAGTGCGGCGGCGCTCGGTTCCTCTCCCAATGCCGCCGCCAATTGTGCCTTAAGTGAGTTCGGGGCACGGTCATTGCCTGACGCAAGCTCGATGCCGTCACAGTGTTGGTACGGTTGCTGCTTCTTGAGGGCGCAGAGAAGCCAAGCTTCTGACTTCGGGTTGGGCACCATCGGGACCCCTTTGTCGAAACCCTCGTAGGCAAACCCATTGAGCATGGACTCGCGCTTATTATGCCACTCCACTTCTGCGGTCGACTGCGTCCTGTCCGCATCGCGGAACAGCACTGCAACGACCTCGTCGTCCATATCCGTTGCAAGTTCTTTTGCCAAATGAGCCATGGCGCGGGCGTTAAAATAGAAGTAACCCGTCTCTAGTGGACGTTTCTTGCCAACCAGGGTCACCGTCCGACGCGCCTTCGACACCGCGGAGAGTCTCGCCTTCGAGACGAAATACATCAAACCCAATGGCAATAACGCATATTCTAGAGCCGCCTCCACAACTTGGTCCACAAGCCATGCCATGGGTCCCGCTTCAAACTCGTCGCCGCAGCACGAATCCGCAACAAGGCACCGACCCATGTCGGTGACACCCTCTCCGCTAACGAGGATCAGCATCACCATGCCCCTGACCGCCCGCCGTCATCGCCTGAATCTCCCCTTGAAGCCGGGTCAGATTCGTGTCGACGAAGGCCTCACCCGGCCCCATGACCTCAAGCTTCTCCGAGACCGATGGGATCGAGAAGAAGGGAACCGAACGCGTGTAACCCTCCGGGGTCTTGTACAGATATTGCACGCCCCGCCTGGCCACATCGTCATCGAGATAATTCAGGATCATCGGGCTGTGCGTCGTTACCAGTACCTGCTGCCGTGAGCCCACCAGGATATCGAGCAGAAATTCCACCAATTCAGGGTTGATGCCATTCTCGATTTCGTCGAAGAGCACGAACTTGTGTTCTGTCAGGATCTCGGCAAGTATTGCCATAAGCCGCAACATGCCGTCGTTAACGTGTTTAGCCTCGGTGGTAAGCGGGGTGTTTCCGAACTGCTCCTTGATGTTTAGCTCTTTCCAGCCGGCCCGCAGTGAACGAGTAAAAAAGCTGCTCAATTGTGGGTAGCACGTCTGGAGTCGCGCCAACAACTCCGTTCGTTGCGCCGTCGAAAGGTCGTGAAGAAACGCGGATAGGCGCTCACCAGCCAACCCGATATCTCCACGGCTCGAATTTGTCTTCTTTCTAAGAAATTGCGGTGCCAGCAAGTCGAGCGCTACAGTGCTCTGCAAAAATCCTTTGAGCGCGCGAAGCGCGGAAGGAAGGATTTCGTCCTTGAGCTGGGATAGCACGGACCCTTCGTACTCGAACGCGATCTTTGTTCGAACCATGTCCTCGCGCTCGTCCGGTATCGCATAGCTGCCTTCATCGACGGAGAAGATAATGCGTTTGTCGACGCTAACCCTTTCTTGAGTGCATTTTAGCGAGGTGCGATTAAATCTGGCCTTCCAAAACAGCACTTTGGCCCCTTTCCGCAACGCGATACCGACTGTGATATTGCTCTTTCGTATCAACTTGGAATTCAGGTCGGCGGGGCTCCATTGGCGCTGCTCCAGCCACCGGGAAATACTTCCTTTGAACAGGCAGGCGATGAAATCCACGGCTTGAATGACCGTTGATTTTCCGGAACCATTCAAGCCGATCAGACAGGTAAAGTCCGCCAGAGGGAGCCTGAAATCGACCAGCGATTTAAAGTTGTCAACGCTGAGCAGGGACAAACGCGTGGGGATAGCCACGGCTTCCCCGTCATCGAGGCGCGATCGAGCCCCGCTGTCGGTCCAGTTCATTGGCTGTCCTCCGGGATGGCTTTGATCATAAATCCGGCCACCCTGCTGGACGGGAGGCCGCTGGTCCGCACAGCGGAC
>NZ_CAIKKU010000065.1 GCF_903828115.1 uncultured Thiodictyon sp. | reverse complement strand
TGAAGGCCTCGCCCAACTGCATAATGGCTTGCTGGGGCGCGCACTTGGTTACTTCGAGCATCCAGGGGAATTGCTCGCGCTTGATGGCGTTCAACTGCCAGTTTTTTATTCTTGGGCGAACGACTGCCATATAAGCGGGCGGAAAAGACAGTGATCGTTCATGCCGGAACCCAGGTCGGCAACGATATCGAACGTCCATCCCTGTTTCGCGCAGTACAGTTCGAGTACCTGCTGTTGACGCTCAAGGTCGGCGGACTGATCATGCGACGAGACGCGGGCATAGGCGACGGTGCGTCGCGTTGGCGAGTCGATGCCGAATTTGTCGGGACGCAGCGCCGCAAGGTCGTAGCGACGTTGTCCGCCCGGGGTGCGTTCGCAGCTAATCTTGCCGCTGATCTCCCAGCGGCGCACGGTTTCAGACGAGGCGCCAAACGTCTTGGCAGCTTCTCCGATTCGTACCATGTGTGGATTTTTGACCATGTATATGGATAATATAGGGCTTTCAACGTGACAGTTCAATCCCTGCACCATCGACGCACCGCACCCGAACCCTAGGAGTCTCACCTTGTCCGCCGCCCCGCTCGCCGTCGTCGAGGCCTTTTTCGCCGCCCGGGACGCCTTTGACTTCGAGCGCGCGCGCGCGCTGCTCGCCGACCAGGGGTTCAGCTTTCGCAGCCCGATCGCCGAGTTCGACTGCGCCGACCAGTTCATCCAGTACGGCGCCCACGCGAGCGCAATCGTCCAGTCCGTGCAGGTCCGCAAGGTCTTCGTGGATGGCCCGGACGTCTGTCACTTCCTCACCTACCGCATCCAGATCTCGGAAAAGTTGTCCATTAACGCCGTCCAGTGGACCCACGTCGAGCAGGGCCGCATCCTGCGCATCGAGACGCTGTTCGACGCCTCCGTCTATCGCGAACTGTTTCCGGGCCCGGTGGTCGGCTAACGGCCAGGAAGGCTCGTCCGTCACCCCGGAAGATGAAAGCCCCCGTGGGAGCGGCTTGCAGCCGCGATGCGAGGCCGCGGTAAGCGGCGACGCCACGGCAGTCTGCGACGCTCCGTCGCGGCTGAAGCCGCTCCCACAGCGTCGCTGCGCGACTTCCACGGTAAGGCGTTGCCTCGAAATCACGCGCTGCCGGGCGGGGAAGAAGTGCCCGACGGCTTGGGCTAGCGCGGCGCAGGCAGGTGTCGCGTATCCTTGGCATCCGCAGTGTCGGTAGCGGGCCTGTCGCATCCAGACAGCCAAGACATATCATAAATGTTGTAAGACGTTAGCGTTTTATAAACGATCTGTCCTGTGTCGGCCATCTGCTCGATGCCGCCCACCACCTGGCGGAAGACGCGCCCAAGGCAGCCTTCGACGCCCTCGACGCCGCGCTGGCCGAGGCCGATGCCAAGCTCTGGGTCCAATTCCTCGGGCGGCTGCAACGCACCCTGCGCTATGCCCATGCCAAGGGCTACGCCCCCAAATTCCGCGACTGGATGGAGGCCGCCGACTATCCCGCCCGCTACGCCCCCTGTACTGGGCCTTCCTGGCCCTGCTCGAGGGCGAGGGCATCCTGCGCAACGTGAGCCCGGAGGTACGCCGCACGGCGCTGCGCATCTACCAGGGCCTCGCCGCCGACGCCGCGCCGCCCCCGCCGGCCAAGAGGACCGGCCGCCGCCGGGGTCGTGAGGCGGGGCCGGGGCGGGACGGGTCTTGAGACCAGGTCCCGCGTCTTTGGCCGCTTGCGCAAAACCGTCGCGGCGACGGGCGAACCGGAGGCTCGGAAACTGGAGTCGCGCAGCGACCCTGTGGGAGCGGCTTCAGCCGCGACGAGGCCGCGCAACCGCCCGCCACGTCGCAGGTTACCGCAGCCTATGTCACGCCCTTTCAGGGCTGATCGTCCTTTTCCCGATACCCAGGGCGTTGCCCTGGGCTGGTATGTCGCGCCCCTTCGGGGCTGCCAGGTCCGCAGCGTTACGCCCTCGTCTGCTTTGCGTTCATTTGTGTTCATTTGCGGACAAAACCTCTTTCCGGGCCGGCTGCACCCGCGCCCGGATCGCCGCCCGCAGGGCCGCCGGGTCGAGCGGCTTGCGCAGTACCAGGGGCCGCCCGGGCAGGTCGTCCGGGCCCGTCAGGGCGCTGTCCTGGCCGGTCATGAGGATCACCGGCAGCCCCGGCCGCTCCCGCGCCAGGTGCCGGAAGAGCCCGATCCCGTCCAGCGTGGGCATGGCGATATCGGAGAGCACGAGATCGAACCCGGGGTCCTGGGCCAGGAGCGCGAGCGCGGCCTGCCCATGTTCCGCCTGGGCCAGGTCCACCCCGCCCAGGGCCAGCAGCCGGGCCACTGCCTCGCGTACCCGCGGGTCGTCGTCCACCACCAGGACCCGCAGCCCCGCGGGCAGCCCGTCGGACCCCGGGTCCGCGGCGGCGGCCGGGGATGACCGCGGGTCGGCCCCGGGTAGCGGCGTCGGCACGCTCACTGCCGGCAACAGGAGCCGGAAGCTGGTACCGCACCCCGGACGCGATTCCACCGCCAGCCCGGCCCCGGAGCGGGCGATGAACTCCTGCACCATGAAGAGCCCGAGCCCGTGGCCGCGCTGCTTGGCCTTGGTGGAGAAGAGCGGGTCGAAGATGTGCGGGAGGATGGCGGGCGCGATGCCGCTGCCGGTATCGGTCACCCGCAGCTCCACGCAGTCCGTGGCCGGGAGGGTCCCGACCGCCAGGGGGGTGTCATCGCCCCAGCCGATGGGCGCGGCCTCGATGCGCAGTTCGCCGCCCGCGGGCATGGCGTCGCGGGCGTTGAGCGCCAGATTGAGCAGCGCCGCCTGCAGGAAGCCCGCATTGGTGCGTGCCTTGAGTCCGGCCGGGATGTCGATCCCCAGGCGGATGCCCGGGGGCAGGACCTGCCGCAGGATGCGCACCAACTCGGCGACGGTCTCTTGCAGGTCCACCGGCTCCAGCGGGACCCCCCCGGCGCGGCTCAAGGAGAGCATCCCGGAGGTGATGACCTTGGCCTGACCCAGTGCGCTTTGGGTCTCCTCCAACACCTGGCGCAGCTCGGGGTCGGTGTCGGCCCCCGGCAGGCCGATGCTCAGGAAGTAGATGTTGGCGTCGATGACCCCCAGCAGGTTGTTGAAATCATGTGCGACCCCGCTCGCCAGGTGGCCGATGGTCTCGCGCTCGCGCGACTCCACCAGGTCGCGCTGGATCTGCTCCTGATAGCGCACGGCCGCCATGCGTTGGGCGATCAGCCGCAGCATCTGCCGCTCCGGTTCCCCCAGATTCAGGGCCGACTGGGTCCCCCACAGGGACAGGATCAGCGTTTGCGTCGGCCCGTCCGGTCGGGGGGCGTCGAAGGCGAGCCCGACGCAGGAGTGCAGGCCCGACGTGGCCGCGGCCCCCGGCAGGCAGTCGAGGCCGAGGACACAGGGGGTGCCGCGATGCGCCAGGGTCTGCGCCAGGACGGCCTGGAACATCGCCGGTCCGGGTGCGTCCGCGCTCTCATCGGGGATCGCAATCAGGACCCGATGCCGCTGGTCATCTTCCATCACCCCCAGGACCGCCGCCGCCGCCCCCAGGGTCCGGCAGCCGAGCCCCAGCAGGGCGCGGTCCTTGTCCGCGGGCGGCAGCGGCCGGTTGATCAGGTCCACCAGTTCCTCGAGCTGGGCGGCATGGCGGGTCTCGTTCTCGCGGATCAGGTCCTGCGCCAGGTGGCGATCGGTGATGTCCGTGTCGATGCCGCGGTAGCCCAGGAAGGTGCCGTCCGGGGCCAGCATGGGCGCCCCGCTGCTCATCAGCCAGACCCGCCAGTCCTGCACCCCCAGGCAGAGCCGGTCGAAGTCCCGGATCGGCTCACGGCGCTGCATGATGGCAAAGACGGCGGCCTTGACCGCCGCCTGGTCCGCGGCCGGCAGCAGGTCGTAGAAGTGCTGGCCGATCAGCTCGTCCGCCCGATAGCCCAGGACCTGCTCGCAGACCGGGCTCACATAGGTGTAGCACCCCTGGGGGTCGATCTCCCAGCTCATGGAGCGGCTCTGATGGGCCAGTTGCTCGTAGCGGGCATTGCTCGCGCGCAGGTCCGCCGTGGCGTGGGCACGGTCCATGGCCCCGGCCAGGACGCTGGCAAAGACCTGAAGGAAGCGGATCTGCATCGGCGACCAGTCCCGCGGCGCGCGCACGGCGTCGAAGCCGACACAGCCGAGCAGTACCTCGCCCACGGCCAGTGGTGCCACGAGCAGCGACTGGATCTCCTGGGCGCGGCAGAGCTCCCGCTCCCGGGACCAGTCCGCGGGCAGGTCCGTCACCCGGTGGATCACGACCGGCTCCCCGAGCCGCAATTGGAGCATCAATTCCGGCAGCGCTGAAATGGGGATCGCCTGATTCTGCGCCAGCGCGGGGGCCACCCCCGGCGCCGTCCACTCCAGGGTATTGGTGAGGGTACCCGCGGACTCATCGAGCAGGACCACGTAGCTGCGGTCCGCCTGGGCGAAGCGGCCGATCCGCTCGATGGCCTCCGCCGTCAGGGCGTTGAGCCCCTGGTCGGGCACGCCGACCAGACGCACGGCCAGGGCCAGGAGTTCGTCCACCATCGATTCGCGCCGGGCGAGCGCGGCCTCGGCCTGTTTGCGCTCGCTGATGTCCAGGTGGATGCCGGACATGAGTCGCGGGGCCCCCGCGGCGTCACGTTCCATCACCCGGCCCTGGTCCATAACCCAGACCCAGTGCCCGTCCCGGTGGCGCATGCGCAGCTCGCACTCGTAGCCGTCCAACTCGCCCCGGAAGTGCGCCTCCAGCAAGGCCAGGCTCCGCTTCAGGTCAGCGGGCTCCGTGAGGTCGATCCAGGTCTGGATGCTGAGCGGGGCCAGGTCGGCCAACTGGTAGCCGATGATCTCGGCCCAGCGCGCGTTGACCAGGATGACACCGGTCTGGACCTCCCACTCCCAGGTGCCGACCCGGGTCCCGGCGATGATATTGGACAGGCGTTCGCGCAGGCGCGTGGAGTCCAGATTTTCCTGCGCCAGGGCCCTGAAGTTCCCGCTCAGGGACCGCGCCATCGCGGCCACCGCGTCCGCCAACTGTCCGGGCTCCTGCAACCGGCCGGGCCTCGGCGTGGGCCAGGGCCGGTCCTCGCGGATGGCGGCGGGCAGGGCCGCGGTGACCTCCACCAGTTCGCGCAGCCGGCGGACCAACTGCCGACTCAGGGCCTGGGCCACCGCGACGGCCAGGCCCGCCAGGGCCAGGAGCACCAGGAGGATCCGGGTCACGGTCTCCTGCAGCCGGTCGATCAGGGGGGCCGCGTTGAATTCCACCGCCAACAGGTCCGCCGGGGACGGCCATTCGCCGGGGATCTCCATGCGGTAACGGGCCCCGCGCCAGCGGGCCATGCGCGAGGGGAGTCGGCCGCTGGGCAGGATGATCGTCAGTCCCGCGGTCCCGGTGGGGATCCCGGTCTCCCGCCGGGGCAGCTTGGCGGGGTCGCCGCTCGTCGGCGCCGACCACTGCACCTGCGGCTCGCTGTCCGCCGGGAGATTCTCGCGCAGGAGTCGATTCAGGTGCTCGCGTTCTGCTTCGAGGTCTGCCGCACTGCGGCCGTCCAGTTGGTCCCGGGGTCCCAGGTGATGGGCCGCAAGCTCGGCGAAGAGCCGCAGCCGCTCGGCCTGTTCGGCCTCCAGGTGGCCCTTCAGGTCGCGGCTCTGCCAGGTCGTGATCAGCAGCGAGGGTACCAGCAGGCTGGAGAGCAGGACGCTGAAGAGGACCTGCCCGATCGGGAGCGAGGCACGGCGACCGGTCAGGGCCGCGGCGGCCAGCAGCACCAGACCGGCGAGGGCGGCATTGAGGATGCCGTTGAGTGCCTGCTTGACGGCTACCAGCAGGGTCGGCAGCCAGCCCATCCCGAGCCCCCAGTGATAGCACAGCAGGACCAGCGGGGCACCGATGAGAAACCAATAGAGGGTCACTGAGACCGCGAGCGGCGGTGCGTCCCGGCCGCGGCGGCGCGCCCGTGCCCGGTGCCAGGCGACCGCGGCCGCCTCGCCGACCAGTATGAGCAGGGCATAGGGGTGGCCCCAGAGGAACCAGGTGTAGGCGCCGCCGACCAGGGCCACCAGCAGGCCGGACCAGGTCCCCAGCCACACCAGGGCCAGCAGCACCGCGATCGAGCCGAACAGGACATCGACACCGAAAAACAGCGGCAGATTAAAATAATTGCCGACCACGGCGAGCAGCGCCAGCGCGGGCGTGGCGACCAGGACCCGGGTCAGGCCCGGTCCGGGCGGGGCCGGGAGCGGCACCGGGGTGTCTATGGCGGTGTCGATGATCGCAACTCCTGCCGTCTCCCGGGCGACCGGCCGCCGGCCCCTGGCCCGGTGCTGGTCAAGCGGTCGACGCCGGGGCGCACAACTGCCCGAGCAGGGTGCGCAGTTGTTCCGGTCGGAGCGGTTTCTGGATGGTCGCGTCCACCCCCAGTTGTTCGCTCACGGCCAGGACATGGGTCGGGTGGCCCCGCACGAGGTCCCCGCTGATGGCGATGATCCGGGTCCCGGGGGCGATCAGGCGCATGCGCGCGATCACCTCGAAGCCGTCCAGGTCCGGCATATAGATGTCCACCAGCAGCAGGGCGGGCGGGTCCGCCGCCATCGCGGTCAGGGCCGCCCGGCCATCGGTAAAGGTCTCGCAGCGATAGCCCCAGGCCGCGATCAGGCGGGCGGTGGCGGCGAGCAGGCGTGGGTCATCGTCGATCAGCACGATGCGGGGATTGGTGGTCGCGGGCATGGGGTCGGCCTCCTGGGGCGCGAGCTGGCCGGATGGGTCTCGAATTAAGAGGATTTGTCCGCAAATGAACGCAAGTCCATTAGGGAATGCCTTTGGCGCCGTTGTCGCTGTCGTTGTCGTTGTCGTAATCGAGGTTATCGTCGCGCCGCGGATTCTCCCGCCCCCCAACTTGCATCGCTTCTCCTATCACGACACCGACAACGACAACGATTGCGTTGGTGTTTAACTTGTTCTTGACCCGTTACTAAGGTATGG
>NZ_CAIKKU010000064.1 GCF_903828115.1 uncultured Thiodictyon sp. | reverse complement strand
GTGCGTCGAGGGTCCGGACCGCGGCCGGGACTATCGCATCCACACCGAGCGCAATTACATCGGGCGCGCCGCCACCCAGGACATCGCCATCACCGGCGACCCCGGCATCAGCCGGGAGGGCCATGCGGTGCTGAGCTTCAACCCCAGGCGCCAGAGCTTCCGGCTCGGCCCGGGCGACAGCCGCGGTCTGGTCTATCTCAACGACGAAGAGGTCATGACCCCGACCGAACTCCACGCCTATGACCGCATCGAGGTCGGTGAGACCCGGCTCCTGTTCGTCCCGTTTTGCGGTGAGCGCTTCGTCTGGCCAACGGAGCCGGCGTAACGTGCAATACAGGATCAGGACGCGATGACACAGCGGCGCTCAAGCGACCTCTGCCCGGGCTGCCTCGCCGCCAAGGGCCGGGCCAATCCGTGCCCCGACTGCGGCTATGACGAGGCAGCCGAGCGCGGCCCGCTCCTGCTGCCCCATCGTACCCTGCTCAATGGTCAGTTCCTTGTCGGGCGGGTGCTCGGCAAGCCGGGCGGGTTCGGCATTACCTATCTGGGCTGGGACCAGAACCTTGAGACCCGGGTGGCGATCAAGGAATTCCTGCCCCGCGACCTGGCCGGCCGCGGGACCGACCGGGTGACGATCGCCCTGCACTCCCGGGACGAAGGGGGGCTGTTCCGCTTCGGCCTGGAGCAGTTCCTGACCGAGGCTCGGACCCTGGCCCAACTCGACCACCCCAACATCGTGCGGGTGCGTCACTTCTTCGAGGCCAACGGGACCGCCTATCTGGTCATGGACTATTACCAGGGGCTGTCGCTCGCCGAGCACCTGGAGCGTCATGGCGGGCGCCTGCCGGAGGAGCAGGCCAAGCAACTGATGCTGCCGATCCTGGACGGTCTGCGGGCGGTCCATGCCAAGGGCTTTCTGCACCGCGACATCAAGCCCCAGAACATCTATCTGGCGCGCCTGGACTCGGGCGGGACGCGCCCGATCCTGCTCGACTTCGGCGCCGCGCGCCTGGCGCTGGGGGAGCGCAGCCGCTCGCTCTCGGTGGTCGTGAGCCCCGGCTATGCGCCGTTCGAGCAATACCATCGCAAGGGCAATCAAGGCCCTTGGACCGATATCTACTCGGCCGCAGCGGTCATCTACCGCCTGGTCACCGGTGTGACCCCGCCGGAGGCGACCGAACGCCGCGACCTGGATGTACTCAAGCCCGCTGCGGCCTTCGGCGTCTCCCGGCACTTGAGCGACGCCTTGGGCGAGGCCTTGGCCCTCGCCCCCGAGAAGCGACCGCAGACGGTGCCGGGATTCCAGGCGCGGCTGTGGGGGATCGGAGTCCCGCCGGAGCCCGGTCCAGCCCCTGGTCCGACCGCTCCGCCCCCGCCACCCAGCCCAGCGCATCCCTCGGTTCCATCCGCAGCACCGGCCCCGCTCAGGGTCAGGAAGACCCCTGCACACACCGCACCACCGGCCTCGGCCGCGCGTCGGAGGTTGTGGCCGGCGGCGTTCGCCACGGCCTTGGTGTTGCTGGGTCTGGGCGGCTGGTACCAGTATCGCGAGGGCCAATTGCGTCGGGCCGCCGATGACCGGGCCTTTCGCGCGGCCCTGGGCGCGGATACCGATGCGGCCTACCGGGACTATCTGGGCGCCTGCGCCGCGGGCGATTGCGGGCACCGGGCGCAGGCCGAGCAACGCCTGAGCGAACTGGCCGCGGAGGCGGCTCGCTTGGCGGATGCAGCCCGTGCGGCGGCAGACCGCGAGGCCCGAGATCGCGCTGGGCGGGAAGGTGCTGCCCGGGAGGCAGCGAACCGCCAAGTGGCGGCAGCCCGCGAGGCTCGAGACCGCGCCGATCGAGACGAGGCTCAGCGCCAGGCGGAAACCGATCGGGCGCGTTATCCAACCATGGTCGCGATCCCCGCCGGCAGCTTCTCCATGGGGTGCCAACCGGGTGAAAAGGAATGCGAAGATAACGAGAGACCGGCTCATCGCGTCCAGATTCCCGCCTTTGAATTGGGTCAGTACGAGGTCACCTTCGACCAGTGGGACGCCTGCGCGGCCGAATTCGGCTGCACGCAGATGCCAGCCGATGCGGGCATCGGCCGGGGCAAGCATCCAGTGATTCTCGTCTCCTGGAACGATGCCAAGGAATATGTGGCCTGGCTCAGTCACAAGACCGGCAGGGCATATCGTCTGCCCACGGAGGCCGAATGGGAATACGCTGCGCGGGCTGGGAGCACGACCGCCTACAGCACCGGCAACTGCATCACGACCGAGCAAGCCAACTATAACGGCAATGCTGACTATGCTGATTGCGGCGCCAAGACCGGGGTCTACCTTAACAAGACCGAACTGGTGGGGAGCTATCCCGCCAACCGTTGGGGCCTGCACGATATGCACGGGAATGTCGACGAGTGGATCCAGGACTGTTGGCACGAGAGCTATAAGAGCGCCCCGACGGACGCGTCAGAATGGCGTGATTCATGTGAGCACAGTGCCCGGCGTACGCTGCGCGGCGGTTCCTGGCACTCCGCCCCAAGTAAACTGCGCTCTGCTTTCCGCGGGAGGATCGGCTCCGACATCCGGTCGGAGGGGATCGGTTTCCGAGTGGCCAGGACGCTTACCCCTTGATGCCTTTTTTTGCGTCTTGGGGGTTCACTGGCTCCCAAGTTTCACTTGGGAACCCGGTCTTGGAAGTACCGCTTCGCGAAGACGGTATAATGCAAAGCAGAGTGCATAGGTCGGACCTCAGTCCGACCCGGCCTCGTCAGGCAATCCGAGCGCCGCGGTCGGACTCAACCCCGACTTCGAGGGTCACAGGTCGGTGGCCTCGTTGCTGCTCCACCCAAGCCCGCGGCGTCAAACGGTCGATTTCAGGCACCCGGTCATGAGCACCATGAACAACCCGCATGACGCCCTGTTTCGCGCACTCTTGGAGCAGCCGACGCGGGCCGGCACCCTGCTGCGCGAGCAGTTGCCGCCGGCCATCGCGAACCGTCTGAGCGATGCGCCGCCGCGGTTGCTCGACGGCACCTTCATTGATGTGGCGCTGCGCCACAGCCAGAGCGACCGCTTGTACGAGGTGACCTTGCGCGACGGGTACCCGGTATTGCTCTACGTCCTGCTGGAACATAAGAGCAAGCCCGATCCCGGCACACCGCTGCAACTGCTCGGTTACATGGTGCAGATCTGGCGACGCTATGCGGGCAAGGAGGCGGGAAAGCTGCGCGCGCTGCCGCCGATCATCCCGCTGGTGGTGTACCACGGTGCAGTGCGCTGGGACGTGGCGACCTCGGTGCTGGACTGCATCGCGGCCGACGCCGACATCCTCGCCGAGCAGCGCGAGTTCCGATATCACCTGCGCGATCTCGGCCCTGTCCCCTATGAGCAGCGTTCCGCTGATTGCGCGGTGCGGGCGGTACTCGGTGCCCTCTGCGGCGTGTTCGACCGCGAGGTCAGCGCGCCGATGCTGGAGCGCATCCTACGCGATCTGCCGGACGGGGACCTACTGGAGCAACAGGTCTTGCTCTATATTGTCCGACATTACAAGACCACTGAAGCCGCGTTCCGGCAGGCGCTGTCCAAGGCCAAGCCGGGACGCGAGGAGGCATTGCAAATGACAGTAGCCCAGGAATGGATCGAACGGGGTCGGATCGAAGGCATCCGGCTCGGGGAGGCGCGGGGGGAGGCGCGCGGGGAAGCGCGGGGGGAGGCGCGCGGCGAGGCGCGCGGTGAGTCCCGCGGCGAGGCGCGCGCCCTGGCAGGAAGTGTCGTAGACATCCTGGAGACCCGCTTCGGGGCGGTCGATGTGCAAGTCCGCGAACGGCTGGCCGGGATGGACGCCCAGGGTCTGCGGCCCTTGATCCGCCGCGCCCTGACGGCGCCGTCGGTCGACGCGCTGTTCGAGCCCTGAAGAGTCGCTTCCGAGACCCTCATGCGCCGCCGCAAACTGCCGATCGGTATCCAGACCTTCGCCAAGATCCGCGAGGACGACCATTATTATGTCGACAAGACCGGCTTCATTCGCCAGTTGATCGACGAGGGCACCCACTATTTCCTGTCGCGCCCGCGGCGCTTCGGTAAGTCGCTGCTGATCGACACCCTGGGCGAACTCTTTTGCGGCAACGAAGCGCTATTCCGGGGGCTCGTGATCCACCCGCACTGGGACTGGGCCACCCGCTACCCGGTCATCCGCCTGAGCTTCGGCGGTGGGGTGGTGCGCGACCGCGCTGAACTGGACCTCAAGATCCGGGAGCAACTGCGGATCAACCAGGCGGCGCTGGGTCTGACCGACAGCGAAACGGGAGTCGACGCCTGGTTCGCGGAGCTGTTGCGGCTGGCCCATGCCGCGACCGGCCAACGCGTGGTGGTCCTGGTCGACGAATACGACAAGCCAATCCTGGACAATCTGACCAGGCCGGACCTGGCCCGCGAGTGCCGCGACGGACTGCGCAACCTCTATTCGGTCATCAAGGACAACGATGCGCACATCCGCTTCGCCTTCCTGACCGGGGTGAGCAAATTCAGCAAGGTGAGCATCTTCTCGGGTCTCAACAACCTCAAGGACATTACGATCGATGCCCGTTACTCGGCCCTGTGCGGCTATACCGAGGCCGACGTCGATACCGTCTTCGCGCCTGAACTCGTCGGGCTGGACCGTGCCGAGATCCGCCGCTGGTACAACGGCTACAACTGGACCGGCGAGTCGGTCTACAACCCCTTCGATCTGCTGTTGCTCTTCGATGCGCGCGAATTCAGGACCTGGTGGTTCGAGACCGGTACCCCAACCTTTCTGGTGGACCTGCTCACCGAGCGCGGCTTCTTCACGCCGACGCTGGCCCGCCTGCGCGCCGATGAGGCGCTGCTGTCGGCCTTCGATGTCGATCATCTGGCCACCGAAGCGCTGCTGTGGCAGACCGGCTATCTCACCTTCTCCGGCTCGCGGCGGCTCGGCGCCCGGCTCGAATATACCCTGGGCTATCCGAATCTGGAGGTCGAGAGCGCACTCAACGACAGCCTGGTCAAGGCCCTGATCGGCCAGCCGGGGCGCGCCAGCGAACTGACGAGCCGACTCTATGACGTGCTGGTCAGCGGGGATTTCGACGCCCTGCGCGCGCATGTCGCCAGCCTCTTCGCGGCGATCCCACATCAGTGGCACGAGGGCCACCCGCTCGCCCGCTACGAGGGCTATTATGCCAGCGTCTTCTACAGCCATCTGGCCGCGCTGGGGCTGGACCTGACGCCGGAGGATGCCGGCAGTCTGGGCCGGGTCGACCTGACGTTGAAGTTCAACGACCGGATCTGGCTGTTCGAGTTCAAGGTGGTAGAGTCGGAACCCGCGGGACGCGCATTGCAACAGATCAAGGAGCGGGGCTATGCCGACAAATACCGGGCGGCGGGTCAGCCCATCCATCTGATCGGGATCGAGTTCAGCCGGGAGAGCCGCACTCTGGTCGGCTTCGAGGTCGAGACGCTATGAACCTAGATTCGGGAATTACTCTCACAAAGACACAAAGAACACTAAGAAAGACAAAGCATTGCATGCGTGAGACCAATCACCTGGGAGGTGCCCAGCGCGACAGCGGTATCGCATTGATAAGCCTTTGTGCTCTTTGTGTCTTTGTGCGAGAACTGCTTTATTCTAGGATGAAACGCCTCCTTGACGGCAAGTGCGTGTTCGCCGCCTGTCTGACCGGCCTGATCGCGCTCTGCGCCATGGGCGCCGCGGCCGGCGGCCCCCCGGCGACGCTCCAGGTCTCCCAGGTCCTGGCCGAGGGGCCGGCACTGGTCGCCTATGTGGCGGTCCGCGACGAGGCGGGCGCTGCGGTCCCCGGCATCGCGGCGGCCCAGATCCATGCCACGGTCGGTACCCAGACCGCCCAGGTCGAAGACTTCACCCCCTTCGCGCAGACCGCAGAGGGCGTGACCTATCTGTTCCTGGTGGATTGCTCCCAGTCCATCGCCGCGCCCCGTTTCGAGCAACTGCGCCGGGCACTGCGGGACTGGGTCGCGGCCCTGGGGCCGCGGGACCAGGCGGCGCTGATCGCATTCGGCTCGCAGGTCCGGACCCTGGTCCCGCCGACCGCGGACCGGGCGGCGCTCACCGCCGCCATCGACGCACTGGGGCCGACGGACCGGCAGACCCAGTTGCACGCCGCCCTGATGCGCGCCCTGGATCTCGGCCAACAACACCTGGCGGGGCTGCCCGCCCGGCGGGCGATCGTGGTCCTGAGCGACGGACTGGACGACGCCCCGGGCGGGGTGACGGCCGATGAGGTCTTCGCCCACCTGGCGGACGGGGCGGTGCCCATCTACGGCATCGGCTTTGGCGCCATCCGGGAACGCGCCCAGCGCGAGGTGGGGCTGGCCGCCCTGGGGGGCTTCGCGCGCCGCTCCGGGGGCGCATTCTTGGATGCGGGCAGCGGCGACCCGGCGGCAGCCTTGGCGGCCATGCGCCAGGAGATCCGGGAGGTCTACCGCGCCGGGCTGCACTGCGCGGCCTGCGTACCGGACGGCACCCGCTACCGTGTCGCGATGACCCTGACCAGTGGCGGTCTGACCCTGAGCGACGGGATGGACGTGCGCCTGTATCCCGTCGATGCAGCGCCGCGGGGTCCCGGCGACCCACCCCGACCCAAGGACACAGCGCAAACACCGGTCGCGGCGGCGGAGGGATCGCGTTGGTGGGTCTACCCGGGCGCGGCCCTGGCGGGAGTGCTGGCCCTGGTGTTGGTGCTGCTACGGATCAGGCGCGCGCGGCGGGAATTGGCCGCCGCGGTTCGGACGCCGGCTGCGCAGGCCGTGATACCGGTGCCTCAGTCAGAACCCGCGAATACCCCCGGCCCGACCCGCTCCCCGGCGCCGGCCCCGGCCGGCCGCGCGGTGCACCTGACCTTCATGCACGGTCCCCGCCGCGGCCAGGAGGTCCCCTTGAGCCTGGCGCCCGCGGCCCTGCTCGGCCGCGACACCGCTTGTGCCCTGGCCCTGCCGGAAGACGATCGGGTCTCGACCCGCCACGCGCGGCTCGTGCTCCAAGGCCGACAGGTGGTGCTGGAGGACCTGGGTTCGACCAACCAGACCTTCCTGAACGGGGTCGCCATCGGCGCGCCCCATCCCATCCACGACGGGGATCTGTTGCGCATCGGCGGCAGTGAGTTCCGTGTGCGGCTGCAACGGCACACTGACACTTGAGCCTAGAAAGAGGAGTTATCCACAGATGAACACAGATGAACACAGATGAACACAGATTATTCATTGACTTACACTTGGCTGGGCACTCACCTTGCCGGTGATTGTGACAATAGCGATAAGCCCATGACACTTCGAGGAACATCTGTGTTCATCTGTGTTCATCTGTGGATTTTAGGTTGAGGGGCGGCGATGGAGCTTCGACCGGGCAATGCGCAGTGGATCGGCCGACGCGAGGAGCAACAGGATTCATTCGGCTTTGCCGGATTCGACCAACCAGCCTTCCGCGCCCACGCCGGGGTGCTGGTGGTGCTGGCGGACGGCATGGGCGGCATGAGCAACGGCCGGGAGGCGGGCCGCCTGGCGGTGCAGCAGATGATGGCGGCCTACCGGGAGAAGGGCCCGGATGAATCCATCCCCGACGCCCTGATGCGGGGACTGACAACCGCAAACCGGTCGGTCTACGACTTGGCGTGCGGGAGCGAGGGCGAGGGCAACGTTGGCACCACGCTGGTCGCCGCGGCGGTGCGCGGCGAGGACCTGTTCTGGGTGGCAGTCGGCGACAGCCGGCTCTATCTCTACCGCCACGCCGACGGCTCGCTCACCCAGTGCACCCAGGACCACAATCACGGCAACGAACTGCTGCTGCGGGTCGCGGCCGGAGAGTTGAGCCGGGAGACGGTAGCCAGCGACCCCGACCGCGAGGCCCTCACCAGCTTCGTCGGCATGGCTGAGATCCCCCAGGTCGACCGCAACCTGCGCTCGCTCGCATTGGCCCCGGGCGACCGTCTGTTGCTGTGCAGTGACGGCGTTCACGGGGTGCTCGGCGAGGCCGAATTGCAGCAGGCGCTGACCCTCGACGCCCAGCCGGCGACCGATGCCCTGATCGCCGCGGTCAAGGCCAAGGCCATCGACACGCAGGACAATGCCACCGCGGCGGTGCTCGTCTGTGCAGCCGCCAGCATTCCTGAGGGGCGCGGTGGCAGCCAGAGGCGGCCATGGAGGGCCATCGCATTCACTGCACTCGGGGTCCTGTTGGCGCTGGGAATGGGACTCGGCATCTGGCTGTGGACCGCCGGGCCTCACCCTACGTCGACCCAAGGCAAGCTGAACTCGAATGGCCCCGCGGATAGCCTCAACAGCGTCGTGGCACGCGCCCGCGCGCGCCTCGACTAGGCCCCGCTCGCCGCCGGTTGCTCGACACCTCTTCGAGGATCAAGGACAGGCTCGCCGGGATGGCGGCGCCGATGGGCAGCAACAGCGGCATCTGACGGAGCGGTTCGCGACCATCGGCAGGCAGGAACAGCAAGTGGAGCGGCCTCATGCCGGCCTTCCAGAACTCGGTGATGACCATCACCACCCTCCTGCTGGTGGTCGGCGTAATGGTCGGCGGGAGACTCGCCGAACGCGACGACCGATCCTCGCCTTCAAGCCGATCCTGGAGTCCAAGGCTTCAGCCTTGG
>NZ_CAIKKU010000063.1 GCF_903828115.1 uncultured Thiodictyon sp. | reverse complement strand
TCTTGCCACTGGTCTCCCAGCGGCGCACGGTCGCGGGCGAAACCCCAAGAGCTTCCGCCGCCTCGCCTATCCTTACTTTGTACACTTTTTTGCTCATGTTTGGCAAAAATGTACAACTTTAATCGCAACAGTTCAAGCCCTCTCCACCATCGTGTTGGAGAAGACCCGCGACATCGCGATCCTCAAATCCATGGGCTTCCACGCCCGCGACGTGCGGCTCATCTTCCTGTTCGAGGGCCTGATCATCGGGGTGATCGGCAGCCTCTTCGGGCTGGCCCTGGGGGCCGGGCTCATGTATGCCCTGTCGCAGGTGCAATTGAAACCGCCCGGCGTCACCGACCGGGTCTTTCTGCCGATCTGGTGGGGGGCGGGCCAATTCGCGCTCGCCGCCGCCTTTGCCATGGCGTCCTGCCTGCTGGCGGCCTACCTGCCGGCGCGCCGCGCGGGCCGTGTCCACCCGGTCGAGATCCTGCGGGGCGCGGCATGAGCACCATCCTGAGCGCCGAGCACCTGGTGCGCATCCTGCCCGGCGAGGTCCCGGTCACCCTGGTCGACGACGTGTGCATCACCATCGAGCGGGGCGAGTTCATCTGCATCATGGGACCCTCGGGCTCCGGCAAGTCGTCGCTCCTCTATCTGTTGGGCCTGCTCGATGTCCCGACCGCCGGGCGGGTCTGGCTCGACGGCGAGGACACCAGTGCCTACGGGGAGGATGCGCTCGCCAACCGGCGCCTCTCGAAGCTCGGGTTCGTCTTCCAGTTCCACTTCCTGCTCGCCGAATTCACCGTGCTCGACAATGTCACGCTGCCCATGCGCCGCCTGGGCCAACTCGACGAGACCGCCGCCCGCGCGCGCGGCCTGGACCTGCTGACGCGCCTGGGGGTCGCCGACCAGGCCGACAAGCACCCCCACCAACTCTCCGGCGGCCAGCGCCAGCGCGTCGCCATCGCCCGGGCGCTTGCCAATGACCCGCTGGTGGTCCTGGCCGACGAGCCGACCGGCAACCTCGACTCCGCGGCCGGCGGCACGGTCCGCCAGATCCTGCGCGACCTGGCGCACGAGCTGGGCAAGACGGTGGTCGCCGTCACGCATGACCCCGCCTTTGCCGCCGCGGCGGATCGGCGGATCGGGATTGTCGATGGGAGGATCGATGTGGACTGGCGGCCGGGGTAGGGGCGGCCTTATCTGCCGGCCCTCGTGACCTCGCTACACGGACCGGTCAGCGTTCGCGTCCGTGAGCGTCCTGGCGTCGAAGACCCGCTCGCCCCAGGCCATGAGGCGGTCGACATCGGCGCCCTCCAGACGCGCGAGCGCCTCCGGGGGCAGGGAGCCGAAGCGCGTTTCAAGCTGGCCGCGTAGCAGGCGCGCGATCCCGATGGCAACGCCTCGCGCTTCACCACGGCGTTCGACATAACTGACATACGGCATCTGTAAGCCCTCCTCGATGCGGAAGATCGCATCAGTGTATTGCAGTTCCAGGTCCTCCGGCAGGCGCAGTATCCAGTCGATGAACCGGTACAGGTCGATGATCCGCTGCCGCGTCAGGCCCCGCTCGTAGAGCCGCCGCGTGAGATAGAGCTTGCGCTCGTAGCGCGCCTGGTCGTCGTCGCGGGTGGCCTGGGCGGCCAAGTGGGCCAGCACCAGGGTGGCAAAGGGATTGTCGCTCGCCTCCAACTCGGCCTGGCGCGCCGCGTAATCGAGCAACTTGACGCTCGGAAACACGATCCCCAGACGGCTGCCCAGCGCCCGACCGCGAACCCGCCGGGACGCCGGCCGGGCGCGGTGTCGGCCAGGACCGCAAGGCTGACGATCTCGCGGCGGTAGCGGTCGTAGAGCCGATAGGCGAACTCGGCCGCGGCGACGGGGAAGAAGAAGGCCATGAAGTCCGGGAGGTAGCCTTCCAGGATATCCTTCCACGGGCTGTCGAAGTCGTCGGACATGCGGCGGGACCGGTTCCAAGGGCTGATGGGGCGAATTTAGGGCGCCCGTGCCGGGTCAGTCAACGGGCAGTGACAATGGCTGCCCAAGTCCACACCATGCGCGTTCTAAGAGCCCTTGGTCATCCCCCGCCGGGGCTTGGGTCCAAGCAGGGCCTCCAGGCTCTGCGCATCGAAGATAGCCTCCAGCCAGCCGTCCAGTTGGTCGATGGCGGCGGCGCCCAGGCGTTGGACCGCCCACCGGGGCAGGACACCAAAGCGGCGCCTCAGCAACCGCTTCAGTCCATCGGCTTTACCTTCGGCCTTGCCTTCCGCCTTGCCCTCGGCCTTGCCGATGGCCTCGCCCTTGGCAAAGATTTCCTGATAGGCGCGTGTTTGCTCCAGGGGAACCAGCACAGGTTACTGAGTACGGCGGAGACTGGCACGCAACGGTTGCGGGTGCAGTGCGTGAGCGGACCGCTCTGGAAGACTTGGCGCGTCAGGACGGGCGCGGCATCCGTCCCATCGTCCTATACCAGGCAGAGCGCAAGAAACAAGGCACGACGACCGTCTCGACTTTGGCCATTTTTGCAGTTGGGCGACGGCCCCGCGCGTGACGCCGCGGTGGTGGCGAAGCGTGCGCTGAGCGGGGGTTGCGGCGGCCGATCGTCGCGGCCAGCCAGCATACGCCCGTGGCCGTGGCACGCGGGGACACACAGGGGAAGGCAGGCGGGCCACCAACAGTGTATGTTCCGAAGTCGACCAAGACACCGGACGTACCCCCTGATGCCCCACCTGCCAGCCTCAATTGTACCGACTTTGCTGCCCTTTGCGCCGCTGTTCACCGCGCCGACCTGGCGCCATGTGCAGGTCTTGTTGACCGGCACGTTGCTGGCCCAAGGCCCGCGCACGGTGGCCGCGGCCCTGCGGGTCATGGGGCTGGCGCACGCGCCCCGGTTTGAGCGTTACCACCGGGTGCTGAGTCGGGGACGCTGGTCGGGGGTGCAGGGGTCGCAGATCCTGCTGGGGCTGCTGATCGCGCTGCTGCCGCCCGGCTGGCCGACGCTGCGTCTGCTCAGCGGGGTCTGTCTCTGGCATACCCCGGGGTGGCCGCCCCTGCCGATCCGCTGGGTGCTGGCCGTCGATCCGGCCGCGCCACTCGCCCCCGAGGCATTTTTCACCACCGACCTGAGCGTGCTGCCAGTGCGCGTGATCGAGTGGTTTGTCTTGCGTTGGTCGATCGAGGTCACCTTCGCTGAAGTCCGTCGTCACCTGGGGGTGGAAACCCAACGCCAGTGGGCCGCCAAGGCCATCGCCCGCACCACGCCGGCGTTGCTGGCGCTGTTTTCCATCGTCTGCTTGATGGTGCATCGGCGGCGTGAGCACTGGGCGTCCTTGCCGCGCGCGACCGCTTGGTACCTCAAGCCGCAGGCCACCTTTTCCGATTGCCTGGCGCTGGTGCGCCGCACCATCTGGGCCGAGGGGAATTACGTC
>NZ_CAIKKU010000062.1 GCF_903828115.1 uncultured Thiodictyon sp. | reverse complement strand
TCTTGCCACTGGTCTCCCAGCGGCGCACGGTCGCGGGCGAAACCCCAAGAGCTTCCGCCGCCTCGCCTATCCTTACTTTGTACACTTTTTTGCTCATGTTTGGCAAAAATGTACAACTTTAATCGCAACAGTTCAAGCCCTGGCACCGCAGCGGCGGCGCCGTGGGCGGGATCGTCATCTTCTCCGAGGACATCACCGAACGCAAACAGGCGGAGCTGGACCTGCGTCGCTACCGGCAGATCGTCGAGACCTCCAGTGAGATGCTGGTCTTCCTTGATCGGGACCTGCGCTACCGGGTGGTCAATCCAGCCTATGCCGCGCTGCGCCACACGACCCCGGCGGACCTTCAGGGCCGCCTGGCACGAGAGGTGGTGGGGGCTGAGGACTATGCGGAGATCGGCCCCTGCCTGGAGTCGGCGCTGGCTGGCCAGGCCCAGCGGTTCAGTGGCCTTATCACTGCCATCGACGGCAGGCAGCGCTACCTGGAGTCGGACGTGCGCCCCTTCCGGGGGCACGATGGGGCGGTGCTGGGCGTGGTCGTGAGTATTCACGACCTAACCGAGGCCCGGGAGGCGCAACTCGCCCTCCAGGACCAGCAGGCGCACTTGGAAGATTTGGTCGCGGCCCGGACTGCGGAGCTTCAGGCCTCCGAGACCAAGCTGCGCACCATCTACGACCTACTGCCGATCGGGATCTCGGTCACGGACCGGGCCGGGCAGATCATCGACTGCAATCGGGCCTCGGAGGTCCTGCTGGGGATCGCGCGGGAGGAACAGTTCCGCCGGACCTATGACGGCGAGGAGTGGGCGATCATCCGTCCGGATGGGACCCCCATGCCGCCAGCGGAGTTCGCCAGCGTGCGCGCCGCGGTCGAGGGTCGGACGGTGCGCGACGTGGAGATGGGCATCCTCCGCCCGGATGGCGTGGTGTGGATCTCGGTCAACGCCATGCCCTATCCGCATCCCGACTATGGGGTGCTCATCGCCTACGTCGATGTCACCGCACGCAAGGAGGCCGAGGCCGAGTTGTTGCAGGCACGGGCTGTCGCAGAACAGGCGACGCGCATGAAGTCCGCGTTCCTGGCCAATATGAGCCACGAGATCCGCACGCCAATGAACGCGGTGCTCGGCTTCTGCTATCTGCTGGAGCGGCAGCCGCTCGACGCGGCGGCGCTTGACTTGGTGCTGAAGGTTCGCAACGCCGGCCGATCGCTGCTGACACTCATCAACGACATCCTGGACTTCTCCAAGATCGAGGCGGGGCGTCTGGAGACGGTATCCGCACCCTTCAGTTTGTCCGGATTGCTGGACGATCTCGCCGCCATCATGGCCGCGGCGGCGCGCGACAAGCCGTTGGAACTGGTCATTTCCCCTCATCCCTCCTGGCGTTACGACACCCTGACCGGCGATGCGGGACACCTCGAGCAGGTGCTGATCAATCTGCTCGGCAACGCCGTCAAGTTCACCGAACGCGGTGAGGTCGAACTGCGCATCGACCTGGACTCGGTGCAGGGGTCGGACGTGCGCCTGCGGTTCGCGGTACGCGATACCGGCATCGGTATCGCCACTGACCAGCAGGAGCAGATCTTCGCCCCCTTTAGCCAGGCCGACAGCAGCATCGCCCGCCGCTTCGGCGGCACCGGGCTGGGGCTGGCCATCAGCCGGCAATTGGTCGCCCTGATGGGGGGCGAGTTGCGGGTCGAGAGTATGCCCGGCCAGGGCAGCGAGTTCTGGTTCGTGCTGCCGTTGCGGTGCGATCAGGCCGCGACCGCCACTCCGCCGGAGTTGGCGGGGCTCCACCTGCTGGTTGCCGACGACAGCGCGCCGGCCGGGGCCGCGCTGGTGAACACCGCCGCCGCCCTGGGCTGGACCGCCGACCTGGTGACCTCAGGCCCGGACGCCCTGGAGCGGACCCTGGCGCGGCTGGATGGGCAGGGGCGCTACGACGCCCTGCTGCTCGACTGGCAAATGCCGGGACAAGACGGACGGACCACCGTCCGGTCGATCCGCGACGCGCTGCGGCAGCGGATCGATGAATCGCAGCGACCGCCCATCGTCATCATGGTCACCGCCTACTCGCAGGATGCACTCCTGGGCGAGCCCGGCCTCGCCGTGGTGGACGCCCTGCTCAGCAAGCCGGTCACGCCCTCCGCCCTGTACAACGCGGTCGGCGAGGCACTGAGTCGGCGTCGGCAGGGACAGGGCCTGGCGCCACCCGTGCCGATGGCGACCCACCGGCCGCGCCTCCCCGGGTTGCGGGTGCTGGTGGTCGATGACAGTGACATCAACCGGGAGCTGGCGCAGCGGATTCTGGAAGTCGAGGGTGCCCTCGTCCACTTGGCCGGCGACGGTCAGGCGGCCCTGGACTGGTTGGAGGACAATCCGGCCGGGGTCGACATCGTGCTGATGGACGTGCAGATGCCGCGCCTGGACGGCTACGCGGCGACCCGCCGGTTGCGTGCGGACGCGCGCTGGCGAGACCTGCCGGTCCTCGCCCTCACCGCCGGGGCCTTCCAGGAGTTGCGGGATGCCGCACTGGCGTCCGGCATGAGCGATTTCATCGCCAAGCCGTTCCAGGTCGATCAGATGATCGCCTTGATCCAACACTGGACCGGCCGCCGGCCCCAACCGCCGGCGGGTGCCCCGGCACCGACCACGGAGCCGGCGGAACCGCCCCTCGCGCCCGGCCTGGCGGCACCGCCGCTGGTGACACCGGCCTGGCCCGGCATCGACCTCGCGGTGGGGCTCAAACAATGGGGCAAGATCGAGACCTACCGGACCCATCTCGACCGGTTCGTCTCCCGCTACGCCGGCGCCGGACGGGAGATCGCGACCCTCTGCCGGGAGGGGGACCGGGCCGCGGCCGGGGCACTTGCCCACAAGCTCATCGGGGTGGCGGGTAGTCTGGCGTTGCCGCTGGTGCTGGAATTGACCCGGCAACTGGACCGGCGGTTGAAGGGGGAAGAGCCGATCGGGGAGTTGGCCGCGGCCCTGCAAACCGCCATCGACGCGGTCTGCGCCGGGATCGTCGCCGGGATCATGGCCGAGCGACCCGAGGCCGTGGCGAGGTCTGCCGCTGCCGGGCCCGAAGGCCTGGGCGCATTACTGGATCAATTCTTGCTGGCCCTCGACCACAACGACCCCGACCGTTGTGACTCGCTGCTCGCACAGTTGCCCGGTCTGGTTGCTGCCGCGCCCCTGGCGGCAGTCGAGTCGCGGTTGACCGAGTTCGATTTTCGCGGGGCCGAGGGCTTGATCCGGGCACTGGTGCGTGACCTGGACACGCCAAACTAGAAAGGGCCTTTGGCCTCGCGTTTTCAGACGAATTTCCGGATTTGGGATCAATTTTAGGAAATACCCATGACGCATGGCCCCCTGCTGCTGGTCGACGACGAGGTCACCAATCTCGCCAACCTGCGCGCGATCCTGGCGGGCGAATACCCGCTGATGCTGGCCCGCAGTGGTGCCGAGGCCATCGGTCTGGCCGTCAAACACCAGCCCGCCCTCATTCTGCTCGACATTCAGATGCCCGAGCTGGACGGGTACGCGGTCTGTCGGGCGCTCAAGGCCGATCCGCGCACCGAGGGCATCCCGGTGATCTTCGTCACCGCCTTGTCGGAGGCGGGAAACGAGGAGGCCGGATTCGCCGCGGGCGGGGTCGATTACCTGATCAAACCCGTGACCGCGGGGATCGTGCGGGCCCGGGTGCGCACCCACCTGTCACTGGTGCATACGAAGGAATTGGAAAAGCGCAGCCGTGACGCCATCTTCATGCTCGGGAAGGCCGGGCATTGCAACGATGCCGATACCGGCGCGCATATCTGGCGCATGGCGGCCTATGCGCGTGAGCTCGCCGCGACCATCGGTTGGTCCCCGGCGGAGTGCGACCTGTTGGAACTGGCGGCATCCATGCATGACACCGGCAAGATCGGCATCCCCGATGCGATATTGCGCAAGCCCGGCAAATTGGACCCAGACGAATGGACCGTGATGAAGACCCATTGTGTAATCGGTTTTGCGATCCTGTCCAGCAGCGAGGCACCGGTCTTTCGGTTGGCCGCCGAGATCGCGCGCTATCACCACGAGCGATGGGACGGCAGCGGCTACCCGGAAGGACTGGCGGGGGAGGCCATTCCCGCATCGGCGCGGATCGTTGCCGTGGCCGATGTCTTCGACGCGCTCAGCATGAAGCGGCCCTACAAGGAGGCCTGGCCATTGGAACAGGTCACGGCGACCCTGCGCGCGGGCGCCGGCAGTCATTTCGATCCGTCCCTGATCGCGGCGTTCGAGGGCTGTCTGCCGCGCATCCTGGAACTCAAAGCCGATTGGGATCAACGCGAAGCATCGCAACAACTGCGAGACGCATTGCCATGAAGAACGCCCGTATCCTGGTGGTCGAGGACGACGAGTTCATTGCCGGCGCGACGCTGCCCGCAACCCGACCGGGTCGCGCTCGGTTTGCGCGAGCTGATGATCAATACCGTCGAGCACGGCAATCTCGGGATCGACTATGCCGGGAAGTCACAACTCCTGCTGGATGGTGATCTCGCGGCCGAGTTGGAACGTCGCCAACAGTTTGGTGAATGCCGAAACCTCCGAGATTGAAGACGCAAATCCGTTCTTGATCAGTATCATCGGCTACTCGCATGAAGAACTCATCGGCAAGACGCTGTGGGATATCGGGGCCTTCAGAGACACCACGCTGAACAAAGATGCGTTTGATGAACTCAAGACCAAGCGCTACATCTGCGGCCTTGATCGTAATCCCGGCCAGCGGCGTGCGTAGTCAGGGCTTCCAGCCCTGACGGTGTCAGGCCAGGATGGCCTGACTACGCACCCGGCGAGCCCAAGTGGCCGGAATCTTGATCGAGGCCACATCCGCTACCACGACCTGCCTTTGCAACGGAAACAGTCTTGCTCGACGAGTATTGCCGGATCGCCGTAGAAACCGGCGGCTACCTGATGGCATGGGTAGGGCTCGCGGACACCGGACCAGATCGGCGCGTCCAGGTGATCGCCCACTATGGGCGCGATGACGGATACCTGGCGTCGGGCCGGATCACCTGGGCGAATACGCAATGCGGCCAGGGCCCCACGGGCCGCGTCATCCGGTCGGGAGAGGTCCAATTCTGCGATGATATTTCGACCGACCCGACCATGGTGCAATGGCGGGCCGCGGCCTTGCAGCGCGGCTACAAATGAATTGTTGCTTGAATCCAGGATTCTTGCGGTCGCCGACGTAGTTGAGGCCATGGCCTCGCTACGCCCCTACCGGGCGGCCTTGGGTATCGAATCGGCATTGAGCGAAATCGCGGCGCATCGCGGCACGACCTTCGATGCGCAGGTGGTCGATGCGTGCCTGCGCATCTTCCACGAACAGGGCTACAAAATAGAAGATTAGCTGCGGCGACCAGGGCCAACCAGCAGTTTATTCTCTGCACGAAGCGGACCCGGCGCCGGGGCTTGGCCGATCTCGGGAGCAGTATCCAGAGAAGGGCCGCGCCCTGGGCAGGTCGGTCGAACCCAATGCCGTGAAGGTAAGCGCGAGGCGGTCCGGCGCGGGCGTCTCGTTCCCACGCTCCGGCGTGGGAATGCCGGGCGGGCGCTCCGCGTCCCGTCTTATCAATGGACGCGGGGCGCCCGCCCTGGCTCCCACGCAGGGGCGTGGGAGTCGGCGCGGCGGCGTCGATCAAGATTCCGGCCGCTTGGGCTCGCCGGGTGCGTAGTCAGGCCATCTTGGCCTGACACCGTCAGGGCTGGAAGCCCTGACTACGCACGCCGCTGGCCGGGATTATGATCAAGGCC
>NZ_CAIKKU010000061.1 GCF_903828115.1 uncultured Thiodictyon sp. | reverse complement strand
GCGCGGCGCTGCGTTCTTTTTCAAGGCTCTCGCGGAGCGTGGCCCGCATCCGATTGAGTCCGAGCGCGATCTCGCCGAATTCATCGCGCGTGTCGCAGCGCACATCGGACGCCAGATCGCCCGTGGCAATGCGGCGCGCACCGGCCTCGATCGCCGCCGCAGAGCGCGCAACCGCGCCGCGCAAAACCATGAACAGATAGGCCACGACGAGCAACAGGGCACAGACCACGGCGCAGACCGTCCAGAGGCGGTGCTGCATGGCGCTGACACGCGCGGCGATGACCTGATCCAATTCCTCGATGACGATCCGCCACAGTTGATGACCCGCCTCGACGAGCCGCGTACCGGTCGTGAACAGGGTCTCGCCATCAATGCCCGCGACCGCGCCACGCACGAAATGGCGGTCAAGCAGGTCGGAAAAAATCTTGACGTTGCGTTCAACCTCATCGCGCTGGCGGTCAAGGCGGGCCGCCGCCACGGGATTTGCCCCGGCGACCTTGGCCAACCCCGCGTCGAACATTTTGGCATGGTCGCCAAACAGCGCCAGGCGTGCCGCCAGTTCGATGCGTTCATCGATGGCGATGGTCTGACGGACCGCGATCCCGGCACTCTGACCACGCATGATGGCGCTCATTTCGACCATGTTGGGCAACTGAACGATGGCCGCATCCATGAGATAGAAGGAGTCGATGTCGGGATCGAGCGTGAGGTTGGAGCGGTCCGCGACCCGTGACACAAAGACGAGCATGGCATCGAGCAGCTCGCTGTGCGCCTGAAACGCCTCGGCGGGCGCGGACGCCCCGGCATTTGTCATCGTCCGCCAGCGTTCCCCGAGGGCTTTCCAATCGGACTCCACGCCGAGTTCCACCCCTAGCGTCGCCATGACTGGCGCCGCTAACTCGAACGCCGCATCGGCCTGAGCGCGCGCCTCCGCCACGGCCCCGCGCAGCGTTTCGTCGCCGCTGCCGAGACGGGCAAGCAGCCCACGGTGGCGTTGGATAGGCAACATAACCTCCGGCACCACGCGCACCAGCGCGACGCCATCGCGCTCAAGCGCCGAAAACCGGATTGCGTTCCACTGTGCCTGGATGAAGAAGACGAACAGAAGCGCAATCACGGCCAGAAAGGCGGCGCCAATCAGGGCGATTTTGCCAGGCAGGCGCAAACGGGCCAGCAGCCGTTCGGCGGGGGCGGTCAGGACGGAAGGATTTGACATGATGGGAAGATGTCTCGGTGTCGATGATGGTGACCAACCCGTGAGAAACGAGTCTCGCGGGACGCCATGAACGGACGATCAACGTTAGAACTCCTCCCACTGGTCGTCGTCAGCGGTTAGCGCGAGCAGCGGTTTTGCCGGGTTCAGTGGCGCGCGACCCGCTTTGGGCAGGGTCGTCTGACGCTTGCCACCGCTGGTCAGCGGGGCGCGGTTCGATGCGCTACCCGCGATCACTGACTTGACCCGTTCGGTCTGGTTCGGATAGAGATCCAACGGCACCTTTTCCTTTCCCACGGCCTGGGAGACGCTGTAGCGCGCGCAGGCGGTTTTGTCGCCACGGCAATATTTTTTCTTCATCAACGCGACGGTTGCCGCGTTCCCCTTCATCTTGTCGTTGAAAAAGGGGCAGGTCGCCAGACTTTCGCAATCCGTCCCAGTGGTTTGACCCGAATCCGGCATCGCGCCCGAAGGCGACCGCGTCAGCGCAAGGGAGCGATCATCCCCGTCTCCCCTGTCCCGCCGGCGCAGCGGATGAGAAGACCCCGTTTCCAGCTTGAACATCGCCACCGCCTCGGAGAGCACGCGGGTCTGGTCCTCCAGGCTCTCGGCCGCCGCCGCCGCTTCTTCGACCAAGGCCGCGTTCTGCTGAGTGACCTCGTCCATCTGGGCGACCGCCTGGGTCACCTGCTCGATGCCGGTACTTTGCT
>NZ_CAIKKU010000060.1 GCF_903828115.1 uncultured Thiodictyon sp. | reverse complement strand
TGATTCGATTACGACAACGACAACGACAACGACAGCGTACCCGGGATCTCGGTCATCACATCAGTTTTGATCGCACCCGCCGGACGGCCCCCGCGGGGCGCCGAACCAGGGGATAGCGCATACTGATAGCGTCCAAGTGCGGACGATCCGCCATTTTCCAGCTTCACGCAATGCGCTACCCAACCAGCCGCTCATGCCAGCCCCAGGTTTCGACTCCATCGCCATGCGCCGGCGCCTGTCCCTCGGGCTGGCCCTCGCCGTCGTCGCGGTCGGACCGACCGCGGCGGCCCCCGCACCCGCGGCAACGCCCTGGCCCGAGGGGCTCTACAACCCGAAACCCCTGCCCGACGACCTGATCCTGCCCTTGCCCTGCGGCGGCGCCTTGGCCTTGCGCCCGGTGGCGACCCCCGCCGACAGTCGGCGGACCAGGCTGATCGGTCCCTTTGCGGGGCCGGCGGGGGACGCGCAGCGGCACCTGCTGATCGGCAAGTACGAGGTCAGCGCCCTCCAGTATCAGACGGTCATGGCACAAGGCAGCGGCCAGGCCTGCCCCCCGGTCGCCGCCGCCCCGGCGGGCGCTCAGGTCGACCCGCGCCTCGCCGCCCAGGTCGGCGTGAGCCGCATCGATGCGGTCAACTTCGCCGCGCAACTCTCGCGCTGGCTCCAGGCCAATGCCGGGCACCTCCCCCCCTGCGCGGCGGGCACGGCGCCCTGTCTGCCGCGGGTCGAGGGCAAACCCGCCTTCGTGCGGTTGCCGCTGGACCTGGAGTGGGAGTATGCCGCCCGGGGCGGGGCCCTGGTGCCGGACGATGTCTTTGCGCTGCCCCGTTACCCCATGCCCGAGGGCCTGGACCGCCACGCCTGGTACAACCGCAACGCCGATGGTGAGATTGCCCCGATCGGCCGGCGCCTGCCGAACCCGCTGGGCCTGCATGACCTCTACGGAAACGCCTGGGAACTGATGAACGACCCCTACAGTTCACCCCAGTTCCCCGGTCAGGTCGGGGGCGACGTCCTGATGGGCGGCGGCATCCACAGCGCGGACGATGAACTGCGGGCGGACGCCCGGGTCGAGGTCCAGCCGTATGACGCCGACGGGGACGTCAAGACCGCCGACACCGGCTTTCGGGTGGTCCTCGCCGCCCCGGTCGTGACCTCGGCGGCGAGGGTGCCGACCGCGCCGCCGCCCCCGGCCCCGGCGCCGCCCCGGGACACTCCGGCGGACGGCCACCTGCGGATCGAGGTGGACGCCTACGCGATGGTCTTGGTCGACGGGGAGGTCAAAGGTTCGTTCGACGCCGGCCGGCCGCTGGAGTTGCGTGGTCTGACAACCGGGACTCACCGGATCGAGGTATCGCCCCTGCTTTCAGGCTATGCGAAGGCCGGGGCGACGGTCGTCCTGACGGACGCCGAGCCGGTCAGCATCCAGATCCACCTGGAGCCGACACCGGAGCGCGCGGAGTCACTGCTGGATCTCAAACCCGATGATCGGCGCCGGGTGCGGCGGCAATTAAACGACCTGGGCTACCCCTGCGACCCCGCCTCCGACCGCTTCGACCGCGGCTTCCAGGTGGTATTGCGCGACTTCCAACGCGAATCCGGGCTCCCGATGACCGGTAAGCTGACCCCGGAGACCCGCGCCCAACTCGAACGCCGGGCCGCCGAGCAGCAGCGGGCGCGCAAGGCCGCCGAACGCGCCCCCGCGGCCCCGCCGCAACCCGGCGGCCGCTACCTTCAGCCCGCCGACCCGGTCCCCGATGGGCGCTGGATGGACCCCGCCGCGCCTTGATCCGGCGTGCCGGTGCCGGTGCCGCGTTGTCGTTGTCGTTGTCGTAATCGAGGTTATCGTAGATTCTCTCGCGCCCCAATGTGCATCGCTTCTCCGATTACGATTACGACAACGACAACGACAACGACAACGACAACTACAACGGTTGTGTTTAACTTGTTCTTGACTCCTTACTTCTGGTGTCTCAATGCGCTTCATCCACGCCGCCGACCTTCATCTGGACAGCCCCTTGCGCGGCCTGGCGCGCTATGAGGGCGCCCCGGTGGAGCGCCTGCGCACCGCCACCCGCGGGGCCTTGGCGCGGCTGATCGACCTGGCCCTGGCGGAGCCCGTGGATTTCGTCCTGCTGGCGGGTGATATCTATGACGGCGATTGGCAGGACTTCCACACCGGGCTCTTCTTCCGCGAACAGTTGGTCCGCCTGGATCGGGCGGGCATCCGGGTCTTCATGGTCCAGGGCAACCATGATGCCCAGGGCGTGATCTCGCGTCAGCTCAGCCTGCCGCCCAATGTCCGGGTCTTCGGGAGCCGCGGCGCTGAGACCCGGCGCCTGGACGACCTGTCGGTCGCGATTCACGGGCGCAGCTTTCGTAATCGCTCCGAGGACGCGGACCTGGTGCCCTCCTATCCGGACCCGCTTCCGGGGTTCTTCAACATCGGCCTGCTGCACACCAGCCTGAGCGGGCGGCCCGGCCACGATACCTATGCCCCCACCACCGTCGCCACCCTCGCGGCCAAGGGCTATGACTACTGGGCCCTGGGTCATGTCCACTGCCGCGAACGGGTGCTGGACAGCCCGCGCATCGTCTACTCCGGCAATCTCCAGGGGCGTCACGCCAACGAGACCGGCCCCAAGGGCTGCGAGTTGGTGCGTGTGGAGGCGGGGCGGATCGCCTCCGAATTCATGCCGCTGGATCTGGTGCGCTGGGATCAGATGACGCTGGACCTGACGGGCCAGGGGGGACTGGACGCACTGGGCGCGGCCTTCCATGAGGCCCTGGCCCCCCGACTGCCGGGCGCCGGGGACCTGCTGCACGCGGTGCGGGTGACCCTGACCGGCTGCACCGACCTCTACGGCAGCGAGGCCGCCCACCCCGGCACCCTGGAGGCCGCCATCCGGGCCGCGGCCCAGGATGTCGCCGCGGCCGAGGTCTGGATCGAGCAGGTGCGCCTGGACCTGACCCCGCCCCTGGACCGCGACCGGATCGCCCAGCGCCAGGACGCGGTGGGTGAATTGGTCCGACTGGTGGACGCCCTGCGCGCCGATCCGGCCGCGCTGGCCGCGCTGGCGCAGACCGAAGTGGGCGGCCTGCTCAGCGCCCTGCCCCCGGAGGTGGCGGGAGAGGAGGTGCCGCGGCTGGATTGTGCCGCTGATCTGCTCGACCTGTTGCGCGATGCCGAGGCGACCGTGTTGGCGCGCCTCGCCGCGGCGGGGGCCCGGACATGAGGCTCGTCCGACTGCTGTTGCACGCCTTCGGCCCCTTCACCGACTGCGCACTGGATTTCACCGGCGAGGGCCGCGGCACCCCGCCTGATCTGCACCTGATCTATGGCCCTAACGAGGCCGGCAAGTCCTCGGCCCTGCGGGCGATGACCGATCTGCGCTTCGGCATCCCGCTGCAGAGTCCGGACGGTTTCATTCATCCATACAAGCAGTTACGCATCGCCGGGGTCTTTTGCGACGATACCGGCCAGACCCTTGGGCTCGCGCGCCGCAAGGGCCAGGGGCCGACCCTGTCCCGCTTCGACCCCGCGACCGGCAACCCGACGGAGCCGCCTGCCGCCGGGCCCGAACTGGAACTGGCCCTCACCGGCGGGCTCACGCGGGCCGACTTCGAGTCCATGTTCGGTCTCAACCACGAGCGCCTGCGCGCCGGTGGTGACCGGCTGCTCAAGGGCGAGGGCGAACTGGGCGCGGCCCTGTTCGAGGCCAGCGCCGGTACCCGCGACATCAAGGCGATCCTGGCCGGGTTGGAGATTGACGCCAAGGGCTATTACAACGCCCATGGACGGGCCGCGAACGCCGTCATCAACGAGGCCCGGCGGCAGTTGGATGAACACCGCCAGTCTTACCGGCTGGCCCTGACCAAGCCCGCCGACTGGCAGTCACTCTATCGCGCCCACGAGCAGGCGTGCGCGGCACTGGCCGCAATCGACCAGGACCTGGAGATCCAGCGCCGTCGCGAGAACACCCTGACCGAACTGCGTACCGTCGCCCCCCTGTTGCGTGACCAGGATCGGGTGCGCGCCGGGTTGGCCGACCTGGGCCAGGTCCCCGAACTCCCCGAGAACGCCCGGGAGGAGCGTCTGGCCGCCGTGCAGGCACTCAAGCGCGCGCGTCAGGACCTGCAGGACGCCGAACTGGAACTGCGCCGCTGCGCCGCGGCCCTGGCCGAGCTGGTGATCGAGGCGCCGGTGCTGGAACACGCCCAGGCGATCGAGCGGCTGGCCGCCCGGGTGGAGACGGCGGCGCAGAGCCGTGTCGAGGCCGCTCGACAAGCGGCGCGTGCGCAGCAACTTGCCCTGGACCTGGCCGCCCGGGTCGCGCAGATCGCCCCGGGCCAGTCGCCCGCGGCCCTGGTGGCGGCCGTCCCCTCGGCGGCCGACCGCGTCACCCTGGACGGGCACCTGGTGAGCATCGCCCCATTGGATGAGCGCCTGGCGAACCTGCGCGAGCGCGCCGGTGAACTCGACCAGGCGCGGCGGCGGGAGGCGGATCAAGGCCCGCCGCCACCGGACGCCGGGACCCGCCAGGCGGTGGCCGCGGCCCTGCGCCAGGCGCGGGGTCTGGGGGATAGCGGTCGCCGCGGTGCCGACCTGGACCAGAACATCGCGGGGCTGGAGGCCCGCCTGGCCCAGGCCCTGGTGGACCTGGGCGCGGCCTCCCTCGCCGCGCTGCGCCAGGCCCGCCCCCTGCCGGTGTCCGCCATCGCGCAGGCCCGCGAGGAACGGGCCGGGCTCGACCAGGCGGAGGCTGGCGCGCGCGCCGAGGACCTCCGACTGATCCACGACATGAACGAGCAGCGCCAGGTCCAATGCGAGCTGGCCGCCGCCGGCGAGGTCGTCACCGCGACCACGCTGCGCCAGGCCCGCGCGCGCCGTGACCAGGGTTGGGGCCTGATCCGCCGGGCCTACATCGAGCGCAGCCGGGACCCGGCCGAACTCGGCCCGGCCTTCGATCCCGACCGGCCGCTGCCGGACGCCTTCGAGGCGGCCCAGGACCAGGCCGACCGCCAGGCCGACCTGCTGCGCGCCGACGCCGAGCGCGCGACCGGCTATGAGGTGGCTTCCGGGCGGATCGCGCAAATGCACGGGCGGCGCCAGGAGCTGGCCGCGGAGCTGGCCGCGGTTGCCGCCCGCCGTCAGGAGCTATTGGGCGGCTGGTCGGCGCGCCTCGCGCAGGCCCGGCTGCCGGACCTGGACCCCGACGCCCTGCTGGAATGGCAGGCGGCCCGGCACAGCGCGCTGGACGGGGCGGAGCGGCTGGCGCCGGCGCGCGCCGACCGCGAGCGGTTGGCGGTCGAGGTCGAGACCGCCTGCGCGGCCCTGGCGGCGGCCCTGGAGACGGCCGGACAGGGCATCCAGGGCGCCGACCTGGCGTCCCTGATCCAGCGCGCCGACCTCTGGGACAAGGGTGCCACCAAGGCCGAGGCGCAACAGGAAGCTCGCCTCAAGGCGGCGCGCGAGCGGCAGTTGGAGTCGGACAAGGTCGCCGGGCAGATCCAGACGGCCGCGGCGGATCTCGACCTGCACCTGGCGGCGGTGCAGCGCTGGTATGGGCGCCTCCTGCTCGCCCGCGCCAGTCCGCCCGCGGCCCTGAAGGCGCGGCTGGACGAACTGGACGCCCTGGTCCGCCAGGACCGCGAGTTGAGCGACGCGCGGCTGCGTCAATCCGAGCACCTGGCCCTGGCGGAGGATTTTGCCGCCCAGGCGGCGGGCCTCGCGGCGGCCTTGAGCGAGCCCGTGCCGGCACTGGCGCAGGACTATGCCGACCGCCTCCAGCGGCGGCTCACCGAGGCCCGCGAACGGGACCAGCAGCGCTCCGGGCTCATCCGCGAGCGTGCCCGGGCACTGGAGACCCGGCAGCGGGCCGCCGCGGAACAGGATACCCAGTGCGCCATCCTGGAGCGCCTGTGCGCCCAGGCCGGCGCGGCGAGTGTCGCGGAACTGCCGGAGCGCGAGGACGGCGCCGCGCGCAAACGGGATCTCCACGCCTCGCTGGAGCTGCTGCGTCGGCAGTTGGCGCAGGCCTCACCGCGACCCGAGGACGACCTGCGCGCGGCACTGAACGACCAGGACGGCATCGCCATCGAGGCCGAGCGCGAACGCTGCCAGGGCGAGATTGCGCGTCTGGAGCGGGAACAGGCCAGTGCGCGTCAGTTGGAAGTGGAGACCCGCCAGGCGCTCGCCGCCATCGACGCCTCGGACCAGGCCGCCCGGGCGCGCGAGGCGATGGAATCCGCCGCCGCCCGCTACCGCGGCGCCATCCGGCCCTGGGCGCGGCTGAAGCTCGCCCAGGCCCTGCTCGGGCAGGCCCTGGAGCGGTTCCGCGAGCGCGCCCAGGCACCCATGGTCGCCCTGGCCTCGACCTATTTTTCACTCATGACCGGCGGCCGTTACAGCCGCCTGGCGGCGGACGAGAGCAATGACCGGACGGTGCTGCGCGCCGAACGCGCCGACGGGGCCGCACTCGGGGTCGAGGCCCTGAGCGAGGGCACCGCCGACCAACTCTTCCTCGCCCTGCGCCTGGCCGCCCTGGAACTGCGGCGCGCCTCCCACCCCCAACTGCCGCTGATCCTGGACGATGTCCTGGTGACCTCGGACGACACCCGCGCCGCCAACTGCCTGCGCGCGCTCGCCCGCTTCGCCGCGGGTGGGCAGGTGATGATCTTCACCCACCACCGGCACCTGCTGGACCTGGCGCAGGAGGCCGTGGGGGAGCAGGGGCTGATGACCCATCGCCTGTGACCCCGAGAGCCCAGAAAGAGCAGTCATCCACAGATGAACACAGATGAACACAGATTATTCATTGGCTTACGCTTGTTCGGTGGCGCACCTCGCGGGTGATTTCGACACCAGGCCGTAGGGTCCGCTATGCGGACCAACGACCTCGCGCAGAGCGACCATGATCGATGCCCGCCAAGGCCGAAGCCTTGGACTCCGGGCGGATTGCCGAATGGTGGCAGAGGCGGTAGCATCGCCGGTAGCAAACAGCACCGGAGCCCTTCAATGCGTGCGGAGAAGTTGTCCATCTCGCTCACCCCCGAGTCAGTCGCGCTGATCGATGCCTATCGCGCCGCCCATTCGATCAAGAGCCGCTCCCAGGTCATCGAACTTGCCCTGCACAGACTGCGGGACGATGAGTTGGAGTCGGCCTATCGGGAGGCCTCGGCCGAGGCGGGTTTGGAGTGGGACGCGACCGCCGGCGATGGACTTGCCGACGAAGCGTGGTGACATCCTTTACGCGGACCTCAGCCCGACGGTGGGCTCGGAAGTCAACCAGCGTCGCCCGGTGCTGATCGTGAGCAACGACGCCAACAATCGCGCCGCGAGCACGGTAACGCTCCTGCCCATCACGTCCAACACCACCCGCGTCTATCCCTTCGAGGTGGCCCTGTCCCCCGCGGAGTCCGGACTTCCCAAGCCCTCCAAGGTCCAGGCCCAGCAAATCCGCACCATCGCCAAGGAGCGCATCACGGGACCTCCAGTCGGCCGGCTCACGGCGGCGACGCTGCAGGCGGTCGCTGCCGCGATGCGCCTGCATCTGTCGCTATGATCGCCCCCCGCCTGGAGTCCAAGGCTTCAGCCTTGGCGGGCGCCAGGACCGCCGCGATCATGGTTCCGCCCGGCGGTGCCGGGTCCGCACAGCGGACCCTACGGATCGCCGTAGGGTCCGCTGCGCGGACCAACGGCCTCGCGGTTTGCGCTGTGGCCGGGATTATGACCAAGGCCCGCGATCTCGGCTTGCCTATTTGGCAACGAGTCAAGAACAAGTCAAGCACAAGCGTTGTCGTTGTCGTTGTCGTTGTCGTAATCGTAATCGGAGAAGCGATGCACTTCGCGGTGCGAGAGCATCTGGAGCGTTACGATAATCTCGACAACGACAACGACAACGACAACGACGCCATCGGGAGTCCCTAATGGAATTGTTTAGCTTATCAGTGAACCGTTCCTTCGTGAGTTGGTAACCACAGCAGACTGGAGCAGACGTGGCAGTAGTTGCAGACGACCTCGGACGGACCTTTGAACAGGCCTTCAAGAACATCGATGACGTGCTCTGGAAGGAGGCCGGTTGTACGACCGAGCTCGATTATACCGAGCAGGCGTCCTGGCTCCTGTTCCTGAAATATCTCGATGACCTGGAAAGCGAAAAGGCGACCGAGGCGGCGCTCGACGGCAAGACCTGGTTCTACATCCTCGATGCCCCCTACCGGTGGGAGTCCTGGGCCGCCCCCAAGGCCGCGGACGGCACCCTCGACCACCACCAGGCACTGACCGGCGACGACCTGATCGCCTTCGTCGAGCGCGACCTCTTCCCCTATCTGCACGGCTTCAAACAGCGCGCCAGCGGACCCAACACCATCGAATACAAGATCGGTGAGATCTTCGGCGAGATCAAGAACAAGGTCCGCAGCGGCTACAACCTGCGCGAGGTCATCGACCATATCGACGAACTGCGCTTCCGCTCCCAGACCGAGAAGCACGAGCTGTCGCACCTCTATGAGGCCAAGATCAAGAACATGGGCAACGCGGGCCGCAACGGGGGTGAATACTACACCCCGCGCCCGCTGATCCGCGCCATGGTCGAGGTCGTCGCCCCGCGGCTCGGCGAGCGCATCTATGACGGCGCCTGCGGGTCCGCCGGTTTCCTGTGCGAGGCCTTCGTCTACCTCCAGGACCGCAACCCCAGGCGCACCACCGCCCAGGACCAGTTCCTGCAAGAACGGACCTTCTACGGCAAGGAAAAGAAATCGCTCGCCTATGTGATCGCGATCATGAACATGATCCTGCACGGCATCGAGACGCCGAACATCGCCCACACCAATACACTTGCCGAGAACCTGGCCGACGTGCAGGACCGCGACCGCTTCGACGTGATCCTCGCCAATCCGCCCTTCGGCGGCAAGGAGCGCAAGGAGGTCCAGCAGAACTTCCCCATCCGCACCGGCGAGACCGCCTTCCTGTTCCTCCAGCACTTCATCAAGACGCTCAAGGCCGGCGGCCGGGCCGGGGTGGTCATCAAGAACACCTTCCTCTCCAACACCGACAACGCCTCGGTCTCGCTGCGCAAGCGCCTGCTGGAGAGTTGCAGCCTCCACACCGTCCTCGACTGCCCCGGCGGCACCTTCCAGGGCGCCGGCGTCAAGACCGTCGTCCTCTTCTTCGAGAAGGGCGCGCCGACGCGCAAGGTCTGGTACTACCAGCTCGATCCGGGGCGCAATCTGGGGAAGATCAATCCGCTCAATGATGCCGATTTGGCGGAGTTCGTCGAGCTGCAGAAGACCTTTGCCGATTCGGCCAAGAGTTGGAGTTTGGATGTGGCTGGGATTGACCAGAATACCTTCGACCTGTCGGTGAAGAATCCGGATGGGGGTGCGGCGGTGATCCATCTGACTCCACAGGCGATCATGGATGAGATTGAGGCGCTGGATGCGGAGAGTGCTGAGGTAATGGCGAATATTCGAGCGTTGCTATGAACTGCGTGTGGCAGACGAAGTCCCTGGCTGAGGTGTGTGAGATCAAACCCCCAAAGTCTGAGGCACGTGAACGCGTCGCCTCGGATGCGTTGGTCTCTTTTGCGCCGATGGAGGATTTGGGGATTGGCCGCAAGTCTCTGAAAGCTCGCAAAGTAAGGCCGCTCTCATCCGTTATCGGAAGCTACACTTACTTTGCCGACGGCGATGTACTATTAGCGAAAATCACACCATGCTTTGAGAACGGAAAACTTGGGATCGCTGAGGGCTTAAGCAATGGAATCGGATTTGGTTCCAGCGAGTTCATCGTTTTTCGACCTTCTGCGATGCTCGACAAGGGCTTTCTCTATTACTTTCTGGCGCGTCCGGAATTTTTGAGGGAGGGGGCGGCACGTATGGGTGGTGCGGTTGGACACCAACGAGTGCCAATGGAGTTTATCGGGAATTACCAGATTCCCATCCCCCCGCTTCCGGAACAAGAGCGGATCATCGGTATCCTTGATGAGGCATTTGAGGGTATCGCGACTGCGAAGGCCAACGCCGAAAGGAACCTGCAAAACGCCCGCGCGATCTTCGAGAGCCACCTCAACGCGGTCTTCACGCAGAGAGGTGAGGGGTGGAAACAAAGGACGCTGGAAGAGATAGCAACGTCCTTTGGCCGCGGGAAATCGAAGCATCGCCCGCGAAATGCAGCACATCTTTATGGCGGCAAATACCCCTTTGTCCAGACCGGCGATGTTCGTAATGCCGATCATACCATCAAGGAGTTTTCACAAACCTACAGTGAGGCGGGACTAGCCCAAAGCAAACTGTGGCCCAAGGGAACGATTTGTGTCACGATCGCGGCGAATATTGCAGAGACGGCGATCTTGGGATTCGATGCCTGCTTTCCTGATAGCATCATCGGCGTTGTCGCAAATCCCGACGAGGCCGATGTCGGATTCATCGAATACCTGCTTCAATCGTTCAAACTTCGCTTGCAATCGCTGGGAAAAGGCAGCGCTCAACACAATATCAACATGGGTACCTTCGAGAATGAACGGTTTCCGTTTCCTGGTGTCGTCGAGCAGCGAGAAATCGTCGCCCGACTCGACGACCTCAGCGAAGAAACGAAGCGCCTTGAGTCCATCTACCAACGCAAACTCGCCGCCCTCGACGCGCTGAAGAAGTCGCTCCTGAACGAAGCCTTTACAGGTCAACTGTAAGCGCCGGCATGGACCGGGAAAGAAGATGTCTCACGCCAAGGCGCCAAGCTCGCCAAGGTTTTTCAGTGCGGTAGCGGCGCTGGGCGACTCACTCGGCAGGTCATTGGGGCAGCCCCAGCACTCGGGCGGGACGGGGCATACGCCCCGTCCCGAACGTTTGTGCCATTGCCGAGCCGCGCCATTGGTTCGCGGGCACGGAGAAAACGTTTCGGACGGGGCGAATGCCCCGTCCGGCCCGCAAGCACGGGCATTCGCCCCGCCCGGCCCGGAAGGCAGGTGATTGAGACAGCACCATCACCTCCTGGTCTTCCTTGGCGAGCTTGGCGAGCTTGGCGCCTTGGCGTGATCATTCCTATTCTTCTTTGTGTCTTTGTGCCTTTGTGAGAGAACTCTTCTACTTCCCGGCGCCTTGGCCTGATCATTCCTATTCTTCTTCGTGTCTTTGTGCCTTTGTGAGAGAATTCTTATCCTTCCCGGCGGCTTGGTGTGAACTTGACCGCGATCGTGGCGGGTGCCCGCGGTCAGCCCGGGCCGTGGATGCGGCGCGCTCGACCGCCGTGCGCGCTCCCCGGCACCGTGCCGCGCGCCTTACCCACCCTACAACAGCTTGGCGCCTTGGTGTGGACCAGGGTTATAAAACGCGCCGCAGTGGGGCGCGGCACTCCCGGTAGGGACCTTGTGACCATGACCTGTTAGACTCATAGCCATGGAGTCTATCCAGTCGATCAACCCCGAGCGCATTGCCTGGTGCTGTGCCGACCACGGCATCACGCCGGGCGAGCTCGCGTCCGCGGTCGGCATCGCCGCGACCAACATCGAGCGGGTGATGGCGGGCGAAGCAGGTCTGACGTTCAACCAGTTGCGCAAGATCGCGGAATATTTTGGCCGGGGGGTGCTGTTCTTTCTGGAGTCCGGTCCGGTCGATGAGGCCCAGGTGCATACGCCCCAGTTCCGCACCCTGGCCAACCGCAAGCCGGACCTGTCCGCCAAGCTCAGGACGCTGATCGAGCGGGTGGAAAAGCAGCGTGCCGTGTATCTCAGCCTGCGCGAAGACCTGGACGAGGCGAGCCGGCCCCGGTTCAGTCCGCCCGATCTGCCCCGGCATGATTCGCGCGAGGCGGCCCGGATCGCCCGCCGGTGGCTCAGTCTGGCGGATGAGAACACCTTCGACAGCTACCGCGCGGCCGTGGAGGCGAAGGGTGTGCTGGTCTTCCGCAGCAATGGTTACAACGGCAAGTGGCAGATTGCCAAACAGAACCCGATCCTGGGCTTCGTCCTCTACGATCCCACCTGCCCGGTAATCGTCATCAAGAAACAGAACCGGGAGACTCAACAGACCTTCACGCTCTTCCATGAATTGGGCCATTTGCTGTTGAACAGGGCCAGTTCGATCGATGATGAACATGACATGCAAGCCCCCGAGGGTGGGGAGCGCGACGCCAACCTGTTTGCGGGTCAGCTATTGGTGCCGGATCTGTTTCTGGCGAGTATTTCCGATGCGCAGCGACCCGCAGACGTTACGGGATATGACGATTGGCTGGAACGACCACGCAAGGCTTGGTGCGTCAGTGGCGAGGTGATCCTGCGCCGGCTTCTGGATGCCGGGCGCCTGACCCAAAGTCAATATGCGGCCTACCGGGAATGGCGGGGCCGGTCGGCCCTTGCATCCGCGGATGGCGGCTCCCGGATGTACCGCCATCGCGAGCCCAAGCACGTTTTTGGCGACGGCTATGTGCGAACGGTACTGGATGCACTGAATGCGCGCCACATCACACTTGCGAAGGCGAGCAGCTATCTGGATAACCTGAAGATCGAAGACCTGCATCAGTTGGAACGGCATTATGCCGATCTTTGATATCGCAACCGCCCGCGTTCATCGTGCCGAGTTGGTTTCCGACGAGGGGAGACAGAAACTTCCCGAGGTGATTAGCGTCGAAACTCAGCCGGCGATCGGTCGGCGGTCGTTAGCCTCACAAATTTGAGCCTGGGGGTCCATACTTAAGGTAACCCACCGGCGAGGACGCGGCCATGCCCCAGAATCCGATCCAGTTCCAGCCCGGC
>NZ_CAIKKU010000059.1 GCF_903828115.1 uncultured Thiodictyon sp. | reverse complement strand
GCCCGCAACTTTCATCTGTCGGGGTGGCGCGGGCGCCATGGCCGTTAGCCGCGCCGCGACGCCGCGGTAAGCCGTGACGCTGGGGCAGTTTGCGAGGCCCCGTCGCGGCCGCAGGCCGCTCCCACAGCGTCGCTGCGCGACTTTCACGGCACGGCCTCGGTCTAGTCCTTCCCCCGCAGCCGCCACTGGAAGTGGCTCAGCAGCCGGGACCGGATCTTCTTTTCCTTGTGCTTGCCGGCAGCGGCCAGGCGCTTCTCAGCGACCACCATCAGGGTCTCTTGGGCGCCCTTGGCCTTGTCGTCGGTCGAGACGCGCTGGGTGTAGGTACCCCCGGCGTCCATCTCCCAGGCGGAGCGCTGGTCTCCGAACTGCACGTCCAGGATCAGCCGCAGTTCCTGGCGCAGTTCCGGGTTCTCCACCGGGGCGTGGACCTCGACCCGACTGTCCAGGTTGCGGCCCATCATGTCCGCCGAGCCGATGAAATACTCCTCATCGCCGCCGTTCCTGAAATACATGATGCGCCCGTGTTCCAGGAAGCGCCCGACGATGCTGATCACCCGCGCGCTCTCGCTGATCCCGGGCAGCCCGGGGCGCAGTCGGCAGGTGTCGCGGATGATGAGATCCACCCGCACCCCGGCGCGCGTCGCGCGGTAGAGTGCGCGGGTGATCTCCACGTCCTCCAGGGCATTCATCTTCATCTGAATCTGCCCCGAGCCGTCGCGCCGCTGATGCTCGATCTCGCGATTGATCTTCTCGATGATCCCGCGCTTCAGGTTATAGGGGGCGGCCAGGATCTTGCGATAGCTGGGCGGCGGTGAATAGCCGGTGAGGTAATTGAACAGCTCGGTCAGGTCCTGGCCGATGCCCTCGTCGCACCCCAGCATCCCGAGATCCGTATAGAGCTTGGCGGTGCCCGGGTGATAGTTGCCGGTGCCGATGTGGTAATAGCGGCGCAGTTGCGAATAGTCCCGGCGGACCACGAAGATCAGCTTGCTGTGGGTCTTGAGCCCCAGCACCCCGTAATTGACATGGATGCCCTCGGCCTCCAGGCGCCGCGCCCAGCCGATATTGGCCGCCTCGTCGAAGCGCGCCTGCAGTTCCACCAGCACCGCCACCTGCTTACCGTTGCGGGCGGCCTCGATCAGTGAATCCAGGATGGCCCCGGCCGAGGTGCGATAGAGGGTCATTTTGATCGCCAGCACCTTGGGGTCCTCCGCGGCGGTGCGCAGAAAGCGCTCCACCGTGGTACTGAAGGGCTGGTAGGGGTGCTGGAGCAGGATGGGGCCGTTTTCACGGATGATATGGAAGATATTGCGCCGGTCATTGGCGAGCAGCGGGTGGTCCACCGGGCGGTGGGGCGCGTCCTTCAGATCCGGGAAATCGAGCCCCGTGATCTCGAAGAGATCGCGCAACTGCATCATCCCCTTGACCTCGATGACGTCCTGCTCCTCATTGAGGCCCAGTTCCGCCGCCAACATGCCGCGGTGGACCGGGTCGATGCCTTCCTGGACCTCGAGCCGCACGATGGGGGCGAAGTGACGCTCCCGCAGCTCCGTCTCGATCATCTCCAGCAGGTCATTGGCGGCCTCGATGTCCGCCTCCACGATGGCATTGCGGGTGACGCGGAACAGTTCCGCGGACTCGATCGCCATGCCCGGGAAGAGCATGTCCAGGTTGGCGCCGATCAGATCCTCCAGGGTTACGAAGGTGTTGGTGCCATCGAGCGGGATCAGCCGCTTGGACACATCCCGGCTCACCGGCACCTTGATCCGCGCCATATAGGACTCGTTGCCGCCCGGGTAGCGCAGGGTCACCAGCAGGTTCAGGGCCAGGTTGGAGATGAAGGGGAAGGGGTGGGCCGGGTCCATCGCCAGCGGGGTCAGCATCGGGAAGATGTTGGCGCGGAAGTGCTCGCGCAGACGCCCCTGGGCATCCGGTGTCAGGTCATTCACCTTCACCACCCCGATGCCGCGCGCGGCCAGCAGCACCATCAGCGCGTCGAAGATGCGCTTCTGCTCCACATGCATCTCGCGCACCCGCGTCTGACAGACCCGGAGCTGCTCGCTGGGGGTGCGCCCATCCACGCTCGGGGTATGCACCCCGGCGCCGATCTGCTGCTTGAGCCCGCCGATGCGCTTCATGAAGAACTCATCGAGATTGTTGCTGACGATCGCTAGGAACTTCACCCGCTCCAGGAGCAGGTTGCGCGGGTCGTCCGCCTCGTGCAGCACGCGCGCGTTGAAGGCGAGCCAGGTCAGTTCCCGGTTGAGATAGAGCGCCGGGTCGTCGAGGCGCACCTCCTCCAGGGTCGGTCCTGCCTCCGGCAGGGGCTCGAGGTCCTCGTCGTCGTCTGGGATCGGCTGGAGATTACTGGCGCTCATGGAGGGCTCCCTGTCGCGGTGAGTGAACGGGGCTGGTGTCCTCGGCATTCTAGCAATGGCCGGGGGCGGCCGATGGTGGAATTATGGCAATCTTGGAGAGCAGTGATGCTGCCGGACGGGCGCCGCGCCCGGGCAGCCGCGGGTGAGGGGCCATGGGCATGGGTCCGGCTGAAGCCTCGACCTCCGGGTGGTGGATGCGCCCCCAACCGGAGGTCGAGGCTTTACCGGTAAAGTGCGTAGTCAGGCCATCCTGGCCTG
>NZ_CAIKKU010000058.1 GCF_903828115.1 uncultured Thiodictyon sp. | reverse complement strand
TCGTTGTCGTTGTCGTTGTCGTTGTCGTTGTCGTTGTCGTTGTCGTTGTCGTAATCGTAATCGGAGAAGCGATGCAATTTGGCGTGTGAGGGAATCCGAGGCGCTACGATGACCTCGATTACGACAACGACAACGACAACGACGCGATGAGCATTCCTTAACCGCTCAGTTGATCCGCGCGATGATATGGCTCACATAGGCACGGGTTTCGGCATAGGGCGGGATGCCGCCGTGGCGCTCCACGGCCCCCTCGCCGGCGTTGTAACCGGCCAGGGCGAGTTGGACATTACCCTTGAAGCGGGCCAGCAGCCAGCGCAGATAGGCCATGCCACCGCGCAGGTTTTGCTCCGGGTCCCAGGCGTCGCGGACCCCGAAGCGCTCCGCCGTCGCGGGGATGAGCTGCATCAGCCCCTGGGCATTCTTGGGCGACAGGGCGCGCGGGTTGAAATTGGATTCCGCCTCGATGAGGGCCAGCACCAACTCCGGGTCCAATTGGTACTGAGGGGCCAGCTTTCGCACCAGTGAGGCCACCTGGCCCTTGGCCGGATGCGTACGGGAGGCGAAGCGCGTGGCCGGGGGCAGGGGCGGGTCGAGCAGACATTCGGGCTCACGCTTGGTTTTTCCCTCCACCTTCAGGACCTTGAGCAGGCGCAGCGCGATCAGGTCGCGCTTGCCCGCCGCCGCCTGGAACCAGGCGGCCGCCAGGTCCTGATCGCGGTAGATGCCGCGCCCGAAGGCGTAGATCTGACCGAGCCGCACCGCTGCCTGCGTCTCCCCCTTGGCCGCGGCCTTGCAATAAAGCTGCACGGCCTTGCGGGTGTTCTGGGCGACCCCCTCGCCATTTTCATAGCGGGCGGCGGCGACCACGAGTTGGCTCGGGGAGCGGGCGCGCAGCGCCAGGTCGAATGCGGGGTCCTTGTCCTGCTCGCCGACCTGCGCCTTGGTGAATGCGGGCCCCAGTACGGGGGCGGATCCCGGGGCAGCAAGGGGCGCCTGGCCCGCGATGGCGATCATCAGGGCCGGCAGCAGGCGCGTCCAGGGTTTCCGGCGGGTATGGTTTGGGGTGTGCATGGGCCTCTATTTGACCGCAAGTCATGATCGTTTGGTCGGCTGTTGGTCGGTAGACCTGGCTTTCCGGGCCCGCTGCCGAAGTCTGATCCAAGTTCGCCCGGTTGCCAAGCGGGGCAGGACACGAAGTATCGGCCCGAAGCTCAATTTCGTCGGGTGCCCCGCACGCCCGAAGCGCTTGGCCGTCCGCTGGGTAGGCCGCGCCGGGCTGAGGGCTCGGCCGGCGCGGGCACTGAGCCGCAGCGCCGGGCTGGCGCGGCGGGTTCCGCGGTCGGGACCGGCTTCGTGGGTGCGCAGCCGATTATGGACCGGCGGCCCAGCGCTCGATCTCTCGCCGTCCAAGAGCGAACACTAGCCGACGGCGGGCGAAGCCGGTGTCGATGGTGCACAGGCCTCGCATCTCACGCCCGCCAAGGTGGCGCAGTTGCAGCAGCGCGCCGAGCGCAAGCGTAAGAAATCGAACCCGGCGCGTGCCGACCAGCCGCAAGAGGCGGTCGCCTTCTACGCTAACAAGCGCACCTATCATCACGCGCGGCAACCAGATAACCCAGGGCATCCGGCCGCTCGACCCGCAACTCTATCGGGCCGCGCTGGACGCGGCGCGCAAGACACCCTACTACTCGTCGCGCCGGGGCGCGGTGCTGAGCGCCGACACCGTCATCGACGCGGCGGCGGGCGAGGCCCTAGGCACCTGGAGCCCGCTCGGCCCCAACAACCAGGGCGGCCGTATCCGTCAGTTGCTGATCGATCCCACCAATCCCAGCACCATGTACACCGCCGCGGTGGGCGGCGGCGTGTGGAAGACGACAGATGCCGGTGCTACCTGGAATCAGTTGACCGACCTGCTGCTGCCCAACGTTGCGGTAGCCGCGTTGGCGATGGAGCCCGGCAATCCACAGGTACTCTACGCCGGCACCGGTGAAGGCTTCTATAATGTCGATGCAATCCGCGGCGCCGGGGTCTTCAAATCCACCGATGGTGGTGCGACCTGGTCGGCGCTCGCGGCGACGACCCCGGCCGCGGGGAGCCTTGGCGATTTCAGCTATGTCACGCAGATCAGTACACAGATCCAGAGTATGCTCCTCGGCGCCTTCACCGGCGTGATTTCGGTCTTCGACGCTGCCGACAATCTGCTCGAGACCCACGATCTGTCCGGCGTTTCAAACGAGAGTGGCGACGGTTCGGCCATCTTTCTGGGCATCGTTCGCGCCAGCGCCGACATCGATCGGGTCGCGCTCAGCGTGAAGTTCAGTGACCCGGGCGTCACGGACCTCGCGCTGGCGATCAACCAACTCGACTTCGGCCTGCAAGGTGATGCGCCTGAACCCGCGACGCTGGCACGTAGAATTCAAGTCTAAGAGAACGGCAGCGCCCCCCCGCCCGCGTTCATGGCGGTATTGCCCCCGTCCACCGCCAGCAGGGCGCCGGTCACCATGCGGGAGGCATCGGAGGCCAGAAACACCGCCGCGCCAACGCAGTCGTCCGGCTCCAGCAGGCGGCCCATCGGCAGCCCCGCCAGGATGCGCGGCAGCACCTCGCGCCTGAACTGCGGATTATCCAGATGCGCCCGCAGCCCCGGGGTCAGGACCTGCGCCGGCAGGATGGCGTTGCAGCGGATGCCCCGGGCGGCATATTCCACCGCGATCTCGCGGGTCATCTGGTGCACGGCCGCCTTGGCGCAGGCATAGGCGAAGGCCCCGCGGCCCAGGGCGTTCACCCCCGCATTGGAACCGATGTTGATGATCGAACCCGAGCCCGCCGCCAACATGCGCGGCAGGGCCTCGCGGATCGTCAGGAAATAGCCCTTGGCGCTGACCTCGAAGGTCCGGTCCCAGGCGTCCTCAGTGACCAGGTGCGGCTTGACCCGGTCGCGGAAGAAGAAGGGCACGTTGACCAACACGTCGACCTGGCCGAGCGTCTCGTCGATCGCCTCGAAAAAGCCCTTAAGCGCCGCGGCGCTCGTGATATCCGCGATGCGCCCGAGCGGGTCCGCGGAGACCTCGGCCAACTCGCGCAGCGTCTGCGCCAACCCCGCCTCATCCAGGTCGCACACCGCCAGCCGCGCCCCAGCGCGCGCCAGGCCCAGCGCGATGGCGTGACCGATACCGCCGCCGGCCCCGGCACCGGTGACGACCGCGACCCGGCCGTGCAGTCCGAACAGTTTCTCGATCAATCTGGCATCTCCTGCTTTATTCGCTGCGCATCGTACGGCGTTCGCGCGACCACATCAGTCCACATCCGTCCGGATCGCACCCGCACCCGCCGCGCCGCTTGCCCCCGTCGGCCATTGGGGTAAAGTGGGCAAAGGCCAGCCCCCGCCGCTAGCCGGAGGCGGACCCGGCGGATGTCTACATGGCCATCACTCACCTGATTGAAATCGCCATCGTCGGCAAGCCGGCTGCCTTCACCCGTCGGCACCGCGCTTACCCCGGCTACACCACCGCCACCCACCTGATCAAGCTGGCCGGGACCGCTTTTCGCCTGCGCGACGGCGAGTCACTGGACCACTGGCGCCGCGCCCTGGACGACTGCGACAAGGCGGTCGAGGCCGACCACCTGCGCGCCGAGCAGGCGCGCCTGCTCGGCCACCGCGCCGGCCTCGTGACCGTGATGGTTGGAACCGGCGCGGGGCGGGACGCCCCGACTCCGTTTGCAGGTGCCGCCGCGTGCGATGCCGCGTGACTTGCGGCGCATCCCTCGTGTAGCATTCTAAGTTTTTGTTTTCACGATTTCGCCGATCCCCTGATCGGTGTCTTGAGCAGGGTCGGTCGCGTGTCCGTTCCGGTGACGACGGCGGGACGGTGAGCGCGGCTGGCCGGGGACAACTGAAGTGGGGCATTTCTATTTTCTGCTGGGCCTGGCGGGCTTGCTGCTGCTGACCTTCGGTCTGCACCTGCACCGGCGCTTCGGGCGTCGCGGACGCTTGCCCTTTGTGGTGGATCAGGCCCTGTTCACGCCGCCGCAGCGCGCCTTTCTGGCCGTGCTGGAACGAGCCTTGGGCGCGGACTTCCGGGTCTACGGGCGGGTGCGGGTGGCGGAGGTGATCGCCCTGCGCCCGCGCCTGGATCGAGCCGCCCGGCGCCGTGCCTGGGCGCTGCTGGGCGACCGGCAGTTCGATTTTCTGGTCTGCGCGGCGGCGACCGGCGCCATCGTCGGCGCGGTGAATCTGGCGCCGCGCTCGCGCCGCGGGCGGCCGCCGCCGCGCGACGCCCTGGATCGCATCTGTGCCGCCGCCGGGCTGCCCTTCGTGCGGGTGCGCGAGGCCGACGACTACGCGGCCGCCGGGCTGACCGAGCGCCTGGTCCAGGCCATGCAGACACAGGTCCGGCCGGTGCCCGCGCCGCCGGTTCCGGTACAGGTGCTGAGGGCGCCGCCGCGCCCGGAGGCGGCGCCGGACCTGTATACCCTCTCCGAGGTGGTGGTGGAGGATGCGCGTGAGCCGCGGCTGCGCTCCGTCGCCGCGCGCCCCCGGGCACCGACGCCGACCGCGGTGCGGGTCGCCGCCGTCGCGGTGGTTCCAGTGGTCCCGGTCGCCCCCGCCGCCCCCGCCGCCCCCGTGGTCCTGCCGACCACGCAGTCCCCGCGCCGCGAGCCGACCCTGGCGGGGCCCGGGGACCTGGACCCGGGGCCGGCCTTCCAGGTGAACGGCGGCCTGGAAGAGGAGGACGACCAGGACGGCCGCCCGGTGCGGGCCTGGCGACGTTGAGCCGGACCCGCGAAGACCGCGCCCGGGACCCGCGCGGCACGGCGCGCCTTGCTGCGCCGCAACAACCCGGTAGATAATGATCTACTATTCATCTCCGGCCGCCTGAGGGGCTTACGACAAATGAGCGATTCACCACAACTCTTGAGCGGGGATGAGGCCATCGCCTTGGCCGCCCGTCACGCCGGGGTGCGCCTGGGTACCGGTTATCCGGGCACCCCGTCCACCGAAATCCTGGAGACCTTCGACCGGCTCGGCGGGCGCGCCCAGTGGTCGCCCAACGAGAAGGTGGCGCTGGAGGTGGGCCTGGGTGCCGTCTTCGGCGGGGCGCGCACCCTGGTGACCATGAAGCATGTGGGGCTCAATGTGGCGGCGGACCCCCTGTTCACCGCCGCCTATACGGATCTGGCGGCGGGCCTGGTGGTGGTCTCCGCGGACGATCCGGGCATGGCCTCCAGCCAGAACGAGCAGGACAACCGCCACTATGCCCGCGCCGCCTCCCTGCCCATGCTGGAGCCGATGGACTCCCAGGAGGCCTACGACTTCACGCTGCTCGCCTTCGAGCTCTCCGAGCGCTGGCACCTGCCGGTGATGCTGCGCATCACCACCCGGGTCTGTCACTCCAAGACGATCGTGCGTCCCCACGATGCGCCGGTCCCCGGGGAGGCGATCGGGCCCGAGCCCGGCTTCCGTCGGGACATCCCGGCGCGGGTCATGATCCCGGCCTACGCCAAGCCGGCCCACCGACGGCTGCGTCAGAAACTCACCGAGATCGCCGCCTGGAATGACGCTGAGGGGCCGAACCGGGTCTTCGCCGGCCATCCGCAGGTGGGCCTCATTGCCACCGGCATCGCCGCCATGCACGCACGCGAAGCGGCACCGCAGGCCTGCCTGCTGACCATCGGTCTCACCTACCCGCTGCCGCTGGAGACCATTCGAACCTTCGCGGCCGGGTGCGAGCGCCTGGTGGTGCTGGAGGAGGGGGACCCGGTGCTGCTGGACGCGCTGCGGGCCGCCGGCATCCCGGCGCAGGGCAAGCCGGAGCAATACCGCTTCGGGGAACTGACGGTGGCGCGCGTGCGCCGCATCCTGGCCGGGGACGAGACCGCGGAACCGGCACCGCCCAAGGGCAAGCCGCCGGAACTCTGTCAGGGGTGTTCCCACCGGGGCGTCTTCGAGGTCCTGCGCGATATGAACTGCATCGTCGCCGGCGACATCGGCTGCTATACGCTGGGCGTCCTGCCGCCCTTCCAGGCCATGGATACCTGCGTCTGCATGGGGGCGAGCATCGGGGTGGGCCTGGGCCTGCGCCATGTCCTGCCGGAGGAGGAGGCGCGGCGGGTGGTGAGCGTCATCGGCGATTCCACCTTCGTACACTCAGGGCTCACCGGTCTGGCCGAGATGGTCTACAACCCGCCCGCCACCGGTCATGTCGTCCTGATCCTGGACAACGGCACGACGGCCATGACCGGGCAGCAGGAGCACCCGGGCACCGGGCGCACGCTCAACCATGATGCGACCGGGCGCATCCACTTCGAGGACCTGGCTCGTGCCATGGGCGTGAAGAACGTCCATGTGGTGGATTTTCAGGCGGCGGACGGCACCCTGGAGGGGCTGCTCAAGGACCTGCTGACCCGCTCGGAGACCTCCCTGATCGTGGCCCGCCAGCCCTGTGTGCTGGCGGCCCCCAAGATCCGCTTCTATGAGAAGGCCGCGGCCGACCGGTCCACGGCCTGCCCGTCGCAAGTCGTTGACGACTGAGGTCGAGCCGCATGAAAAACATCTATAACGTGGTTATTGCCGGGCTTGGCGGTCAGGGCGTGCTGAAGGCCTCCGACATCCTGGCCGACGCCGCCTTTCGCGCCGGTTACGACGTCAAGAAGAGCGAGTTGCACGGGATGAGTCAGCGCGGCGGCTCGGTGAGCAGCGACGTGCGCTTCGGCCCCCAGGTCTGGAGCCCCATGGTCCCCACCGGGGAGGCGGACGTGCTGGTGGTGCTCGATGAGACACAGGTGGAGGTCAACCGTGCGGTATTGGCCCCGAACGGGGTCCTGATCGGCCCGGACCGGCTCGACGCGGCGGCGCTCAAGAACAAAAAGAGCCTGAATGTGACCCTGCTCGGGGCCCTGTCGGCGCACCTGCCGATCGCCTCGGAGCACTGGCTCGCCGCCATTCACGCCAACCTGGCGCCGAAGCTGCATAAGCTCAACGAGCAATCCTTTGCGCTCGGCCGTGCCGCTGCGGCCGTGCGCGAGGCGGCTGCCGTGTGAGAGTAAGTAACGAGTCAAGAACAGCTTAAACACAAACGCAATCGATGGGGGTTTCGTTGTCGTTGTCGTTGTCGTTGTCGTGATCGGAGAAGCGATGCGATTTGGTGTGCGGGAGAATCTGCGGCGTTACGATAACCTC
>NZ_CAIKKU010000057.1 GCF_903828115.1 uncultured Thiodictyon sp. | reverse complement strand
TCGTTGTCGTAATCGAGATTATCGTAGCGCCCAGGATTCTCTCGCACGCCAAATTGCATCGTTTCACCGATTACGATTACGACAACGACAACGACAACGACAACGACAACGATGGTGTTTGACTTGTTCTTGACTCGTTACTTAGAGTCTGGCGTCAACGCCCGGCTCCGCCCCCTTGGGTACGCGGATGTCCTCCACCAGTTCCTGGATCGGCCCCGGCGGGGCGGCCGTGAGGCGCGATACCAGGTAGGCCACGGCGAAGTTGATCACTGCGCCCAGGGCGCCGATGGCCTCCGGGGCGATGCCCAAGACCCAGTTGTCCGGGTTGTCGGGCGCCATCGCGGTGGCCGGAAAATAGAACCAGCCCTTGAACCAGACGATGTAGCCGGCGGTGAACGACAGTCCGGACAACATGCCCAGGATGGCCCCGGGACCATTCGCGCGTTTGTCGAAGATCCCCAGCATCAGCGTCGGGAAGAGGGTGGCGGCGGCCACCCCGAAGGCCAGTGCCACCACCTCCGCGGCGGCGCCGGGCGGATGGAGCGCCAGGTAGGCGGCGAAGAGGGCCGCGGGCACCATGGCGATGCGCCCGGCCAGGAGTTCCCCCCGTTCCGACAGTCGGGGCAGCAGCAGGCCCTTGAGCAGATCGTGCGAGATGGCCGAGGCGATGGTGAGCAGCAGTGCCGCGGCGGTGGCCAGCGCGGCGGCCAGGGCGCCCGCGACCACCAGGGCGATCACCCACGCGGGCAGGTGGGCGAGCTCCGGGTTGGCCAGCGTCAGGATGTCGTGGTCGATGCGGGTCAGCTCATTGCCCTTCCAACCGTAGCCCGCGGCGGTCGCGGCAAAGCGCTGGTTCTGGTCGTCGTAATACTGGAGCCGCCCATCCCCGTTCTTATCCTCCCAGGCGAGCAGCCCGGTCTTGGACCACCGGTTCATCCAGTCCGGCAACGTGTCGATCGCCACATTGGCCGTCGCCGCCCCGACCGGTCCGGTCTGGATGCTCTCGATGAGATTGAGTCGGACCATGGCCCCGACCGCCGGGGCGGTGGTGTAGAGAATGGCGATGAAGATCAGGGTCCAGCCGACCGAGGAGCGGGCCTGCGCCACCCGGCGGACGCTGAAAAAGCGCACGATGATATGGGGCAGCCCGGCGGTGCCGATCATGAGCGTCGCCGCCAGCAGGAACAGATTGAGCGTCGCGTCCTTCTGCGCCGTATAGGCGCTGAAGCCCAGGTCGGTCATGACCTGGTCCAGTTTATCCAGCAGCGCGACCCCGCTCGCCGCGCCATCGCGCAGATACTCGCCGCCCAAGGCGAGCTGGGGGACGGGGCTGTCGGTGAGCTGCAGTGAGATAAAGATGGCGGGGATGGTGTAGGCGAGGATCAGCACGACATATTGGACGATCTGGGTATAGGTGATCCCCTTCATGCCGCCCACGACGGCGTAGACCAGGACGATGCCCATGCCCGCCGCGACCCCCACCGTGAAATCCACCTCCAGGAAGCGGGAGAAGGCGATGCCGACGCCGCGCATCTGGCCGATGACAAAGGTCACCGAGATGATGAGCAGACACCCCACGGCGACCAGCCGGGCCAGGCCGGAGAAATAGCGGTCGCCGATGAATTCAGGAACCGTGTATTTGCCGAAGCGGCGCAGATAGGGGGCCACCAGCAGCGCGAGCAGGACATAGCCGCCGGTCCATCCCATCAGGTAGACGGAGGCGTCATAGCCGTTCTGGGCCAGCAGCCCCGCCACCGAGATGAAGGAGGCGGCGGACATCCAGATCGCGGCGGTCGCCATGCCGTTGGCAATCGGGCCGACGTGCCGGTCGGCCACATAAAAATCGGCGGTCGTGCGCGCCCGCGCCCGGAAGGCGATGGCGATATAGAGGGCACAACTGCCCCCGACGATGGCCCAGAGCCAGAATTGCAGTGACAGCATGGCCGTCTCCTTTAGTCCTCGCGGACACCGAACTTACGATCGAGCCGATGCATCGCCCAGGCATAGACGAAGATCAGCAGCACAAAGCAATAGATCGCCCCCTGCTGGGCGAACCAGAAGCCCAGCTTGAAGCCGCCGAGCCGGATGCCGTTGAGCGGCTCCACCAACAGGATGCCGAAACCGAAGGAAACCAGGAACCAGACCGCCAGCAGCACGGTCAAGAGGTTCAGGTTCGCCCGCCAGTAGGCGGTACGCTGTTCGGGTGTCATGGTATCTCGCTCCATTCTCAAATTACAGACGAACGCACCATCGCCGGAGAAAATCCGCGCCTGTCGAAAAAAATAGACAGGATTAACAGGATAAGGAACGGTGCACTGATAAATTAAACAATTTCATTAGAGACTGCCCATGACGCCATTTTCGTTGTCGTTGTCGTTGTCGTAATCGGAGAAGCGATGCAGTTTGGGGAGAGAGAATCCGAGGCGCTACGATAACCTCGACAACGACAACGACAACGACAACGACAACGATAGTGTTTAACTTGTTCTTGACTCGTTACTAAACATGGACGCTTGAACCACCCGCCATCCTGAAAATCCTGTTAATCCTGTCCATTTGCCCTGCGCCGGCTGGAATGCTGGGTTTGACTCATCGGCTTAAAATGATGGCGGTCAGGAACGTGGCGTCAGCGTCCGTGTCCCGGTGCAGCCGCGCCCGCGCATTGTTAGGCTACCCGTTTTGCGATGTCAATGATTCCTGCGCGATTCCCGCGCGGCTTTCCCGGAAACGCCGAGGCCCGAGGTCGCGGGGCGAC
>NZ_CAIKKU010000056.1 GCF_903828115.1 uncultured Thiodictyon sp. | reverse complement strand
GCTTACCCTCGCGCTCCCAACGCCGGATCGTCGAGGGCGCTTTCCCGATCCGTTTCGCGAACTCGTTGATGCGGTAAGTTTTGCTCACGCGAGCAATTATAGATAATAATAAATAAGAATCAAACAACAGTTAACACCTCCCGATGGTCCTGGTCCTGGTCACGGCCGGCACGGGTTCTGCCGGCGGCGACGGCGCCTCGATCCTGCTGATCACGCCGTGCGCCGCGAGCACGTTCAAGTGCGCGCCAAGACCCTGGGGTTCATCCAGTCAAAGTCAAGCCGGGTCAACGGTGAGGAGCGGTCCACACCGGCGGCGTGCCGCAGCGCAGGCCGATCGAGGGCTGGCGCCGCGGACGAAACAGGCAGAAGATCCGGGACACCGGTTTGGCTATGGGAAGTACCTGGTCGGAAAACGATGAACGCGGCATCGAATCCTGTCTTTGGGGCGGGCGGTCGGCAACTCGGGCTCTTTGACGTCTTCGCGGCCATCCAGTCCGGCGAGTCGTTGGAACTCTCCCGCCTACAACCCCACCAGCGCGGCCCGGCGGTCATGGTCCTGGCGATCATGATGGTCGCGCTGCGACGCTACGCCGTTGCCCCGCCCCAATCGGCGGCGGACTGGGAAGGGGAATGGCTGCGGCAGGTTGGCGCCGACGCCCTGCGGCTCATTGCCCCCGAGGACGCGATCGGGTTCTTTCAGCCCCCGCTCGACCCCGGCAAGAACCGCTCGGCGATGACCCTGAGCGACATCGATTTTACCTTTGCGAAGCTCGCCCATGCCGCCAAGCCGGTCGCCGATGGCACGGCCGAGGAGGCGGTCTTTGCACTCTGGGGTGGTCTGTGGGGATTGTCGGTCGCCAAATGGAACGGGGGCACCCGCCAGGGACCCTCGGTGGTCCTGCCGTCCGCTGACGGCACACTCGCGGGCGAGGTCCGCCACCTGGTCAGCGCCTACGAGGCGCACACCTCATCGATCATCGGCACCCAGGCCGCCGCCGGCCGCGCCGCGGATCACTTCCTCTGGCTGCGACCGGTCAGCGCCGGCGGCATCACGGTGGATACGGTGCCCTATCCCTACCTGGAGGCCCGGCCCTGCCACCTCGTGCCCGCCGGTCCCGGCCGGTACGCCGGGGTCGGCCAACACTCGGTGCCGTCCCGCCTGGCCGGCAAGGGGCACGCGGATGATCCGCAGGTCCCCATCATCGAGGGCAAAGCGTTCCGCCTCTGGGGCGGGCGGGTCTGGTCGATGCGCACGCGCCACGCCATGTTGTTCGGTTCCGCAGACGTCACCCGGCCGCCGAGCATGGGGATGCCGGGCTATCGGGTCGTGCGCGTTTGCGGGCTCGGCGTCGACCAGGGCAAGACCCGCGGCTACTGGGAGGCGCTCCATCCGCTGGTCCGGCAGGCAGTCTTCTCCCTGACGACGCAGCCGGAGCGCGCCGCCGATCTCTCGCAACGCGCCCTGGATGCCGCCGACCAGGTCGATGGCGCCTTACGCTGGGCGGTCGGTGCGCTGATCGAGGGCTCCGGTCAATCCGCCGCGGTCAAGGCCGGCAAGGCACGCGCCGCGCACGCGCTGGCCGGCGCGCTCACCGACCCCCTGACCGCGGCCGTCCTGGCGCTGCTCGCCGAGCCGCCGGACCTGGCGGCCGAACAGATCGCCCTGCTGCAAACCGCCGTCGCCGTCCTGCGCAGCGTGTGGGCACAGATCGAGACCGGCTGCCCCGATCCGCTGCGCCGCGCCGCGGGCGCCAACCGGCTGGGTGTCGGCATCCACAAGCTCACGGGAGAGACCACGATGACCGAGTTGCCGGACCTGTCGCGACAGGTCCACGCCATCCTGCACGAGATTGCCGAGCACCTCACGCCCAACGACCGGGCGCGGCTGCGCACCATGCTCGCCACCGAGCCGCCGATGCTCTACTGGCTGCTGCTCGGACAGGTGTCGCCCCGGCTGATGGACCGACCCGCCACCGAGTCCGTCTGGCGTGCGGTACTCCCGGCCCTGGGCGCCATGCGGCCGGACGGCGCGCCGATCGGCCAGGCCCTGGCCCAAAGCGCCTATCCGGAGATGCGCGTGCGCCAATTGCTCACCGCGACCGGCGAGACCCTGGTGGGCCAGGTGGCCGAGGTGGTCCGCTGGCTCGCCGCGCACGGGGCAGGCGCCGTCGATCTGGCGACACTCGCGGCACTGGCACTCGCCGACGGGCTCGGCGACGAACAGGCCCGCGCCGCGCTGCGGCAGGCGGTCGCGATGGGCTGGGTCCGGGCTCAGCCCAGGCCCCAACCCAGACAGAGCGCGGCCTGATGACCGATCCGTCCTCAGCCCCCGCCACCGGCCCCGTGCCGATCCTGGCCCAACTCGCGGTCGTCGTGCCGCAGGCCGTCGCCGCCGTCCGCGGCTCGCTCACGCACACCGGGCTGCGCGACGAGTCGCTGCTGCTCAAGACCGTCCTCACGCAGGCGCTGGGCGGCGCCCTGGTGCGCCCCTGGCGTCTGCAAGGGGTGCGCGACGGCACCGCGACCATCCTGGGTTACGCGACGCAGGACGCCGCGGTCCTGCGCGAACGGCTCGCCTTCGCCCTCCCGGCCTTGCAACAGGCCGTAGCCGTCGTCGGAACGGCACCGCTGCCGCCGTTGCGGGAGGGCCAATGCCTGCGCTTCACGGTGCGACTGGTGCCCACGGTGCGCCAGACCGGCAAAGGTGAGATCGACGCGCTGCTCTACGCGGTGCGGCAGGCCCCCGCGGGGCAGCACGACCGCGCCCAAGTCTATTGCGCTTATCTGGCCGAGCGTCTGCTCGGCGCGGCGGTGCAGGAGACCCGGCTCGACGGCATGCGCCTCACCGGCATGGTGCGGCGGCAGGGCACCGGGTGGACCGAGCGCGTCTTCCCGGTCGCGGAGCTGGGCGGCGTGCTGACCGTGGCCGATCCGGTCCGCTTCGCCGCGACCATCGCGCAGGGACTGGGCCGGCAGCGCGGCTTCGGCTTCGGCTTCGTTCGACTGGAACCAACCAACTGACAAGGGCAGGGGTCATGAAGATCATTCAGGTGCATTCGCTGTTTTCGCTGCCCGTCCATGTGCCGAACCGCGGGGCGGACGGGCTCGCCAAGCGCGCCGTCTTCGGCGGGGTCGAGCGCCAGCGCATCTCATACCAGGCGCAGCAATACGCCCTGCGCAAGAGCCCGGAGATGGCCGCGCTCGAAGCCGCGGGCGGCATCGGCCACAGCTACCGGACCGCGCTGGTCGGGGAGCGACTGCTGCGGCCCGCGTTGGAAGAGGCCAAGGTCGCCGAGGCCGCAGGCTGGACCGATGCCCTGATGGCCCTGTGGCGCAAGGAGCAGACGGGCGAGCGGGCCGCCGAGGCGGACGAGTCCTCCGCGCCCCTGATCGTCGGTGAACAGGAGATACGCCTCTTCGTTGCAGTCGCCCAGACCTGTGCCGAAGCGGGCATGGCGCCCGACGGTCTGCGGGCCTTGGTGGAAAAGAAGGCGCCGAAGGAAACACCCCCCGCGGTCGTGCAGGCGATCGAGGCACTGCGGACCGCCCGCGGCTCGGTAGGCTTCGACGGCGCACTCTTCGGCCGGATGGCGACGGGGATCGCCGTGTCGACCGTGGACCGCGCGGTGCGGTTCGGCGATGCACTGACGACCCATGCCATCACGCCGGTCGTCGACTTCTTCCTGGTCACCGATGACCTCAAGGACCGCGCGGCGGGCGAGGCCGGCGGCTCGCATATCAATACCCGGGAGGAGGCGGCCGGGCTCTTCTACCGCCATGTCCTCATCGACACCGCCCAACTGCAAAGCAACGGCGTCGCGCCCGCCGCGGTCATCGCGCCGCTGCTCGCCGCCCTGCTCACCGTCTCGCCCATCGGCAACCGGTCACCGGCGCGGGTGATCGAGACACTGGTCGAGGTCGGCGGGCAGGTCCGTTCGCTGATGGACGCCTATGCCGCGCCGGTCTCACGGCAGGACCAGGCAGTCGCGCGGCTGCGCGAAACCGCCGCGGCGGACGCTGAGACCTACGGCAGACCGGCGGCGGCACTGTGGCTCTCCGAGCAGTCGGCGCAGCCGGTTTCGCGCGTGCAGTCGCTGGCCGCTGCCGCCCTGGCCGAATGGGTGAAGTGATGGACGCCCTGGTGATGCGCTGGCGCGGACCATTGATGTCGCTCGGCGGGTCGCGCATCGACGGCTATGCGCAGCAGATGCCGATCCCGTCGCTCACCATGGTCGCCGGGATGCTCGGCGCGGCGCTCGGGTATCGGCGCGGTGACGAGCGGTTGGGCGCGCTGGCCGACGCACTGCGCTATGGCGTCGTGGTCCACCGGCCGGGGACGCCGCTCGTGGACTTCCAGACCGCCGACCTGGCGGCCATCGGCATGAAGTGCGCGGTGGTGGATCGGCACGGCGCGCTACAGGTCATCAAGCGCGAGGGCAGCGGTGCCGCCAAGGAGCGCCAGATGCAGTATCGCCCGCTGCTCGCCGACGCCGATATGAGCGTGGTCGCGGCGGTCGATCCGCCCTGGACCGCGCCGCAACTCATCGAGGCCCTGCGCGCGCCGGTCTTTCCGCTCTGTCTCGGCCGCCAGTCGTGTCCGCCCGGTGGGCAAGTGGGTGAGCGTGTCCTTGAAGCCTCGTCGCTCGGTGATGCCTTGGACTTGGTGAAGTCGGAGCGCGGTGGAACCCTCTACCGGCCGGTGGCGGGGCTGGTCGATGGGCTGGTGGTGTCGGTGCCGTCGCGGGGGCGGGGGGCGGCGCTGTTCGCGGTGGGGTGATGGTTTTGGCTGTTTTGCGATGGAGATTCAGTTGTTATGTGCGAGGGTCTGTTCCCCGTGCGCGGGGGTTTACCTGTAGAGGCCCGTCCTCTGCGCCGTGTCGTGGTGTCTGTTCCCCGTGCGCGGGGGTTTACCCGCGATGAAGGCCACGATGGGGTGTGACATGACGTCTGTTCCCCGTGCGCGGGGGTTTACCCGTCATGGATTTACCACGCGGAATGAATTCACCGTCTGTTCCCCGTGCGCGGGGGTTTACCCGCCGTCGAGGCTGGGGTCTCGTCATTGGTCCCGTCTGTTCCCCGTGCGCGGGGGTTTACCCATCCTGGACGCGGGTGGTACCGGGTCGGCTAAGTCTGTTCCCCGTGCGCGGGGGTTTACCGCGAGTCAAGCGCTATTTTCCCCTCGCGGGAAAGTCTGTTCCCCGTGCGCGGGGGTTTACCCTTCGGGGGTGACATGGTGCGCTTCACGATCCAGTCTGTTCCCCGTGCGCGGGGGTTTACCCGCCTGGGAGATATCCGCCGTCGGCGTCCCACCGTCTGTTCCCCGTGCGCGGGGGTTTACCCGTGGCCGATCCCGGCGAGACGGTCAGCTACACGTCTGTTCCCCGTGCGCGGGGGTTTACCCACCATCCTGACGCTCACCGGCCAGGGGGCCGAGTCTGTTCCCCGTGCGCGGGGGTTCACCCGCTTGCTGTGTCGGGGTGAGACTGCTCATGTCGTCTGTTCCCCGTGCGCGGGGGTTCACCCGGTGCGAAGGTCCCAGTTATGGGGCAGTTCCCGTCTGTTCCCCGTGCGCGGGGGTTCACCCGGGATGCGGGTGGGGGTGAAGCGGGTGCCGCGGTCTGTTCCCCGTGCGCGGGGGTTCACCTGCTGTGATGTACAACCCCCAGGGCGGGGGCTCGTCTGTTCCCCGTGCGCGGGGGTTCACCCAGCACCGACCCCACCGCCTCCCGCCCGACCCCGTTTCTTCCCCGTGCGCGGGGGGTCACCCGGTCCTGACGGCGGCCCGCCACCAACTCCATCGTCTCTTCCCCGTACGCGGGGGTTCACCCGAGCCGCTCGACACCTGGGTCTATGCCCGGGCGTCTCTTCCCCGTGCGCGGGGGTTCACCCGACAAGTTCAACACCCGGGTCGGTCGCCAGTGGTCTGTTCCCCGTGCGCGGGGGTTCACCGGCGCGCTTGGCGATCCCGTGGGCCGCGGTCTTGTGTCTTCCCCGTGCGCGGGGGTTCACCCTGGATGGGCTACATCATGGACCACATCCGCACGTATCTTCCCCGTGCGCAGGGGTTCACCCGAGGCCAGCGCCGCCTCTGATCGCCTGCGGACGTATCTTCCCCGTGCGCGGGGGTCCACCCATGTTTTGGTTCGGGGACGTGCATCCGCTGGAGTCTCTTCCCCGTCCGCGGGGGTTTATGTCCAATTGCGGCATCATTGCGGAGAAAGCCAATGGCGAATCTCGAAGACTACCGCTTCGTCCTGCTCGATTCGGTTGAGCGTTTGCGTCGTGACGCCAAGGCGCCAAGAGGACAGGGAGTCCAAGGCTTCAGCCTTGGCGCTGCCCATCCAAGGCTGAAGCCTTGGACTCCAGGTCGCGCGGCGCCCGCGAATGGATGCCGGAAACTCGCCTTGAGCGGGGTTTCTGGCTCCCGCGCTCCAGAAACTGGGCAAGTATTCCCGTAGGATGGGTAGAGCGCAGCGAAACCCATCGTTTGCGCGCGCCTAAGACGTTGATTGCTGGGTTTCGCTGCGCTCTATCCAGCCTACAGGTCGCGCGCGGATCGGGCCGGCAGCGAATACTTGCCCAATCTGTCCAGCGTGGGAGCAAGTGCCGACGCTCCAGCGTCGCGTGCCTGGACGGGCCGCCGGAGCGGCCGGACCGTATTGCCACACCGCCCCTTGCTAACGAGCGAACGAGAGGAATGACCAAATGATCTGGACACTGCAAATCAAACTCCTGTCAGGACATTGGGCGGAAAAGGACTGGGCGGCGACCATCGCCCTTGACGCCTCATCGACGCTGGAGGACCTGCATTACATCATCCAGCAGGCCGTCGATTTCGATGACGACCACCTCTATGGCTTCTTTGTCGCCCGGACACCGCGGAGCCGGGACCGCGTCCGCTACAACTACGACCCCGACGACGAGGAGGACGATCGGCTGTATACCACGACGCTGGAGAGCCTGTTCCCCCTGCCGAAGGGTCGAAAGCTGTTCTACCTGTTCGATTACGGTGACTACTGGATTTTCCAGATCAGCCGGACCAGGAGCAAACCATTCGCGGCGCAGCCCGGTGTCGATTACCCCAGCCTGATCGATGAGAGCGGCGAGAAGCCCGAGCAGTACCCAGCGTTCGAGTAAAGCATCCGCCACAAATAATCTTGGCGCCTTGGCGTCTTGGCGTGAGAATTATTTTTTTAGTGTACAGGGCTTCCCGTGACCGCTATCGCCAAGACTGACCGTAAGACCGGCGCGTGCCGCTCCCTGATCGGGCACTCGCTCGATGTCGCGCTGGCGGCCGCGCGCCTGCTCGCCGCGCCGGTCCTGCGCAGTCGTCTGGAGACGGCGTGCGGGCATCCGCTGACCGAGGTCCAACTCGCCAGGCTCACCTGTCTCGCCGGACTGCACGACTGCGGTAAGGCACTGGTCGGTTTCCAGGAGCGCATCACCGGTCAGGGACGTGGCACCTCGCACCTCGCCGAGGCGCTCGCCGCCCTGATGGCGGAGCCGAAGACCCAGCAGGCGTTGCGGATACCGCTCTTGGGCGCCTGGTTCAGCGACCCGTCCGCGGCACTGTTCTGCGCCATCTGTCACCACGGCTCACCGGTGTCCCAGGCAAACATCTCGGTCGCGCTGGCACAGGTCAGGACGCAGGTCGCGGCCGCCTTGGCCTATGACCCGATCGCCGAGATGGACGCACTGGCCGCCGAGTTGCTGCGGCGCTTCCCGGCGGCGCTCGGGGAGGCGGCGCCGATCCAGTGGATCTGCTCCTTAGACCACCTCTTTGCGGGGCTCACGATGCTGGCCGACTGGCTCGGTTCCAGTCTGCCGGTGGCGGGTGACGACTGGCGGCCGGCGGCCATCGCTTCCCTGCTCGACTCGCTGCCCTGGTCCGGTTGGCACTCGGGGGCGCCCGCGACGGCGATCCTGCCGGGCGCGCCTATCGGTGCCCAGGTGGTGATCGGCGCGGTGCCGCTGACCGAGCGGCTGGTCGTGATCGAGGCACCGACCGGGACCGGCAAGACCGAGGCGGCGCTGCTGCGCGCCCTGCAACTGGTGGAGGCCGGGCTGGTGGACGGGATGTATTTCGCCCTGCCGACCCGCGCGGCGGCCACCGAGGTCCACGGGCGCATCGCGCGGCTGGCGCGCACCCACTCGCCCGCGCTCGCGAGCCGGGTGGTGCGGGCCTTGGCCGGGAATCTCGGGACGGACGGCGTCGCACGGGCAGTCTCCGGCGTGCCCGACCCGGACCAGTGGCAGCAGTCCAAGTCCTGGGCCATCGCCTGCCCCAAGCGGGTAATGGCCGCGCCCATCGCGGTCGGCACCATCGATCAGGCGATGCTGTCGGTGCTGCGCACCCGGCACGCCTGGATGCGCCAGACGGCCCTGTGCCGGCACCTGCTGGTGGTCGACGAGGTCCATGCCTCCGACCCCTATATGCTGGAGATCGTGCGCTCCCTGGTGCGGCGGCAATTGGCGCTGGGCGGGCATGTGCTGCTGATGTCCGCCACGCTCGGCGAGGTGCTACGGGCGGAGTTGGAGCAGCGCCCGCGGCTGCCGCTGGCACAGGCGCTCGCCCTGCCTTACCCGGCGGTCAATGCGTTGCCGGTCGCCGTGGCGAGGGTCCGCTCGTCGCTGCGGCTGACCGACCTTGCCACGGCGCTGGGCGAGGTCGCCGACTGCGTGCGCGGCGGCGGCTGTGCCCTGGTCATCCGCTCCACGGTGGACACCGCGACGGCGACCTATCTTGAACTGCTGGCGGCCGGTGTGCCGGCAATGCTGCACCACTCGCGCTACGCGGACCTGGACCGGCAGACGCTCGACGCGCTGCTGGTCGGGGTCATCGGCAAGGGCGGCACCCGGATGCCGCTCGCCATCGTCGCCACCCAGACCGCGGAGCAGTCGCTGGACATCGACGCCGACCTGCTGGTGTCCGACCCGGCACCGGCGGACGTGCTGCTGCAACGCCGCGGGCGCTTGGGGCGGCATCGGCCGACCGAGGTCCTGCCGATGCTGGTGCTCGAACCGCGGGCGGTGGAGGAGACCGCCGCGGTCGCGCTGCGGCGGGCTCAGGGGCAACACGGCCAGATGCCGCCCGGCAGCGAGTGGGCCTATGTCTATGACGTGCTGGCGACGCTCGCGACCCTGGAGGCGTTACGCGGGCGGGACTGCATCCTGGTCCCGGACGCCGTGCGGCAGTTGGTGGAGACGGCGACGCATCCCGATGCGCTTGCGGCGTTCGCGGGCCTACGAGGCTGGTCGCCGTTGTGGCAGGAGACTTGGGGCCGACGGCTGGCCCAGCGGCAACTGGCGCAGGGCGGGTTGCTGGACTGGTCGCGACCCTATGCGGAGCAGCCGGTGACCGAGGCCGTGCCGACCCGGCTGGGTGAGGGCACGGTGACGGTCGAACTGAGCGCGGCGATGGCGTCGCCATTCACCGGCTCTGCCATCCAGGCGCTGCCGGTACCGATGCGTTGGCTGCGCGATGTCGCACCTGGGACGATTGGCGTCCCGACACCGGATGGCGCGGGCGGCTACCGGATCGATGTCGGCAGGTGCCGACTCCGCTATGACTCGCTGGGACTGCGCCGCCTTTGACGTTCTTCGCCCAAGGTGGGAACGAGAGAAACCGACCGACCCGACTTATGCGGCCTGCAACAGGAACTCGACTTTCACGGCGTCGAACGGAAACTCGATGCAGTCATCCGCTGCATGGCTCAATACCCCGGCCTTGAGCAGCGCGGTCACGTCGCGATTAACCGCTTCGGTGTCGCGTCCGACGCGATGTGCCGCCTCGCCGATGGAAACGGGGCCGGCGCCGCACAGCGCCTTGAGAAGCTCCCAGCGCTTCGCGGTCAGCACCTCCCATAGCAGCTCCGGCGTCGCGAAGCTGATACGCGCCTCGGCCTCCGCCCGCCCCGTGTCCATTGCACGCGCGGCCTCGGCCAAGGTTTCTTGGAGAGAACGTACTTCAAGAATGACGGTTTTCATGATTCCACCTCGCGACGTCGGCTTCAAAGTCGGACATCAGACGATCCGGTGTCAGAAAGACGTAAGGCTCTTCGCCAGTTGTCGTATGCCGATGATCACCCTTTCCCCGTTCGTTGTCATAGCGCAGCACGCAGCAATCGTCAACGATATACGCAAGTCGGTATTTGAAGCGATGCAGCGATGGCACAACCGGTATTGGAACCTGCCAGATCACCACCTCGACGAATGCGTCGGCAGCAATGGCCACCCGGCGACGAACTAGAAGCCGCGCTTTCATGTTGGAAACCGTGGTCTGTCCCTCATTTCCTGTCCCTCATTTCCTTATGATCCCTGCAACTCATACTTGATCTTTCCTTGAAATGGAGTATTCAGATCGGTTGGTTTATCGACTTGAGAACCGCTTTCTTCAAAGCTGACACTCAGACCAAAAGCCGTAGCCGTGTAATATATCCACCTATCGTAAAGATAAGCAACGGCGTTAACCGAATTTTGATCAGCTAAAGTCTTCGCAATGTGGCGCGCATGTAAGGGGCTTTGACCCTCCTTGTACATATCTATAGTCAGACAACTAACGAAATCTATAGAATTATAATTTCCCATCTTCCATTCTTTTGCTAATTTCCACTCGGCTAACCTAAAAAGAAGATCTGTTGGCAGATTATAATCGCCACTATTAAACAGAATAACGCCTTTCACGCGAGCAGAGTTGGTTACAGGTAGAAATGATTCCGTGTCCCTTAACTGGCTTGCAGCCTTATTTAAGTTGTTCGACACCGACGGTCTAAATCGTTTGTAAAACTTATCCCACTCTGATTTCGGAAGGCTTTCGGGAAGTATTGTTATCTTGCCGCCTTGCGGCGGCGATAATTTTCTTAACTTCCCCTTGCTGAGCTCTTTCAGGAAATATTCATCTACGCTATTGTATTTCTCATATTTTGTTATTTGCTTCAATTCTAACACTATTTCCAGCTTATCCAATGGAATAAAATAATCAGCATTTTGCTTTCCATCAGGGATCTCGAATAGATCTCTAACTCTAGCGCCAGAGCAAAACGAAACAAAATCATCGAAGAGATCTTCATAGTCTCTGTCTTTTCGCTTGAGTGTCGGTGTCGACAAAAATTCTGTTAACTTGTGCTCCATCTAAACGTGCCTATGCTAACGATGGTGGATGCGCGCAGTGGCTATGGTCGCCGATCAGCTACGCGAGGTAAATGCGGCGGCGGCATTAGCTTTAATTAGGTGGAAAATTCTTGAATGAATCCATCATAAATCACTCTTGAAGGATGCCTGCTTGTTTGCAGCAAACTCTTACCTCGATGATCTTGAATTATTCTGATTATATCATTTTGACGCTGCATATACCCATTATCTTTGCCCCATGCAACGAGAACAATTTCCGCTTGCTCTATGGCTTGGTCAATTGCAACTTCGTTCCTCGCACCAATTTGATCGTCGGTGCCAACGAAGCCATTGGTCTGGATAAAAGCAAACTGGTTGACGACGACAAGGCGTTCGACGCCCTGGAATTCTCTATAGTCTTTTTCAAAAACAACCCTCTCCAGCACCTGGACCGATTTGTCGGCAAACTCGACGCAGGCATAACTTGGGTTCTGCATGATGGCGCAGACCGTTCTAGGCGCCGCGGAAGCACCCACCGTCGTTGCGCTGAGGCGATAGCGGAACATAGGGGGATTCTCATGCGAAAAATCAGCTTCTATTTCTAGCCCCGGACGATGTAGGAACGTTTGTTTCACTTGGCGCACCTCAGCCGCAAGAACGCCGGTTACCCGGCGCAGCCGAGTAGGGTCGGCTGTGTGGACCGAACCCCGCGTGAACCCAGTCGGCGAATGGTCCGAGCAGCGGATCCACCGGGCTTATTTTTTTTAAAATTCGAGTTTTCTGGCAAAAGGATCACCTTGTGGTGGGTGCCAGCCGGCAAGTGCCCAGAGGCGGCGCGCCGGGACTATGTATGGGTTATTGAGATTCAGCGCGACAACAGTCGCCCGCCCGGTAGCCATCAAACCGAGGATGCAGGTTGCGTCCTTGCTCCAGACGAAATGCTCGGCCCAACGCTGTCGACGCTTCGAGCGGCCGTCGGCCATCAGGCCGCCGCCTCTTGTCCGAGTAATGCCTTGCCGCTGCGAATGCTGAGCAGCGCATAAGCACGGGCCTTGCGCAGGGTCAGCTCGCCGTAACGCTCGCGCAACAGTGCAAGCTCGGCCTGCTCCCCGGCGGTGAGCGCGTCGGATCGCTGACCGAGGGCCGAAAGGCGCAGTTGCTCAGGTCCCGACATGGTGCTTTGAGTGATCGTGAGTAGCGCTCCATCGCCCAGCCAAGTCATTTCCAGAAGCCGCGTCTGAAGCTCAGGCGGTATGTCGTCCAATGCCGGCAAGGCGGCCTCCAGGACCGCGGCGAGTACCTGCTCCAAGGGGCGCTGCATGAGTCGCGCGGCCTGGTCTGCCTGTCGTACCACTGAATCCGGCAAGTCCAGTGTAATTGCTGTCATCGGGGACCCTTTGGGTGGTGCTGTCGAGCTTGGCGGTTGCGATCATGGGTCTCGTTTCTCCCACGGCGTTAGCCCATAGCTTACTTCATCCGGGGAAGAGTAGGGTCCGCTGTGCGGACCGAACCCCGCCCGAAACCCAGTCGGCGAACGGTCCGCGCAGCGGACCCTACCCGGCTGGCCCCGTCAGCTCCGGTAAATACTATCAGTCGAAGAGCGTTTTCTGTCTTTGCTCCTGTGAAAAAAACGGACACCTGTAAAGCAGTATTCCTTGATCTTTGAGAAGTGCGCTATCCGCGTCATCCGGAGATACAACCACATAGTGCATACCCGGTCTTGTATATTGTTGGTACAGTCGGATCTGCCGCAACAATTCACCTAAATTCGGAATAGTTGTTTTTACTTCAAAGGAAAGATGGAAAGCTTGTCGGTGCGAGAGCGTCCAGCAGGGTACTTCGAGGAGTTCTATGCTCGAATCTGCGACGGAGTGATTTTGGTTTCCGATAAATGATATATCCATGGTGGAGGCTTCTACGTACATATCCAAGAAGCCGACTATGAACTTACCGGAGGTAATTGGCTGTTCCCATTTTTTTTGCAGTATTTGCATCGGCTTGTATTCTGGAGGGTCACCTAGCCCATCCCAAGATTCAAACGACTGCAATTGCGCAGCATAGCGAGAAACTTCCTCACGGGACTGCTCTAAGCGACGCGCCCGCCATTGCGAAAGGCCATGAGACCCATTCTTAAATTCATTTTCTGCTTCAGCTACCTGACCTTCCAGTTCTTTCAGTTTGACCCGAGTCTTTGATATGGTGTCACTTACGTAGCACAGTGCAGCGCTTCTCAAACCCTCGATTGTCTCGGGGTCCCAATTCGTTCCTTTTGATACCCAACTTTGATCCATGGCAATGTCGAAAACGACTTTTTCGATGTTGTGATCAAGCCACTTCATGATTTGATCATGCAAAGGCTCCTTTAGATCCGCGTCCGAAAAACCGAATCTCTCTATAAGAGTAGATGGTCGCTTTCTGGTACCCATATTCCGATATCTCTCGCTGAATTGGTGGTGCGAATTGCAAATAGAGATCCTTTCAATGTGCGCGACAGGTTCTAACTTGACCTAATGCGATTCCGCCGGACGAACGGCCTCATAAACCGGCCGGTCGGGGCGATTCGATCAGATCGCGCCGGAAAAGTCAACGACATGAAATCGGAACCGCGGTGCACCGTTCGCCGTTTTCGCCGCCAACTGACGGCGTCACGCCCAAAGTTTGCGGGCCTCGCGGGATATCGCCCCGCTCAAGCCGCCTTTCTCAGCTAAGCCGGGTAGGGTCCGCTGTGCGGACGGAACCCCGCGCGAACCCTGTCGGCGAACGGTCCGCGCAGCGGCCCAGAGTGGGCCAAGACGTTTCGGCCCGACAAGCGTCCAACTTCAAGCCGCCAACGGCACCCGCAAATCGATCTCATCCCAAGGGACGAAGACGCACTGGCGCTCGTCGATCTCCAGGATGCCCAGGTCGACCAAGGCCCCGACATCGGTGCGACCTGGCGCCCCGTCATGCTCCACGGCGTCGATGAGATCGGCTATGGGTGTGGGTCCGCGGCGTTTTACCGCCTGAATCAGTTCCCAGCGCGTCGCCGTCAGGGTGCTCAGCATCTCAGACAGGCTCTCGAAGCCAATGGATTCGACCGGACTGACCGCTTCGCCGCGCTCCAGCCGCTCCCAGGTTTGTGCGAACGCCTCCATCGCCGCCTGGGGCGTCGAGATCTCGATCCGAAGGGTGCGTCGCTCAGTCATCGGTCAGCCTCCTGACATCAGTCCAGAAATCACGGAGCAAGTCCCGGACGTTGACGAAGGTGTAGGGTTCCTCGCGTCCGGCCAGGTGCTTGTGGTCGCCCTTGCCGCGCTCGTTGTCGTAGCCGACGAGGCGTTGCCCGTTCCGGATATACACTAAACGGTATTTCAAGCCGTGTGGGCGCTCCGCGTCGGCGTGCGGGAGTTGCCAGATGTGTCCTTCCGGTAAGGCTGCATGAAATCCCGTCCCCGGCCCGGTAGCGTAGGAGCCCCGTTTTTGGTGATCCGGAGGCTCCACGATGTCACTGTCACTCCCCGCCGCGGCCGATCTGGCACAGACGGCCGCGGCCTTTGC
>NZ_CAIKKU010000055.1 GCF_903828115.1 uncultured Thiodictyon sp. | reverse complement strand
ATCGAATAAGCGATGCATTTCGGGGTGCGAGAGAATCCGTGCCGCTACGATAACCTCGATTACGACAACGACAACGACGCTAACAGCATTCTCTAATCAATCATTCTTCCCGGGGTCGCCGATGCGCTGGCTCGCGCTCTATCTCCCCCAGCTACCCCTTGAGGTCCTGGGGCGGGCCTGTGCCGCGGGGGTGCCGCTCGCCATCAGCACCAACCGCCAGGGCGAGCGCATCCTGCGCTGCAACCCGGCCGCCGCCGCCGCGGGCATTCACCCGGGGCTGACGGTCGGTGCCGCCCGCGCCCGCTGCGCGGGGCTCGTGGTGCGGGTGCTGCGCCCGGGGGCGGAGCGCGAGGCCTTGGCGCGCCTGGCCGCCTGGTCTATCCGCTTTACCCCCGTGGTCAGCCTGGTACCGCCCCGCTCAGTGCTGCTGGACGTGGCCGCCAGCCTGCGCCTCTTCGGCGGGGCCCAGTCCCTGCTGGATCAGGTGGGGGAGGGGCTGGCCGGGCTCGGCTATGAGGGCCGCCTCGCCCTGGCGCCCACGCCCCTGGGCGCCCTGGTCGTGGCGATCCAGGCCGGGGGCGGGGCGGGCGGGCCCCCGATCATCGCCGACCGTGCGGCCCTGGGCGCCGCCCTCGCCGGCCTGCCCCTGGGCGCCCTGGGCCTGCAACCGCGAGAGTTGGCGGACCTCGCCGCCATGGGCCTGCGCCGGGTTGGCGACCTGCTGCGCCTGCCCCGCCAGGGGTTACGCGAGCGCCTGGGGCCACGGCGGGTGGACTGGCTGGAGCGCCTGCTGGGCGAGACCCCGGACCCCCGCCCGCCCTTCGTGCCGCCGGCCGCGTACCGCGGCTACCTCGAACTGCCCGCGGCGGTGGAACTGGCGCCGGCCCTGGTCTTCCCCTGTCGGCGCCTGCTCGCGGAGTTGGGCGGCTTCCTGCTCGGACGCCAGGCCGGGGTGGCGCGGCTCGACTGGCGCTTCGGCCATGCGCGGCACCCCGACACCCGGTTGTGCCTGGGCGCCGCCCGACCCCTGGCCGATCCGGAGCGCTGGCTGGAACTCTTGCGCGGACACCTGGAGCGCCTGGAACTGCCGGCCGCGGTGTGCGGGATCGGCCTCGATGCGGCCCAGGTCCAGCCCTTGAGCCCCACCCCCGGCGACCTCTTTGCGCGTCTGTTGCCCCCCGGCCGCGCCCCGGACACCGCGCTGCTGGACCGGCTGCGCGCCCGCCTGGGTCCGGACGCGGTGCGCGGCCTCGCCCTGGCGGCCGACCACCGCCCCGAGCACGCCTGGTGTTGGGTCGAGCCCGGCGCCTCCGGTCGCGGCCACCCGCGCCCGGACCGCCCCCTGTGGCTCCTGCCGCAGCCTCAACCCCTGGCGGTGCATAACGGCCGCCCCTGGCTGGACGGCGCCCTGGACCTGGGGCAGGAGCGTGAGCGCATCGACACCGGCTGGTGGGATGAGCACGCCGTGGCGCGGGACTACTTCGTCGCCACCAGCCCGCGCGGCGAACGGCTGTGGGTCTATCGGGACCTCAAGGGCCGCCGCGACTGGTTTCTGCATGGGCGCTTCGGCTGAGCCGGGCCTCAGCCGCCCGGCCCGCGCACAAACAACTGATAGAGCGTGAGTACGATCTCGAACAGGATCAGGATCGTGATGTACCACTCCACCCGCGACGAGCGCTTGGTCTGGAGCAGGTCGAGCAGGGTCGCGGCGGTGTCGTTGATCAGCGTCAGCTTGCGCTCCAGGGCGACCTGGCGTTCACGGACCTCGAATTCGGCCTCCAGGCCCAGGAACAGGCGTTCCAGGTCCGGCCGCTCCCAGATCACCTCCGGCTTGTCACCGACCTCGGCGCGCCCCACCAGGCGGTGCTGGATCAGCAGGGTCTCACCGATATGACGGATCAGGTGACGGGCGCGCCGCGCCCCGCGGCCGTGCCGATGCAGTTCCTCGGCCAAGGGTTCGATGCGCTCGAAGGCGCGTGCCACCTGCGCCTCCTGGTCCGCCAGCAACACGCTCTTGCCCAGCACGTCCGCCACCACCTGCAGGCGCGCCGCGTCGGAGTCGCAGAGTACCAGTCGGTCGCGTTCCATCAGGTCGCCGCGGGTGCTGTCGATGACGATCTCGAGCGTCTCGGTCTCGGGGGTCGCCAGGGGTTCGCGCACGCAGGGTGCCAGCAGTTGCAGGAATGACGCCTCCGCGCCGGGGGCCACGTCGAACAGCACCGCCGCGCCGTAGCGCATCAGCACCGCCCGCCCGCCGCCGCTGACCCGCACCACCAGCGGATTCAGGGCCAGCGGCTCCACATGGGTGAGACTGCGCAGGTCCAGACGGCGGCCCAACAGCAAGGCATGGGCTTTGAGGGTCGGCGCCTCCGGCGCGATGGCGATGACGGCGCTCATTGATGGCATTCTGGTTTCTCCGTGGCTGGTCTGCGCAGTGTGCCACCGTCGGACCGCCGCGGCAAAGCGCCCGCGGGGCCCGCTGAGCTGGCCGGCGATGCGGCCACCTGGGGTAGGTATCTGCTTAAGCTGCGTCCACTGGACCGATCAGCCGAGAGGGTCTCGGCGCCATAATGCAGGCGCAGGTTTTACCGTGAAGGTCGCGCAGCGACGCTGTGGGAGCGGCTTCAGCCGCGACCAGGCCTCGTAAGCTGCCGCAACGTTGCAGGTTACCGCGGCCTCGCAGCGCGGCTGCAAGCCGCTCTCACGCACGCCTTTCATGGTCTGGGGTGGCTGGTCTTGCGGCCATGGCCGTTAGCCGGACGATGGCGCCGAAGGCGCAGGCGCAATTCCAGCAGATCGTCTCGGCGCTAGAGTAGGAGGCAGCCTTCATTGACCCGGGGCCGTGACCGGAAAATCAAACCAGGTGTCCGGGAAGGGCTCGGCCTTGAGGGTGAAGTGCCACCATTCCTCCGGCAGGCCGCGGAAGCCGTGCCGCTCCATCGCCTGGGCGAGCAGGGCGCGGTTGCGCTGGGCGTCGCTGGGTACGGCGGGGCTGTCCGGGTGGGAGAGTGGGTCCATACAGTCGAAGCCGGTGCCGAAGTCCAGCGGGCTGTCCGGGAAGCGCTCTGCGAAGGGCGCCGTGCAGGCGACCGCCGGCCCATCAGCCCGCGCGCCTACCCGGGACGGCGGCGCAGCGGCGGGTTCCAGGGCCAGGTCCACCGTACTGCCGCGGGAGTGGCCGGAGCGCTCCGCGACATAGCCCAGCCGGAAGAAGTCCGTCTTGGCGATGTGCGGGTAAAACTCCGCCTTCATTCGCTGGTCCTCGACCTCCCGGCTCCAGCGCACGAACTGCGCCACCGCCCGCGTGGGGCGGTAGCAGTCGAAGACCTTGACCCGCAGACCGGCGGCGGCAAGGTCCTCGTGCACCGCCTTCACTGCCGCGGCGGCCTCCCGGGTGAGGATACACTCCGGGGCCTGATAGCCGTCGATCGGGCGGCCGATGAAATTGTGACTGCCGTAGTAGCGCATGTCCTGCGCGATGGCGGGCGCGACCTCCCGCAGGTAGACAAAGCCGTCCGGGAGCCCTGCCGCCCGGACGGCCGCCGACGGCAGCGACAGCAGGCCGGCGAGACAGGCGACGGTGATCACAGTCGAGGCCTGGCGCGGCATCCGTTGTTGTTCGTACCTGTTGCGGTAGCTGATTGCGATCATCGTGGCACCTTGTATTGGGAATTCCGGGGACAGCTTGCTCAATCGCGGGCGGCTTTACGCTGAATTAAGGATACTGTCCCCGGAACTCTGAGGGCGGATTTACGCTGAATCTGGTATATTGTCCCTGGAGCTTGCGCTAAGCCGGTTACTGAGATTTTATTGCCAACCGACGTGGCGCCCGATCAACAACCTTGCGTAGCGATGACCGCTCTCTTTCCTTAAGGGCTTTGCAGATTGCCCCGGTATTATTGCCGTATCGCGCGGCCAATGCCAGGCCATGGTTCCGGACCTCATCGACAATAGCGTCATTCTTCATCAGCGTTACCTCCGAGTTCCTCGGGCGAGCAGAGAACAGGACATACCCAGCCATCGGCTTCGACGACCCGGGCAATCAGTGCCTTTGTCTCGGCGTTGTTGATGTGCCTAAAGTTCCAAGTGAGAAGGTATTCGATCCCTTGCGTGGCGGCGATCGCAATATGCAGGGCGTCCCGTATGCTGTTGTCTGGAACAGCTCTTGCTGCCATAAGTGCGTCCGCAAGTGACTGCGCTTCGGAAGTGACAATAATGCTCGGAATCTCGGCAACAGCTTCAAGGCGCTTGGCTGCTGCCATTGGATCGCCGCCCGAAATTTCTTCTTCAACCAATGCTGAAATAAAGACCTCGTATTGGCTCCTGGACTTGATCCACCAATCGGAAGTGATAGCCTGACGCCCAGCCCTGACAACGTCTCGGCTTGGTCGAGACGTAAGGTAGCTGATGATGGATGACTCAATGTAAACCGATGCAGGCATAGGCTGAACTATTACGCTTATTATCTAATCACTTTGGGCGCAGGAACGAAACCCCATGAGGTATTGCCGCGATTTGAATCTTGAACGAACCCGCTCCTGGCACGACGCCCGGCGCGGCCCCAGCTCTCTTTCGCTGGAGGGGATTGTATCCGTGCGCCGAGGTCGCCGATCGGTGTCGGGCCGCGTTTCACCAGCCGGGCGGCACCAAGCGGGCATCCGCGGGGCGGGTTCAGCGGGGTGTTGGGGGTGAAGTGTAGACCATTTTCCAGATGTTGGGGAGCGCGAGGGCCGGCTGCGGGCGGCCTGTCCCGGACGGCGGTTGAGCGCTGTTGCGTAGTAGGGGGCGGTCATGTTCGTTACCCCCTGATTACGCCGCAGGGGAGCCGACACGGCGGCCACATGCAAGCGCCCGGTGCGGCATTTGGGACAGGGATAGCCGTCGAATGGCGCGGTGGGCTCCGGTTCAGCGGCGGATCGGGTACCGGGGCTGCAAGCGCCGTGCGGATCAGCGCCAGGCAGCGCGCCTGTCAGCGGTTTGCCAGGAAGCCGAAATGACGGATCCGCATAAAGCCAAAGGGGAATCCCAGGCATAGTTTTCTCAATTGAGGGTAGCTTTATACTCTAAATAGTAATAATCTGGGATTTTCTAATGCGCTGGAATTTTAAAGAAAACAGGGTTTCCATCTCGCTCTTGCATTGAGTATTTGCCTCGCTCAAGCAGCTTAATATTGCGTTCTTGAATTTCGGAAAATCCT
>NZ_CAIKKU010000054.1 GCF_903828115.1 uncultured Thiodictyon sp. | reverse complement strand
TCACACCGGACCGTTACCAGTCTCGCATGTGCTCCTAGGCTACGACGGGAGAAACCGTCGGTTCCATCAGGTCGCCATATAGAGACTTCCAGTAGAACAATTACTTACGCGACTTCGTGTCGCACGATTATGATCAAGGCCCCTCTTAGCGTACTTCCGTACTAACGTACTAACGTACTAACGTACTAACGTACTAACGTACTAACGTACTAACGTACTTTCTTTTTTGGAGTATCCGCCCGATGAGCACCGACCAATTCACCGCTCCCGGCGCCCCCGCGGCACCTATCCACCGCCTGTCCAACGGGCGCTACGAGGTCCTGATCTCCGGCACCGGGGCCGGGCGGTCCACCTGGGATTGGATCGGCCTCACGCGCGGGGGCGGCGATGCGGTCGAGGACCAGCTCGGCAGCGTCCTGTACCTGCGCGACCTCGATGACGGGCGCTTCTGGTCCCTGGGGTATCAACCGACGCGCACGCCGACCGCGCTGTATCGGACGCAAGCGACGGCTGGGTCTTTTCTCCTGGAGCGCGAGGACGCCGGGATCGGGGCGCGGCTCGCGGTCTGGGTCGCCGCGGACGCCGACCTGGAGGAGCGCCGTCTGACCCTGACCAACGGCTCCGACCGGCCGCGGCGCCTCGAGGTCACGAGCTACCTGGAGGTGGTCCTGTGCCACCCCGCGGGGGACGCCGCCCACCCGGCCTTCGCCAAGCTCTTTGTCCAGACCGAGCGGGATGCGGCGACCGGCGCCCTGCTGGCCCGTCGCCGCCCGCGGGCCGCCGACGAGCAGTGGCCCTGGCTGGTGCACGCCCTGGCGGGCACCGATGCCCAGGAGTGGGAGACCGACCGGATGCGCTTCCTCGGCCGCGGCCGGACCCCCGCCGCCCCCGCCGCCCTGGTGCTCGACGGGCCTCTTTCCGGTACCGTCGGCAACGTGCTCGACCCGGTCTTGAGCCTGCGCACCAGCTTCTTGCTGGCCCCTGGCGCGTCGGCGCAGTTGTTGTTCCTCACCGGCGTCGCCCCGGACCGGGCGGCGGCCCTGGCGCTGATTGCCAGGACCGCCGGGCACCCGTTGGGCCTGGTACCTCTTTCTCCCCAACCGCCCACGCCGCCCAGGCCCCAGGCGACCCCCCCCAGCCCCTACGGCGCCTTTTCACCCGCCGGCCGCGAATACATCATCCACCTGCGCCACCAGCCCGACGGACAGTTGCGCCGCCCCCCACTCCCCTGGACCAACGTCATCGCCAACGAGGTCGCCGGCTGCCTGGTGAGCGAGGTCGGCGCCGGTTACACCTGGGCGCGCAACAGCCAGGCCAACCGCCTCAGCCCCTGGTCCAATGACCCGGTGAGCGACCCCTTCGGGGAGGCCTTCTATCTACGCGACGAGACGACCGGCGCCTGCTGGTCCCCGCTCCCCGGACCCCGCCCGGCCCCGTTCGACTACGAGGTCCGCCACGGCTTCGGCTACTCGGTTTTTCGCTGCGAGGACCCGGACCTGGCCCAGGAGGCGACGCTCTTCGTGCCCCGCTCGGACCCCCTGCGGGTCTTGCGCCTGCAACTGTGTAACCACAGCGACCAGCCCCGGACCCTGGCCATCGTCTCCTATCAGCGCCTGGTCATGGGCAACCAGCCGGCCAGCCCGAGCCCCATCCTGACGGCCTGGGACCCCGACCGCGACCTGCTGACCGCCACCAACCCCGCGGCCGGCGACTTCGCCGACGGCACCGCCTTCGCCTTCGCCGTCACCCAGGGCGGGACCCCCGGCCCGGTCAGCCACACCTGTGATCGCGCCGCCTTCATCGGCCGCCACGGCGATCCGGCCGACCCCGCCGCACTGCGCACCGGCACCGCGCTCGACGGCGCCTGCGGCGAGGAACTCGACCCCTGTTTCGCCCAGCGCCTGATCCTGCGGCTCGCTCCGGGCGAGACCGCGCGGTGCAGCTTTCTGCTCGGCGAGTGCCTGGAGGCGGCCGAACTGGACCGGCTGGTCGCGCACTACCGCCAACCCGGGGCCATCGACGCGGCGCTCGCCGCGGCCAAGGCCTTCTGGACCGACCTGGTGGGGCGCCTCCAGGTCGCGACCCCGTCCCCGGCCATCGACCTCATGCTCAACGGCTGGCTGGTCTACCAGAACTTGAGTTGCCGCATCTGGGCGCGCTCCGCCTTCTACCAGTCCGGCGGGGCCTTCGGCTATCGCGATCAGCTCCAGGACGCCGCCGCCCTGGTGCTGCTGCGCCCGGAGCTGACCCGCGCCCAAATCCTGCTGCACGCCGCGCACCAGTTCGTTGAGGGCGACGTGCTGCATTGGTGGCACGCGGCGCCCATGGAGCGGGGCCTGCGCACCCGTTTCTCCGATGACCTGCTGTGGCTGCCCTATGTGACCAGCCACTATGTCAGGACCACCGGCGAGCGGGCGATCCTCGACGAGTCGGTGCCCTATCTGAGCGCCCGCGCCCTGGAACCGGGGGAGGACGAGAGTTTCCTGGAGCCCGCGCCGAGCGGGGAGTCCGGCGACCTCTATGACCACTGCTGCCGCGCCCTGGACCGCTCGCTCACGCTGGGCGTCCACGGTCTGCCGCTGATGGGCACCGGCGACTGGAACGACGGCATGAACCGCATCGGGCGCGAGGGGCGGGGGGAGAGCGTCTGGATGGGCTTCTTCCTCTACCGCTGCCTGGGGGATTTTCTGCCCCTGTGCGAGGCGCGCGGCGACACCGCGCGCGTCGCCCGCTACGCCGATTACCGCACCGTCCTGACCCTGGCCCTGGAGGAGTCCGGCTGGGACGGCGCCTGGTATCGCCGCGCCTACTATGACGACGGCACGCCGCTCGGATGCGCCGCCGATGACGAGTGCCGCATCGACGCCCTGGCCCAGTCCTGGGCCGCCATCTCCGGGGCCGTCCCCCGCGAACGGGCGGAGCAGGCACTCGACGCGCTGGAGACCCAGTTGATCAACGAGGACGAGCGCCTGATCCGGCTCCTGACCCCGCCCTTCGTCGACACCCCCAAGGACCCCGGCTACATCAAGGCCTATCTGGCCGGGGTGCGGGAGAATGGCGGTCAATACACCCACGCCGCCTGCTGGGCGGTGCTGGCCATGACCGAACTCGGGCGCCGCAGCCGCGCCGCCCCCCTGCTCGCCATGCTGAGCCCGGTCTCCCATACCGCCACGGCGCAGGCCATCGAGACCTATCGCCTGGAGCCCTACGCGCTGGCCGCCGACATCTACGGCGCCGCGCCCCACGTCGGCCGCGGCGGCTGGTCCTGGTACACCGGCTCCGCCGGCTGGATGTATCGGGTCGGCGTCGAGGCGGTGCTGGGCCTGCGCGTGGAGGACGGCCGCACCCTGGTGCTCAAGCCCTGCATACCCGCCGACTGGCCCGGGTTGCGTATCCACTACCGCCTGCCGGACGGCCTGACCCGCTGCGAGATTGCGGTGGAGAATGGCAGGGGAGGGGGCCGGGTCCTCGCCGCCAGCCTCGACGGCGAGGCGTCGCCGATCAGCGACGGGGCGGCGCGGGTGACGCTGCCGACGGGGGGCGGGACCTTCCGGTGGGAGGTGCGGCTCGGGTAGCAGGCTTTTGGCCTTTCCTGCTCCGGGCGGGCAGCATCTGGATTTGCTCGACTTGCCCGCGACTGGCAGGATGGGCACAAGCGCAAACGCTCCGGGGTGCGATCGAAACTGATGTGGGTCGGCTTGAGCGTCGATTGTAGAATTACAAGAGCATAAGCATCCCTAATATCATCTTCCAGTTCATCAAGTGTCTCGCCCTGACTGAAAACGCCAGGCACCTCCTGCAACTTGCCGACATACCAGTCGTCATCAATCCAATACTCAAGCGTGAACTGCCGCTGCATTGTACTCACCATTTTCTCGTGGCTACGTAATCGTATCTCTGGCTTACGAATGCCTCAGCCGTAGGGACGCCGGTTACTCATATTGCTTGTCGGCATCCGCATTAGCTATTTCGAAACTGTACCAGCACTTCAGGGAACGCGCTTTCCCCTATGGCCTATAAGATCCTCTGTGTACGATTGCCCCATAATGTTGTGCGCGGGTTACCCCGCTCCGCAATGGGACCAACACGCGATTCGGGCGGGCGGCTCACCCTTACCCGACGGGGACTCTCACCCTGCAAGAGACGCCAAGCGAGGCGGGTGGGTCCCAGGCCAGGTTTCTGCAGGATGTCGCTTCTACGATGCCGAGAGACTTGACACCGGCCTTTTGTAAGATGGAGTTATTCGGATAAACCTGCACCTTGCTCTTTTATGTTTCGTCGATTTGCTCGATTCTGACGAGAGGGCCGACACAACCAGCCAACAGTGCCATAGATGCCAAGATGTTTGTTGCTTTAGTGAAATTCATTTGATGAACACAGACTCTATCTGCCTCGTTTGGTGAAAAATTGAAAGTTGTCCTTGTCGCCTGACGAATAAGCGTTTATCCATCGTGCGCGCCGCACGGAGCCCGAGTCGGAGCGCGCAGCCTGGCGCGCACGACGGATAGACGTTTGTTGGACTAATCCGCTCCTGGCACGACGCCTGCTGCGGCCTCAGTCCTCTTTAAGAGAGGGGATTGTATCCCTGAGGCCGGGGCGCCGGTCGGTACCGGACTGCGTTGCAGCACCCGGATGCAGCTCGGTGCGGCACCAAGCGGGCGTCCGTGGGGTTCCACGGGGCTGGTCAGCGGGCTATTGAAGACGAAGTGTAGCCCATTTTCTGGATAATGGGCGAGCGCGATCGCAGGCCGCGGGCGGCCTGTCCCGGGCGGCCGGTGGGCGCTGGTGCCTAGCAGGTGGCAGGCATCAGCGAAACCCCCTGACCACGCCGCAGCGGGGCCAGGTGCGCGGTGACGTGGCGCCGGAGAAGACGCAGGCTCTGCGTTCTAGCCGCTTCCATCCGAGTATGCAACGGCGCGTGACCTTTCAGGGTTTCGAGCTGTTCTGGCATACCGACCGGGAAGGCATTCCACGTCTGTGGCGGGGGCTCCGGGCAACCGGAGTCCCTACGCCGGAGGCTTTTTGGTTTGGGTGAAAATATATCAAGCCTCGCGCCTTGTCACTTTTTCGTTTCTTAGGCTGCTTTCAGTAGAGCTTCCTGCAACGCAACGGGGATCTGGATGGGAAAAAAGCGATCTCTACTGTAGCCATAGTCTTCTCCGCTTTCATCAATTACGCGAATGTAACCGTGTGATTCCGCGGCCTCGTCAGGTATAATTTGGTATAACTTACCGACTTCTAGAGATGCTGGGTAGTCTTCATTGCTGATACAAACAGCAAAAGGCAATGGCATTTCTTGGTTTGTGGTCATAATTTGGTTAGTCAATTAGCGGGAACTTTATCTTGAATTCTTTCTTGCCGATGCCGTGCGCTTCATACCAGTGCAATTCGGCAGTATGAACTGTGCCGTCAATGAGCCGCACGGTTGCGAATCCTTTCAGCTTCTTCCAGTTTCCTTTGCCGTATTGCTTTCGCAACCGAGGCAAGTCGCGTATGCCTGGGCCGACGGCTACAGGCTCAATGCTGGAAATGCTTCCGACGATCTCAAAATCCATGAAAGGATGCGATCTGTTTCTTGAACGAATAAGCGTTTATCCGGCGTGCGCGCCCAACTGACCCCGAGTCGGAGCGCGACGCCGCGCGCGCACGACGGATAAACGTTTGTTGGACTAATCCGCTCCTGGCACGGCGCCCGCCGCGGGCTCCGTCTTCTCTTAGAGAGGGGATTGTATCCCCGCGCCCTGGGTCGCCGGCCGCTGCCGGGCGGCGTCTGCGCACTTGGATGACCGTCGGGGCGGCGCCAGCCGGGCCTGCGCGGCCGTCCGCACGGCGCCTGAGAAGGCGATTGGGGGCAAAGTATAGATCATTTTCCGGCGTGCGGGCGAGCGCGGGCGCAGGCCGCGGGCGGCCTGTCCAACGTGGCGGGTGCGCCTTGGTGCCTAGGCCGGGGCAGGCGCGCTTATCACCCCCTGACCACGCCGCTGCGGGGCCAGGTGTGCGGTGATGCGCAAGCGCCCGATGCGGCACGTGGGACAGGGATAGCCGTCAAAGGGCACCGTCGCCGCCGGTTCCGTGGCGGGTTCCGGCGCTGTCGGCGGGGCCGCCAGCGCCGCACGGATCAGCTCCAGACAGCGCGCCCGGCAGCGGTTCGCCAGGAAACCGAAATGACGAACGCGCATGAACCCTTTGGGTAAGACG
>NZ_CAIKKU010000053.1 GCF_903828115.1 uncultured Thiodictyon sp. | reverse complement strand
CGCTAGCTCGATGGCCAGCGTGCGGGGCGGCGTAGTCAGGGCTTCCAGCCCTGACTGTTCCAGCCCCGACACCGTCAGGCCAGGATGGCCTGACTACGCACTTTCACGGTAAAGCCGCTCCCACAGCGTCGCTGCGCGACTGGCAGGTAACGGTCAGCCGGGAGGCGGGGATGAGGCCCCCCGTACCAGCGCCAACCCATATCGCACCTGCCCGGCGGTGCCCTCGCGCACCAGTTCCCAAGCCTGCGGCAGCGGCGGGAAGCCCGCCCGGTCGGCACTCTCCAGATAGACCCGGGCGCCGGGCGCCAGCCACCCGCGCGCGGCCAGCAGGGCGCAGGCGGGGGCGAGCAGTCCGTCGGCAAAGGGCGGGTCCAGGAACACGATATCGAAGGGCCTGGGCTCCCCGGCGAGCCAGGCGAGCGCGTCCGCCGCGATCACCTCCACGTCCGCGGCGGCGAGCGTCTGCACATTGGCAAGGAGTTGCCGCGCCACCGCCGCGTTGCGCTCGACCAGCACCACCCGGCCGGCGCCGCGGGAGGCGGCCTCCAGCCCCAGTGCGCCGCTGCCGGCGAATAGATCCAGACAGCGCGCACCGGGCAGCACCGGGGTGAGCCAGTTGAACAGGGTCTCGCGCACCCGGTCGGCGGTGGGCCGCAACCCCGGCTGATCCGGAATCGGCAGGCGCCGGCCCCGGTTGCGCCCGCCGATGATGCGCAGGTGCCCTGGGCCGGACCGGCCGGCGACCCCCTTAACCCGGCCCACCGGCGGCCGGGGCCGGGGCCGCAGCCGGATCAGGGACCGGGACCGGCGTCTGGTCACCCCCGACGGTGACGATGGCGAGCCGCTCCGGGTGGACGCGCCGCGCAAAGGCGTCGCGAATCTGCTCCGCGCTGATGGCGTTGATGCGGTCGGTGAAGCGGTCCAGATAGTCGAGCGGCAGCCCGTAGAAGCCGATGACCGAGAGATACGGGATGATCTCGGCATTCTCGGCGATACGCAGCGGAAAGCCGCCGGTCAGGTTCTTCTTGGCGGCGGTCAGTTGCGCGTCCGTCGGTCCCGCGGCGGCGAATTGCTTAAGCGTATCGACCAGGACCCCGAGCGCCTGCCCCGCCTGGTCGTTCTTGGTCTGGAGCCCCATCAGGAAGGGCCCAGGCTGCGCCAGGGGGATAAAATAGCTGAAGGTGTTGTAGGACAGCCCGCGCTTCTCGCGCACCTCGTCCATCAGGATCGACACCAGCCCGCTCCCGCCCAGGATGTGATTGCCCAGATAGAGCGCGAAATAGTCCGGGTCGCCCCGCGCCATGCCGGGTTGACCGGCCAGGACGTGGGTCTGGCTGGAGGGGAAGGCGAGCTGTTCCAGGGCGGCCGCGCCCAGGTCCGGGACCGTCGGCAGGGGGGCCGCGCGCTCCCCGGCCGGTAGGGTGCCGACCACCTGCTCCGCCAGGGCCTGGGCCGCCGGGCGGTCCAGGGCGCCGACGATGGCGACCACCGCATTGGCCCCGGTGTAGTAGCGGTCATGGAAGGCCTTCAGGTCCGCGGCGGTCAGGGCGCGTACCGATTCCTCGGTCCCGCTCGGGTCGGAGGCGTAGGGATGGCCGCCGAAGACTTGGCGGTAGAGCGCCTTCTGGGCGACCTTGGCCGGCTGTTCCTGCTCCTGACGCAGGCCGATCAGGGTATTCTCGCGGTTGCGCTCCAGGGCGTCCGCCGGGAAGCTCGGGGCCGCCAGCACCCCGGCCAGGGTTTCCAACGCGGTCGTGAGGGCCGGCTCCCGGGTCAGGCTGCGCACGGCGACCGAGGTCATGTCGCGGTCGGTGGCGGCGCTGAGCGAGGCGCCGACGTTCTCCATCCGCTCGGCGATGGTGTCGGCGTTCCAGTCCCGGGCGCCCTCGTTCAACATGCCGGCGGTAAAGGCGGCCAGCCCCGGGCGCTCACCGTCGCGTGCCGCGCCGGCGTCGAACACCACCCGCACATCGACCATCGGCAGTTGCGGCGCCGCCACGAACAGCACCCGGGCGCCGTTGGCCGTCTGCCAGGTCTCGATCTTGGGGCCTGCCTGGGCGGCGGTGCCGAGCAGCAGCAGGGCGGCCGCGAAGAGATTAGCCGCAAATGAACGCAAATGAACGCCAAAAAAGGAAGACGTGTGATTCGCGCGACCCCCGTAGGGTCCGCTGCGCGGACCAACGATCCCGCCGATACCGCGCCGGTCCGTGCTCCAGCGCACCCCGTTCAAGCGACTGGTCTCAACGTACATTGCCATGTCCTCCCAGCCCCGCCGGGGCCTTCTTCGGTTGCTTGCCGTCCACCGGCTGGGGGTCCAGGACGGCGACCGTGAGCCGGTCCTGGGTCAGGTATTTCTGCGCCACCGCCTGGACCTGCTCCGGGGTCACCGCGGCGAGGCGCTCCACATACTGGTCCGCCAGTTCCCAGCCGAGCCCGACCGTCTCCAGTTGCCCCAGCTTCACCGCCTGATTGAAGACCGAGTCCTGCTCATAGACCTTGTTCGCGATCAACTGGGTGCGGATACGCTCCAGTTCGGCCGCCGCCACCGGCTCCTGCTTGAGCCGCTCCACCTGGGCGCGCAGGGCCTGCTCCAGGGCCGGGATGTCGTGCCCCTTGGCCGGCACCCCGTCGAGCTGGAAGAGCCCGGGCAGCCGGCTGAAGGCGCTGTAGGAGGCGCCGGCCGAGGAGGCGATCTGGCTGCCCCGCACCAGTTCACGCTCCAGACGCGCACTGCTGCCCCCGTCCAGGATCGAGGACAGGACCTCCAGCGCATAGGGTTCCCAGGGGGCCGCGGCATCCACCACGGCCGGCGTCTTGTAGCCCATCAGCAGGTAGGGCTCCTTGGCCGGGGCCTTGACCTGGAGGCGCTTCTCACCGCGCTGCTCCGGCTCCGCCTGGGTCTTGGGCGGGGCCACGGTCTCCGCCTTGAGCGGGCCGAAATACTGCTCGGCCAGGGCAAAGACCTGTTCCGGCTCCACGTCCCCGACCACCACCACCGTCGCATTGTTCGGCGCATACCAGAGCCGGTACCAGTCGCGCAAATCCTCCACCTTGAGCTGTTCCAGGTCGCCGGCCCAGCCGATGACGGGGTTGCGGTAGGGCGAGGCGGCGAAGGCGACCGCCTCGAACTGCTCCCCGGTCAGGGCCTGGGGGTCATCGTCGGTGCGCATCCGCCGCTCCTCCGTGACCACGTCGCGCTCCTTGGCGAAGTCGTCCGGATCGAGCCTGAGGTTGCGCATCCGGTCGGCCTCCAGTTCGAAGGCAATCGCCAGCCGATCGCTCGCCAGATTCTCGAAATAGGCCGTGTAGTCGGACCCCGTAAAGGCGTTCTCCTCCGCGCCGTTCTCCGCCACGATGCGCGAGAACTCACCGGCCGGGTGCGCCGCGGTGCCCTTGAACATCATGTGTTCGAGGAGGTGCGAAACCCCGGTGATGCCCCCGTACTCGTAGCTGGAGCCCACCTTGTACCAGACCTGGGAGGTCAGGACCGGGGCGCGGCGGTCCGGCTTGACCAGGACCTTGAGGCCATTGCCGAGCTGCCGCTCGAAGACCTTCGGGGGATCGGCCAGGACCGTCAGGGGCGCCGGCAGGGCCAGGATCAGGGGTAAGGCGAGGAGGGCGCGGGCAATGGGTCGTCGGTGCATGGGGTCTTCCGGTGTCGGGCTTGACTGGCTCCCCATGGTGGGGGCGGCGGCCGGGTCCTGCCAGGTTTGCGGATGACAGTTTGGTCATGGGGCGCCTTGGAAGGGCTGGTGTCCGCGGCTTGTCGCCAGGCGAGCTCGCGCGTATCTTTGTGAGCGGTTCAAACCGAACACGTCATAGCTGCCAACTGACTACCACGCCCAGGGGAGGCCCAGGTGATGCAAACCAACGCTCAGCAGATCATCGACGACGCCCTGCGATTGGACTCCCATGCGCGCGCGCTGATCGCGGAGACATTGCTTGAAAGCCTTGACATGGAAGCAGATTTTGAGGTCTCTCAGCAATGGCGCCAGGAACTCGCGCGGCGTTGCGCGCAGATCGACGCCGGTGAAGTTGCGCTGATCCCCGGAGACTTGGTGCTGGCCGGTCTGCGGGCGAAATACGGACAGTGACGGTGCGGTGGCATCCTGCCGCGGCGGCAGAGGCGGACGCCGCGGCCGGGTATTACCGCGACCAGCGGTCCGACTTGGCGCGCCGGTTTCTGAACAGCCTTGACGAGGCCCTGGACCGTATCTCGCTCAACCCCCTGATCTACCGCGAAGTTGAGCCCGGAGTGCGCAAGTGCAAGCTCCAGACCTTTCCTTATGCTTTGATTTTCCGCGACCAAGACCCTGAGATTGAAATTGTGGCGGTTATGCACGTCAGACGGGAGCCTGGTTACTGGAAGGCACGGTTGTAGAAGTTGCAACAAAAAGCACTCTGAATGCGGCCTCGCCGACCGCAATCGCATCAGCGCTGCGCGACCGGCGCCTCCCCGGCATAGGCGATGGCCTGTTGCACCTGCTCCCCGGTCGGGTGCTGTCCGGTATAGAGGACGAATTGCTCCAGGGCCTGGATGGCGATGACCTCGGCGCCGGTGATGACCTGCTTGCCCAGGTCCCGGGCGGCGCGGATGAGTGGGGTCTCGGGCGGAATGGCGACGACGTCGAGGACGATCGTCGCGGTCGCGATCCGTGCGGGTTCAAAGGCGAGCGTTGCGGCCTCCGGGCCGCCCGTCATGCCGATAGGGGTGGCGTTGATCAATAGCTCGGCCGCGAGGTCGGCGGTTTCGGCGCGCCATTCCAGGCCATAGCCCTGGGCCAGTGACTGCCCGGCGGTCCGGTTTCTGGCGATGACGCGGCCGTGCCGGAAACCGGCATCGTGCAGGGCGCAGACCACCGCCCTGGCCATGCCGCCGCTGCCGCGGATGGCGAAGCGGGCGCTGGGCGGGACCTGATGCCGGTCGAGCAGGCGCCGGATGGCGATGTAGTCGGTGTTGTAGCCGCGCAGCCGCCCGGCGTCATTGACGATGGTGTTGACCGCGCCGATCGCGGCGGCGGCGGGGTCCAGCTCGTCCAATAGCGGGATACAGGCCTCCTTGAAGGGCATGGAGATGGCGCAGCCGCGGATGCCCAAGGCGCGGATGCCGTTGATGGCGGCCGGCAGGTCAGTGGTGGTGAAGGCCTTGTAGATGTAATCGAGATCCAGGGCCTCATAGAGAAAGTTCTGGAAGCGGGTGCCGAACTGACCCGGTCGCGCGGACAGTGACATGCACAGGCGGGTGTCTTTGCTGATGGGTCTGGTGGGCATGGCGTGGCTCCAATGGGGAAGAAGAGTCTCTCACAAAGACACAAAGACACAAAGAAAAACAGATCATTGAAGGCGTTGGGCCGATCATCGGCCGGGTGACCTCCTCGACCGACATATCGCTTTGAAAATCTTTGTGATCTTTGTGTCTCTGTGAGAGAATTATTCTTTCACGTCACCCACCGCGCCGTAACTGTTCGGTGAGCTTTTCAAACTCGCGGCGCATCTCCAGGTTCTCGAAGGGCCGCAGGGCCGGTACCTGGCGGTTCATCAGCCCTTCCAGCAGCCGCCGGCTGGACTTGACGAGCCCGACCAGTTCGCCTGAGACGCGCACCGTCTCGAAGGTGTTCCAGGCGGCGGCGATGTCCTTTTCCAATTCCAGCCGGGCGCGCATGACCTGCGCCTTCTGGTCGTTGAGATATTGGCGATAGACCCCGGCCGCCTCGATCGTGAGCCGCTGCGCCTCCAGGTTGGCGGCGAGCAGTTCGCCCTTGCCCGGGGAACTGCGCTGGAGGTCCCGCGTCTCGCCGGTGAGTTGCTCGGCACGGGTGATGATGGCGTTGATCTGGGGGATATACTGCTCGCCGATCGCCTCCTCGATCTTCTGGTGCATCCGCTCCAGGGCACGCAGCAGGACCACATACATGCCGTAATAGCGCCGTGCGCTCTGCAGGTCCTCGCCGCTCTGCGCGACCAGTTGTTCCAATTGGTTGGTCACCGATTTGACATTGTCGAACAGGATGCCGAGATCGACCATGTTGTCGCCGACCACGGTGGAGAGCAGGAATTCCACCTGTTCATCGCTCAGGTCCACCCCCAGTTGGCGCACCGCCGCGGCGAATTCACGCTTCACCTGGGCGAGTTGCTCGGTGAGCCGCTTGATCTGCGCCTCCTTCTCGGCGATCAGACGGTCGTAGTCGGCCACCGTGCGCTTGATGGTGGACTCGGTGGGGGCGGCAACCCGGTTCTGCCGGTAGTCGGCGATGGCCGCGCGCGCGGCGTCGATCTCGCCCTGGATGGCGCGGATGCGCTCGCGAAAGCGCTGCACCGGCGAGGTCGAGAGGATGGTGACGGCATCATCGAGCAGGGCCTCGATCTGCGCCTGGTTGGAGACCTTGTCGGCGCTGAACCAGGCGCTGTCCGGCAGGGCAGTGCGGCGCTCCTCCAGGACCAGGGTCTCCTGTAATTTGGGCACCACGCCCTCCCAGACCTGGGGGAAGCCTTGGGGCTTGGGACCCATCAGGCCCCCCGCGTCCTGGACCGCCTGCCCCGCCAGGTCGCGCGAGCGCTGCCACCAGGTCCCGGCCGTGTCCCGGGTGCGTTGCCAGAGGTCGGCCGCGTTACCGGTGCGGTCCGGGGCCGGCGCGGTGGGCGTCGGGGCCGTGCCGGGCGGGGGCGGGAGGGCGAGCGGGGTGCCCTCCGCGGCCCGCGGGGCGCCCGGGGACGTGAGCAGGATGGCGAGCAGGGGCCAGGCGGTGCGCGTTAGGGGATAAAACATGTGAGCCCTGTGTCGAAGGTGTCGGCGGCGCTTGCTGCCGCGGGGCGGCCGTGAGCGGGTGGCGCAGATTGTAAGCCGATGCGGGGTCTGGGGTGCGGTGCGCTTGGCGGGCCTTGGTCCGCCAGGCGCAGGTGCGCGGCGGCGTCGGGTATCATGCCCGCCTGTTGACCAGTCCGACCGGCCCGGTGCCCGCAGGGCTCAAGCCGCCGCGCGGCCCCCGACATCCCGCAACACCTGCACCAGCACCCGCGCGTCCTCCAGCGAAAAGACCCCGGCCACACCCTGATCGTCGAAGTCGGTAAAGGGGCTCTCGTAGAGGCGCCGCGGGTCCATGGCCCCACGCTCGGTCAGGTGGTCCAGGACCAGGTTGATGAACTCGATCTGGTTGGCGGTCAGGGTCCGGCCGGTCATGAAGCCCGCCAAGGCCTCCTTGGCGGCGTCGCGCTCCAGGCCCACCAGGGAGCGGATGAAGAGGCCGATGCCGCCCTCGCCGCGGATACGGTCCAGGTCCTCGTCGACCGCGATCCCCTCGGCCACGAAGATGCGCTCCAACTCGGTCAAGTCCAATGGGGTAAGCTGCTCGTTGCGCCGCAGCTTTCGGATGGTGATGTGGTCCTGGTGCCGGCTTAGGAATTGGCGGACCTTCATCAGGAAGCGGGACTTGTCGGTACCATAGCCGGCATGGGGGTTGGCAATCGCCAACGCCTCACCGATCTCGTCCGCGAAGTCGGTGTAGACGATCTTGCGCGCCCGCGGCTCGATCAGCTTGACCAGGTCGCGCAGCCGGCGCCGCAGGTGCTCCAGCATCCCCGCCGTGAGGTCCTGCCAATACTCATCGCTCTGCACCTGCGCGATGAATGACAGTTGCGCCTTCACCATGGGCACATTGCCAAGCTCCTCCAGTTGCGCCGCGATCCCCCTGATCCGCGCCTGCAGGCCCGCGAATGCGAGGTCCGCGCGCAGCACGGCAAGTTGTGTCATCAGCACCAGCAGATCGAACTGCTTGGCCGCCAGGTCGTCGTCCACCAGGGCGCTCGGCAGTCCGGCCAGATGTTCGGCGAGTTCGGTGCGCTCCGCGCTGGGCAGCCGGTCCCAGGCCGTCTTGTCCTGGTACTTTTCGACGTACCGGCGTTTGGGGCGGACGATGAAGTTGTCGAGGGTCATGCCGGCGACCTCATCGAACAGCCGGGCGGCCAGGCTGGCGCGCAACTGCATCAGTTCGCCGGTCTCGGTCCCGGACGGGCGATCGGCGTCCTCGATCTCCCCGAACACGTCGAGGCGCGTCTTGAACAGGCGCGCGCTCAATGACTCGCCGGGCGCCGCGTCGGTGAGGTTCGGGTTCTGGTTGAAGAACTCGAAGTTCTGGCAGAAATCGAAGATCAGGAAGTGCTCCTTATGCAGCCCCGGGCCGAAGAGGTCCGGACACAGCCGCGTGCCCCGCCCCATCATCTGCCAGAACTTCGTCTTCGAGCGGACGATCTTGAAGAAGACCAGGTTCACTACCTCGGGCACGTCGATACCCGTGTCCAGCATGTCCACCGAGATGGCGATATGGGGGGCCTTGTCCTTGGTCGAGAAGGCGTCGATCAGCGACTGGGCATACTCGGTCTGGTGGTCGATGACCCGCGCGAAGTGCCCCTTGAGATGCGGCCAATTGGCATCGAAGCGCTCGCTGATGAAGGCCGCATGGGCGTGGTTCTTGGCAAAGATGATCGTCTTTCCCAGCCGGTCCCCGTTCTCGACCTTGAGCCCGTGGGTCATGACATGCGCCAGCACCTTGTCGACGGTGTCTGTATTGAACAGCCACTTGTTCAGGGCCGAGGCGTCCACCCTTCTCCGTCACCAGATTGACCGGTGCCACATGGGGCAGATGGGCCTTGAAGGCAGCAACCGCCTGGTTCACCAGGGCCACCCGGTCCGCCAGGAACAGGGCGCGCTTGGCCCAGCCGGCGCGCATGAGCTGGTCGATGAGTGCGATCACGGTCCGGGTCTTGCCGCCGCCGGTCGCCATGACCAGCAGTGCCTTGCGCAGGTTGTCCAGCTCGAAGGCCTCGTCGATGCGGCGGATGGCGCGGGTCTGATAGAAGCGCCCGGCGATGGCCTCGTCGATGGCGACCGTGCCCAGCGACTTGCGGGAGGTGCGACGCAGGATGAGCAGCTCAAGCTCAGCCTGCTTGAGAAACCCCTGGATCGGGCGGGGCGGGTGACCGGCATCGTCCCAGATCCAGTGCTCATAGCCGTTGGTATAGAAGATGATCGGCCGGCGGCCGTACATGGCCTCCAGGCAGTCCGCATAGAGTTTGGCCTGTTGCCGGCCCACCCGCGCGTCGCGCTTGGTGCGCTTGGTCTCGATGATCGCCAGCGGCCGGCCGTCCGCGCCCCAAAGGACATAGTCGACAAAGCCCTCGCCCGTGTTGTTCGGCATCCCGGTGACCGGAAACTCCCGGTCCCGTACCTGATCCAGCGGCCAGCCGGCCTCGCGCAGCAGCAGGTCGATGAAGACATCCCGCGTCTGCGCCTCGTTGTAGTCGTGGTCGTCCGGGATCGCCTGGTTGGCCTTCTTGGTGGCGGCGACCTCTAAGCGCAGCCGCTTGATCTCGGCATCCAGCGTGTCACGCTCTTGCTGGGTCTGGATGCGCGCCGCCTCGGCTGCTTCCTGTGCCTTGGTCTGCTTCTCGAATCCGTCGGCAATGGCCTGCAAGCCGGCGAGGGTCTTCGCCTCCACCAGTTGGGTCTTGGGCAGGGCCTCGGCGGAGAATTGAAAGCCGGGTTGCGGCTTGGCACCCTTGGCGTAGGTGTGGGCCAGCCAATAAGAGAAGTGAAACAGCTCCCGCAGGGCCACGGTCGCGGTATTCTCCGACACGGCGCGGCTGTCGTGCACCGCGCTGTTGCCGAAGTCCTTGATCAGTTTCGCCTTGGTCACCAGCGCATTGCCGACCAAAGTGCGGAAGCTGCCCTCGTGGATCAGGGCGGACAGTGCGTCGTCGTAGGGCGTGCGCAGGGTCCCGTCGTGCTGGTACAGCCACTTGACCGCCGTCTCCAGCGCGAGCCGGGTATAGAAGCAGGAGCCGCGCGGGTCGGAGAGGGCCAGGACCTCGGCGCGCTGGGCGTGCTCGTAGACCGGGGTGAATTCGGCTTTGAGGAACGAGAACTGGGACATAGGCGCGGCCGGTTGTCAGAGGGTGGCACGGGACAGAGGCGTATTCTCGTTCCCGCGCTCCAGCGTGGGAATGCAGTCAGGCCGCTCCAGCGGCCCGTCTTCCGGTGTAAGACCACGCGACGTTGGAGCGTCGCGACTTGCTCCCAGGATCCAGCGTTGGAGCCGGTGAAATTCTCTCACAAAGGCACAAAGACACAAAGAAGAAAAGGAATGATCACGCCAAGGCGCCAAGCTCGCCAAGGCGTCCGGCCTCACCCGCGAGGCGCTCTATCGGGCGCTACGCGAGAACGCGCAGCCACGCTTCGACACCATCAACCGGGTGTGTCACGCGCTGGGGGTGAAACTGGTGGCGCAGCCGTTGACACCGGTCTGAT
>NZ_CAIKKU010000052.1 GCF_903828115.1 uncultured Thiodictyon sp. | reverse complement strand
GGTTCAATCCATGACTCTGACAGAACGTCGGGAAGCGGAAAAACTCGGCCTGCTCAAACCCTGCCTGCAGCGCCACGGCAACGGAGCTGCGGAACATGACATGGCCGAATCGTCCCGCGCCAGCCACACGCCCGACATCGCCGCCATGGTCGATCACGACACCGACGAGGCCGGCACCATTACACACGACGCCATAGAGGTCCTACGCCATTTCGTTGCAGACCTGATCTCGGAAGGCAATACCCGCCTGACCGTGGAATGCCTCGCCGTGGCTCTCGGCCTCAGCGCCTACAACGGCGAGAGTATGACCTCAATCGCCAAACGCCATGGCATCTCACGCGCCGCAGTCTCGAAACGCTGCGTTGACATCACCATCCAACTGAACCTCCCGCCGTCCCGTGCCATGCGCAGCGCGATAGCCCGCAAGACCTATCAACAATCACAACTCAAACGATACCGCAAACGCAAATCATGACTACGCTCACAACCCTTGCCATCACAGATCCCAAATTCACGATCACGCCCACAGGCATCCAGTTCAACCAAGACCTCTGCTTTGACGAGTGGGACGCCCTCGGCCAGAAGCTCGCACCCATCGGCAAGTCCATTGGCTTTATCATCGGCGACTGGATCAATTACGGCGAGAAACAGTGGGGCGCCAAATACGAGGACGCTCTAATACGCACTGGGCTGGCCTACCAAACACTGATGAATTATGCCTATGTTGCCCGAAAGGTTGAAATCTCCTTACGTAAGGAGAAACTCGACTGGTATCAACATGCTGTCGTCGCAAAGCTCAAGACCGCAGAGGAAAAGCAGCACTGGCTGAAGATGGCGGAGAAGCACAAGCTGAGCGTCCGTCGCCTTCGCAAGTCCATCAACTTCGGACGGTTGGCCACCGAGAAGGAAGTCCAGGGCGATCCCGCTGACCGCGGCTACGTCACCTACCTTGCGCTGCTCAACCGCATCCGCCGTTGGTGGGCGCGTGAGACCGGCAAGGCGCCCGTCGAGGAATGGGACGAGGACCGACGTGAGGTGCTCAAGAAAGACTTCAAGCTCGTCGTCGAAATCTACGAGGCGCTCTAACCAATCGCAGGGAGGGCGGGTGCCCGGGCGAGATTCATAAACTCACCCCAGCGGGTTCAACTCCCGCCCCTGCAACCACTCACATATCTAACACGATGCCTGTCACCACCATGCCTTCCCAGCGAATTGCGCGCATGCTCCGCGAAGGAGCGCGTCTGATGGCCGTGCAACACGGGCAGACCAGCATCGACGTGACGCCCGACATCATCGCCCTGCTGGATGGGGCGGGCGAGGCAAATGCCTGCGATCATGGTCACGATAGGTTGACGCGCCTGCCCAGCCATGAAGAGATCACCAGGCCAAGAGAAGCAGGTGGAGATCGTGCGACTCCATGTCGCTGAAAAGTTAGACGGTCACCCTTCCCAGAAGGTCAGACTTGAGGAAACCGAGAGGCGTCGCCGATGCCGGGGAGGAACGGATCCAAGGGAGACCCATAACCTCGCCTCTGCGTGATCAAATCCCACCCCCGCAATCATCTCCGCATATCTAGCAAACCATGAGACGGATAGCTCCAACATCATTCGCATATTCAGAGGCTGAAAGACGTCATCACAAGCGTCAGATGGCAGATGCATGCCGCAGACGCCAAGAGCGCGAGATGGAGGAATGGAAACAACAACATACAGTCATGGAGATCGTTGGAGACGACCCAACCGGACTGATAGTCGAAATGCCTGGCGCTGACATTCTCAGGAAGAATTCAAAAATGCTAATCATCTACCTATCAAAGATGGGCAACTGGAACAGCTATGGCGAGGACCCCAAGCCGCGACTTCGCAAGTGGATCACCCCGAGCCAGTTCCGCACCCAGAAGTTCAACGAGCGCAAGGTCGCGCTGAAAACAGGTGCGGCATTGGCACCACGCCGGACATTATCGCCATGTTAGACAACTAACATCTAACTGTGAGACCAAGACCGTTAGATTCTCGTTAGACGTCGAAGGAATCTATTGAATACCAATGACTTACGCCGGGATTCCACCACCCGTGTCCATTTCCCGTGAAATGCACCAACACGACTTCCCACATAACGGAGGGTCGGACGGCACCTGCTGACACGCCGCAAACATCGTATTATCAATGGTTTGCGGAGAATCGGGGCGGAAAATCATGCCTCGAAAATATGGGAAATCGGGGTCAAATTTCCCATCGGATTTCCCACCTGGCCGGATGGGAAATTTCCCACTTCCGGGTTGACGTGACGGTCCGGTCAAATGGCCGGCTCCAAGCTCGAATCCAAGTTCCTGTTCCTCTGGCGGGTCGCGCAGGGTCCCGCTCTTGAGCGCGAGTTGGTGTTCCACCCGACGAGGAAATGGCGCGCCGACTTCGCACATCTGGAGAGCCGGACGCTGATCGAGATTGAGGGCGGGATATTCATGCGTGCCGGTGGCAGGCACACGCGGGGCAGCGGCTATGCCAGTGATGCCGAGAAGTATCTCGAAGCCG
>NZ_CAIKKU010000051.1 GCF_903828115.1 uncultured Thiodictyon sp. | reverse complement strand
TTGAAGACGTGTGGTGTTCGCAAAGTGTTCGTGGCATAGGAAAGGGACACGGCATGTAGCCTTGGGAGCAGTCCAGATGTAGGATTTGCCCGATGCATCAGTAAGTGCGAATATTAGCAGAACTTGATGCGATTGCCCTGCAGTCGGAACAGGCGCACGGGCAGGGGTTCGCTGGGGTGGTCTGGTTCGCCCTCGGGGTTGAGCTGGAAATAGTCGAAGTTGTTCCAGCAGTCGATGATGAGGAAGTCCTTCTTGCGTGCGCCGGTCAGCGGGTCCTCATACAGGCGGGTGCCGCGGCCGATCATCTGCCAGAATTTGACCCGGCTGTAGACAGGCTTGGCGAGCATCAGGGTTTGAATTGGCGGCACGTCGATGCCGGTATCGAGCATATCGACCGAGATGGCCACCCGCGGCATGTCGCGGTGCTTGAAGTCGTCCAGGGTCAACTCGGCCCGTTCCATGTGGCTGTCGATGATCTCGGCCATGCCGCGGCGCTGGTAGTCCGGGTAAAGGGCATTGAATGACTCATAGAGCCGCTTGGCGTGGGCATGGCTGACGGCGAAGATGATCGCCTTGTGGGGCAGGCCGAGCACGTCCTTGCGGCACTTTTCCATGAACTCCCGGACCAGGGTCTGGTTGGTACCGATGTTGGTGATCGTCTTCTCCAGGTCAGTGCCCGCGAAGTCCAACTCTTCGATGTCGATGCCCTGCCTCGCCAATTGCTCACGGACCTGGGGCTCGGCGGCGAGGGGGATCTCCGATCCATGAATGCCGCGGACCTGGAAGCTGGTCTGGGCCTGGAGGACGCGGTGGGCGACCAGGTAGCCATCGGCTACGGCCTGCTCCAGGGGATAGTTGAAGGTCGGTATCCCGTCTTCGCAGCCGAAGAGCTGGAAGGTGTTGTGGTCGATGAAGTCGGTCGGGGTCGCGGTGAGCCCGAGTTGCAGGGCGTCAAAACGATCGAAGATCGCCTGATAACGGTTATAGATGGAGCGGTGGCTCTCGTCGGCGACGATCAGGTCGTAGTGGGCGACCGAGAACTGGCTGTAAACCTGCATCATGCTGGGATAGGTGGCGACATGGATGCGGGCGCCGGGGGCCAACTCCCCTGCTTCGAGACGGCCGACGCTCTCGTTGGGGAGGTGTTCCCGGATGGCGCCGATGGCCTGGCGAACCAGTTCGCGGCGATCGGCGAGGAACAGGATGCGCTGCGCCCGCTTGGCGCGCAGAAGCAGGTCGATCAGGGCGATGACGGTACGGGTCTTGCCGCTGCCGGTCGCCATGACCAGCAGAAAGTGGCGCCGGGCCTGGTCGATGGCCTCGGCCACGCGCCGGATGGCCTCGAGCTGGTAGTCGCGGCCGGCGATGGCGTGGTTGATTTCCACGCGGTGCAGCGGTTCGGCATACTGCCGCTGGTGGAGCAGCCGCTCGAGGTCTTCCCGTGAGAAGAAGCCGCTGACGCGCCGCGGGGGGTAGCGCTCACGGTCCCAGAACTGGATGGTCTTGCCGTTGGCGAGGAAGATGAAGGGGTCTTGGCCGAAGCGGCGCAGGATGTCGTCAGCACACCCGGCCGCCTGACGCTTCCCGGCAAGCTCGTCGCGGCTGCTGCGCTTGACCTCGACCAAGGCGAGCGGTTGCAGGTTCCTGGCCAACAGCGCGTAGTCGGAAAAGCCCAAGGTATCGGCACCGTCCTCGGCGATGCGGTGCAGGTACTCGGTCAGCAGGTTGCGCTCTTTCGCGCCCCAGCCGGCCTGGGCGAGTTGGACGTCGATGAGCTGCTGGCGGGTTTGGGCTTCGGTCGGCGTCATCCGGCGTTTTCACTGTTTCCGTAGGTGGTTGGGGGATTTCAGGCGCATCGGGCGAGGCGCGGGCGGCAAGGCGCGCACCGTCAGTGGCGACGCTTAACACCACCCGGCGCCGGCCAGCGGGTTGCCACCGCAGGGTGCCTTCCGGCAAGGAGTGACGATCACCCTAAGAATTGCGGGGCGATGGGCTTAGCAAGACGCGCATCGTCGAGTTGCCGTCGGCCCTTGATGGCATGGGGCCTATTTTCGTTCGATTCGAGTAGCTCTACTTTACTTTTTCCGCGTCGCGCCCGCATCATCGCGTTGTGAACATTACCTCACACCGCACCCACCTGACGCTCCGCACCCAGACCCAGGGTCGCCTCGCGGCCGTGCGCTCCGTCGCCGTGCCGGTCCGGGAGCAGGCCGAGGACGCGCTCGCGCAAGGGCGTGAGGTAGTCTTTGATTTCGCTGGGATCGAGGTGACCCAGTCTTTCATCGACGAGTTGGTGGGCGCCCTGATCCTGCGCCAAGGCCCCGCGATCCTTGAGCGGGTCGTCTTCAAGAACTGCTCGGACGACACCCGCGCCATCATCGAGTTCGTCGCGACCGATCGCTGCGACCAGTACTTGCGTACCCGTTCGCACTGATCCGCGGACCATACCGATGGTGTTGGCGTGGCGGGAACCGTCGAATTTTCGCTCCAGTGCGGGAAGCGGCCTGCGGACTTGATCCTGGTCCCGCCCCCTCTCCGATCGGCGGGATCGCCGGTCCGCGCAGCGGACCCTACGCATGGCGCCGGGCGCGGTGCGATCCGCGGCGTCGTCGGTCCGCACAGCGGACCCTACAGGCTCGCCATGACCGCCGCCCGTGCTGCATGAGCGACAGCTTTCCTTTCCCCGGCACTGGTTCAGCTTGCTTCCTGTTGACAACTTACTGAATAAGTTAAATAATTCTCCCTTATCCAGTAACCCAGCATAGAAATCGGTTATGCCTGAAAAAATGACCTGTCCCTATTGCGGTTCCGAACACTGTGAACCTTATAAGCACTATACAACACTTCAGAATGGAAACCGCTTGCTTTTTCAGTGTCCGGCTTGTCAAAGAATCTTTTCAGAGACAAAAGGAACCGTCCTGGAAGGGCTCAGAAAACCGATCAGTTTTATTGCTAAAGTATTTAAGATACGCACTGAAGGAATGGGTTTGAACGCGACCTGCCGGGCCTTAGAGATCGCCAAGAATACGCTTTTGCTCTGGGAACGTCGCCTGGCCGATACGAAACAGACGCTGCTCATTTATGCGTTGATGCATACCTTTTTAAGCCAAGTCATCGAAGGTGATGAGCTTTATACGAAGATCGGAAAGAATGTACCCGTAGAGGACTGTGAAGGCTGGACGATTGTACTCATGGAGCGTGCCAGTCGTTTCATTTGGACGATGCGATGTGGAAAGAAAGACAGAACATTATTTTACAAATCTATTCAGCTACTTAGAAATGTTATAGAGCGTAGCGACGACGTCACACTCGTGACTGACGGCGAACGGCGTTATGGCAACTTGTTGTTTGATATTTGCCATGAAGTCGTTCGCACTGGGAAGCGTGGACGCCCGCGGCGGGTACTTCGTCGCGGAGTCAAAGTCAGGCTGAAAAATAAAGGGAACCGCGCGCAACAAGCTGGGCACCCGCGCCCAAAATATGAAGCTCCTCATCCAGAACATCCCGACACCTGCCAAGACATGACGCCGAACGCGATTCAGGCGAACCGTCTAGAGGCGACGAATGCCTCCATTCGGCGTCGCAACTCGGCGTATCGACGCAAAACGAATACCTATGCCAAGAGTACAACGGGCCTGCAAAGGACATTGGACATTTTTTGGATTGCGCATAATTTTATTCGCACACATTTTACGACCAAGAAAGTTCCTGCAGTCGCGATCGGAATCATACAACAAGGGCTTTCATGGCAGGATATCTTTAGGCTTCGGCCATCCCTCAGCAATCCTTTACTTGCT
>NZ_CAIKKU010000050.1 GCF_903828115.1 uncultured Thiodictyon sp. | reverse complement strand
TCGTTGTCGTAATCGGATTGTTCGATTACGACAACGACAACGACAACGACCAGGACAGCGTACCCGGGATCTCGGTCACCACATCAGTTCTGATCGCACCCCCGCAGCGGGACTGTGGTCAATCTCTCGTCCGTGGGGGGGGGCTCGCGGCCTTTCCGGCCTTGAGCTTCTATAACGCCTCCAAGTTTGCGGTCGAGGCCCTGTCTGAAGCGCTGGCGCAGGAGGTCGCGCCGCTCGGCATCAAGGTGCTGCTGGTCGAGCCCGGGCCCTTCCGGACCGACTGGGCGGGGCGCTCGGCGGCGCAGGCCAAGCGCTCCATCCCGGACTATGACGCGACCGCCGGGGCGCGCATGGCGATGATCCGCGGCTACAGCGGTCAGCGTGCGTCCTTCCCGCCCGCGCCGCCGACCCCCAGCCGCCGCGCCTGCGTCGCCAGGGCCTCGTCCACGATCAACTCAAAATAGTGTCGGCGGTCCGGCTCTATCGCACCCACCGTATCCCCGTCCCAGTCGCGCACCGGGGCGTGGCGCAACAGCACCCAGTGCATCAGGGCGTCGTCGTCGGTATAGCTGCCGATGAAGAACAGGCTCTCCTGGGCACCGGGGTCGGACAGCCGCAGTTGACCCATGGGTAATTCTTCCTGGAGCTTGAGGAAGGCGGTCTCGTCGAGTTTGACGCCGTTGACGTTGTAGGGCAGCAGGTCGCGCCCCGGGCCGGCGCGCTCCCCGCCGATGGCGTCGCGCACCACGGCCACGCGGAAGGCGCCGTTGGCGGGCCGGAAGCCCGAGCGCAGTAGTAGCCCGGAGCAGGAGGAGAGCCGGTCCGCCTGGTTGATGGCGCTGGAGATCATGATGCGACGCCCCTCGTCGTAGAGGAAGTTGGGCTCGCGGCGCGAGAATGAGATGCCGATCCCCAGCTCCAGATCGGGCAGCCCCAGTTGGTGGTTCTGGGCGTTTTGCATCTTGACTACCTGGAGGATCTTGCGCGCCAGGCGGCAGGCGCGGGCCACCGCCAGCCCCGGGCCGTCATCGACATACTCGTAGAGTGCGAGGATCACGGCGTCACCCTCCACGAACAGCTTCTCGGCCTCGAACTCCGGCAGGAGGCGATTGACCGGATCGAAAAAGTTCAGGCTGAAATGGGAGGCGGGGTTGAGCCCGCGGGCGCGCAGTTCCTCGGTGATCAGGGTGGAGCCGCGCACGTCGGCCTTGAGCACCGCGTGGGAGCGGATGCGCCGCGTCTGGGGGCCGCCCTCGCCGCGGCAGTGAAACTCGTGCAGGCTGCCGTTGGAGCGCGACAGCCGGGCCTCGTCATCGGTCTCCAGCAGACGGATGGCGTCCAGGGTCTCGAAGGTCTTGTAGGCGAGCTTGAGATCCCGGCGCAGCGTCAGGAAGTCGACCAGATAGTGGCCGATGAGTGCCAGGGCCTCGGCGGGCGTCTGGCGCAGGCGCAGCGCCCGCAGACGCTCCAGGGTCTGGAGCACGGCCAGCGGGTCGGGGCCGCCGCGCAGGGCGGCCAGGCGCTGCTCCAGCCGCCGCCGGGTCAGGCGGCCGTCCGCGTAGTCCAGGACCAGGGACAGCGGGAACGATTGACCGAGCTGGGTGCGCAGGCCGGGCAGGGCATAGGTGATCTCGATTGCCCGCCGCCGCCCCTCGTCCTGGAGCCCGGCCCCCAGTTGTTCCAGCAGCTCGCGCCGAAAACGCGGCCAGTCCGGGGGCGGTGGGGGGGCGGGGGCGGTCGGGGTCTGGGACCTGATCAGGGCCTGGGTCTCACCGGTCCAGTTATGCCGCGCGGTTTCGGGGTCCAGCAGCAGGCGCAGATTGGCCGGCTCGTCCAGCCAGGAGGTCAGGCCCTGTTGGTACTCCTCCCGCGCCACGAACCGCTCCAGCAGGATCTCGGTGGCGACGAAGCCGCGCAGTTGGCCCTGATCCCGGCGTTCCTTGGGGTGGCCGGGCGGCTGGCCCGGGGGCGCGTCCTCAGCGCCTTCCCCGTCGCCCGTCATCCACCCCGGCAGCCAGGGCGCGAAGGTCTGGGTCAGACACCGCCCGGTCTGGGCCAGCCAGTCGCCGATGGCGGGCCCGGCAAGCCAGCCCAAGGGATAGTCGGCGGCCAGGGTCAGCCCCTCCCCGGGGTCGGGGATCAGCAGGATCGGGTTGAACAGCAGCGTGTCGGTGACCGGCCACGCGGTGCCGAGCACCGCGCTGCGGGCGTTCTGCAGCCGCGTACTCTCCAGCTTGCGGACCTCGCGGAACAGGAGCTGTCCGACGCGCCGCTGGATGCCCTGGGCCTGGCGGGTCACCAGCACCAGTTGCTCGTGCAGGTCGGTGCTGAGCGCCGCGTCCGCGGCCAGGTCCGATTGCAGCTGCGCCTTGAGCGTCTCCTGTAATGATTGGGTCTCTGCCGCCACCAGTTGCAGCAGATACTTGAGTACGGCGAACTGGAGCAGCAGCGCGTTGTCGCGGGGATCGCGGCCGGGGTGACGCTCCAGGGCGCAGTCGAACAGGCGCAGATAGGTGTCACGCAGGGCCGCCAGGTCCTCGGCGCCGACCAACTGCTCCGGGATGCGGCGTGAGAGGCTGGCCGCGTCCTCGCGGACCAGCTTGCGGATCGTCTCCCCGGCCTGGATGCGGAAGCGCGGGCTCAGCAGACAGTCGATGTGCGCGTTGTCGATGCCCTTGCCGAAGGCCGCAAGCGAAATCGCCCAGGGGTCGGGATGAACCAGGGGTGCGAGGACTTCGGCAGGGCTGGGACGCCAGGGCATAGTGGTCGGGGGACGGATCCGGGGGCGGTGGTGAAGAGACCAAGGCGTTCGCGCGGCGTCCTTGGGTGAATCCGGGGTGCACCAATGCGGTCAACGGGGGATCATACCGGTTTCGACCACTGCCGGTCGCCGAAATGCCCGGCCCCTTGGATCGGCCGCGGTGCCGCCGTCCCCACCCGTTGGTGCACCAGTCTATGTCACACCAGATGCCCTGTGCCGTCCCCCGGTCCCGCCGCTGGCCCGCGTGGGTCTTGCTCTTGCTGGCCCTGTGCCCGCCCGCCGGGCCGGTGCGCGCGGCCGAGGGGGCGGCCGGGCGCGAGGCCATGGCCGATGCGATGTCGCGCATGATGGAGTCGATGGGGCTCCTGGGTTCCGGTACCGGGGCGCCCAACGCGGCAGGCGGCGGGGGCTCCTGGGACCAGGCGGCCGAGGTGGGCAAGCGGATGCTGGAGGGGCGCGGCCTCCCCCTGACCGCGGCCGGGCTCGAGGGTCCCTGGGAGGCGGCCGGGGGCGGACTCCTGATCGTGCAGGGGGGGAACTACCGGCTCTACGCCCCTAACGGCGGCTACGTGGACGGGGTCATCCAGGTCATCGGGCAGCGGGTGCGGATGGGCAGCCGGCGGGCGGGGTTCGCCTTCGAGTTCGAGTACGCCCTGGACCAGGGGCGGCTGGCGCTGCGCGATGCGCGGGGTCAGGTCTATGTTTATCGCCGGTTGGTGCTCGATGGCGGGGGCTAAGTTAAGTAACGAGGCAAGAGCAAGCTGGACGCGATCGTTGTCGTTGTCGTTGTCGTTGTCGTAATCGTAGTCGGAGAAGCGATGTAATTTGGCGTGCGAGAGAGTCCGGGGC
>NZ_CAIKKU010000049.1 GCF_903828115.1 uncultured Thiodictyon sp. | reverse complement strand
GCGACGATCTGGCGCAACACCTCATACTGTCCCTCGTTGATCTTCTTTGGCCGACCACCTTTCGACATCGTTGCGCGCCTCGTTCTTGTAAACTCGCGCAAGAATATCGGCCAGGTAGATTTTGTCTATACCCTCTCAGGGAATTCGTTGGTGGCGGTGAACGCGATGGTACCGGCGGCGCCGGTGACACTCGGGCTCGGGCCGCTGATGACCGAGCGCCCGCCGCCCTGGGAGACTGTGACCAGCTTGCCCGGCGTGGGCCGGCCGAGGGCGTCCTTTAGCGTCACCGTGACGGTGGTCGCCTCGGAACCGTTGTTGAGGACACTGGTCGGGGCCGCGCTGATGCCGGCGGCGCTGGCGGGCGGGACGACAAAGTCGCTGTCGAAAGGCGTCAGGACGACCCCATCGGTGACGTCGGTCGCCGTAAAGCGGATCGCCTGGGGCGTATTGGTCCTCACGGTGAAGATCGCCGCGCCGTTATCGACGGTAGAGACCGCCGTGGCCGGCGTGATCGTGACCTGCCCGGCCGGAGCGGCGTCGAGCCGGACGGTCTTGCCGCTGATCGCGTTGCCGTCGGCGTCGCGCAGCCTGGCAACCATATAGAGCGGCGCGACGCCGTCGGCCGGGACGCCGCCGAGTTGCAGGAGCGCCGGGGTGTCCTGCGGGGCGACCCAGCCGGCCAGACTGGAGCGGGCGGCATCCGCAGGCCCGGCCGTCAGGCCGTTCAGCCGCAAATGCAGCACGCCGAGGTTGGGCGAACCGAGCCCCACATGGGCGAAGTCACTGCCCAGACGCGTCGGCCCGTGGAAGGCATCGGTGGCGGCCAGCGGATACAGCAAGGGGTTCAGCAGGCCAAGGTTGGCGCCCCGTGCCTGGTTCAGCAGGGCCGTGAGCCCGGCCCAGGTCGGTGCCGCCGAACTGGTGCCCCCGTACAGGAACCCATCCGGACAGCCGCCGGCACTGCCGCGGCACAGGATGATGCCCGCGGCCGGGTCGGCATTGGCGACCACATCGGGCACCGAACGCATCGCCGAGGTGGTAAAGCCGCTTTGATAGCCTGGCCGCGCAAAGAAACGGCTCACACCAAAACCGCCCTGACCGCTTGGCGGCGTGTCGCCGCTGCCGTTCCACCAGGTCTCGGTGCCGTAGGTCCAGCCGGGACCTTGAGTCAGCGAAGAACCGCCCACCGCGGTCGCATTCGGTGAACCGGCCGGCACCGCGACCGTGTTCGGGCTGCCGTTCAGACAGGTGCTGCCGCTATCGCCGCTGGCATTGAACACCGAGATGCCGGAGGCCGCCGCGGTCTGCAAGAGCGCGTCGATGCTCTGCACGTCCGCGAGCGTGGTCTGATTCTCGCAATAGGCCCAACTGTTGCTGATGATGTCGACCTGGTCATCGATCATCCGATTCAACAGGGTTTGGAAGCTGGTTCCGGCACCGGTGAAGGGCGCGTGATAGACCACGATGTCGGCGCCCGGCGCCAGGTTCATCACGTTGACGATGTCCATCAGGACTTCGGCTTCGTCGTCCCCCCGGGGCGCACCGCCGTTGACCGCAACCGAACTCAGTTTGCTGATCAGGGACGGCGACATCCCCATGAGGTCCAGATAGTTGACGATATCGGCCGGATCGAAGTTGTCGAACTGGAGCAGGCCGATGGTCTGGCCGCTGCCGTCAACGTCGGCCCATGGGGTCGCCGCGGCAGCCCAGGTCTGGCTGGCCTTAGTCAGCGTCAGTGAGGCGCGCATAGACTGCGCCGGGATTCCGTCTGGCAACTTGCAATCGGTCGCTATATCCTTGTTATTAGTGTAATTGTAGGCACCTCCGTCCGCGAGCTTACTTTCGCATTTTTTATCTTTGTTAAAATTTATAGGGTCTTTGGCGTCGGAGGCGCAGGTCATGCAAGTCAAACCAGTTGCGGCCCACCTCGTTAGCCTTTTTATCAGCTGAGGGGCCGGTTGCCCCAGATTGGACAGCCCCGCGACTGCCTGCACCCGCGGCGCCAAGGCCGTCGGCAGCCGCGGCTCCTCGCGGTTGGCGAAGAAGGTCCGCTCCCCGAGGCGGAAGGTGCCGATGGACACCCCGAAGGCGTGCTCGACGGCGGCGCGAGGACCGGCGACCGTCAGCGTCAGCCGGTTCGCGGACCCCTGCACCAGCCCCAAGCCGTTGGCCTGCAACCAGCCCAGCACGGCCTCGTAGTTGTCCCGTGCGGGACCGAAGCGCTCCGTCAGTTCGGTCTGAGTCAGGAAACGCCGATACTGAGGGGACGCGGGGTCATAGACCGCGGCGAGATAGTCGGCGAAGCCCGCCGGGTCGTCCCGTTTGAGCACCAGCGTCAGGGTCAGTGTCTCGTCACCCGCAGACGCCGACGCAAGGGACTCCGCGCCCGCCAAGGCCTCCAGCACATGGCCCGGCAACCGGACCGTAGCGGCGGTTTCATCCGATCCCGGCGCGCCGAACGCGGAGAGCGTCAGCGTGAAACAGCACAGCAGCAACCCATAACGCAGCATGGCACCACTCCAAGTCACGGACGTCTTTACCGGAGGCTTTGCATTGAAATAACGCACGAAACGGCATTAGTTGAGAAAGATAGTAGGACATTTTGGGGAAGTCAACCAAGCAAGAACAGCGCTTTCTTTAAGCATGGTTGAGCAGGGTTTGCTGGTGGCAGGTGACCGGGCCAAGCCTCTCTGGGCGCCTGGGTCTTGGTTGCCAATCTGACCCGTAAAATAATAAATTCCGAACGCTTGGGTGCTGTGCATCGCGTGCTTGCCGAGGTCGGCCAGTCCTCGTTGGACAGGGCCTCCGCGCTCCGGCTCATCACTGCCAATATCGAACAAAAACAGCATCGCGCACCCAAGGACCTGCCGTAACCAATGACCCGCGACCAACTCAAGAAACTCGAAGACGACCTCTGGTCCGCCGCCGATAACCTGCGGGCGAACTCGGATCTCAAGGCGTCCGAATACGGCACCCCCGTCCTCGGTCTGATCTTCCTCAAGTTTGCCGACATCAACTACCGCCGCCATGAGGCCGCCATCCAGGCCGAGCACGCCGCACTCCAGGGCACCCGGCGCGAAAGGCCCCTGGACGAGATCGCCGTGGGCAGGTGCGGTTTCTATCTCCCCAAGCACGCCCGCTACAGCTACCTGCGCGACCTGCCGGAGTATGAGGACATCGCCAAGGCCATCGAAAACGCCATGGCCTCCATCGAGCACTATAAGCCCGAGCTGCGCGGCAGCCTGCCCAAGGACGAATACTATCGCCTCACCCGCACGCCCGAGACCCGTGACCTGCCGTTCGAGCTCCTGCGCCAGTTCGACAACATCCCGGACGACGCCACCGGCGACGTCTTCGGTCAGATCTACGAATACTTCCTCGGCAAGTTCGCCATGGCCGAAGGGCAGGGGGGGGCGAGTTCTTCACCCCGCGCTCGGTGGTGCGGCTCATGGTGGAAATCATCGAACCGCATGGCGGCACCGTCTTCGATCCCGCCTGCGGGTCCGGCGGCATGTTCGTCCAGTCCGCCGACTTCATCGCCCGGCACCGCCAGGAGTTGGAGGCCCAGGGCCAGGACACCAGCGTCTATGTCTACGGCCAGGAGAAGCAGGGGGAGACCGTCAAGCTCTGGATCAACCTCTTCGCCACCTCGCTCAAGGCGACCGGCCGCGCCGCCCTGGTCATGGCCAACTCCGCCTCCGACGCCCGCCACGGCGAGGCCGACTGCCGCCGGACCCTGATCGAGAAGAATCTCATCTACGGCATGTTGACCCTGCCGTCGAACATGTTCTATACGGTGACGCTGCCGGCCACCCTCTGGTTCTTCGACAAGGCCAAGCGTGATGCACGCATCCTCTTCATCGACGCCCGCAACATCTTCACCCAGATCGACCGCGCCCACCGGGAACTCACCGAGGAGCAGGTCCAGAACATCGCCATCATCAGCCGCCTGCACAAGGGGCGACGCGGCGAGTTCCTCGCACTCATCGACCGCTATTTTGCATCAGGCATGGAGCGGCTGGCCGACAACAGGCAACAGGTCGAGCCCGTCTCGGCGCAACTCCTCGCCGTCCTGGAAGATGAGGCAGGCAAGGCCGCGGTCGCGAGTCTGGTGAAGGCCTGGGACGGGCTCGAGGCCCTGCAACTGGCCTACGCCGCCTATCAGCGGCACAACGGCGACCAGGCCACGGTCGAAGACAGGAACAGCGCCCAACGGGCCCTTCGCGCCACCTTCGACCCCTTCTTCACCGCCCTGCACGACTGTCTCAAACAGCTCGATCGCGCCGTCCGCCACCAGGAGAAGCAGGTTGCCGAGCAGGCCAAGGCCGACGGCAGGCGGGGCAGCCCGGACCGGCAGACCAAGGCGCTCAAGACCGCACTTGAGGCCATTCATGCCGAGGTCAGGAGCGCCGAGAGTTGGTTCTCCCATATCCATTGGCTGCAGGAGCGCTTTCCGGAGGCGCGGTACGAGGATGTCACCGGGCTCTGCAAACTGGCCGAGCTCGACGAGGTCAAGGAGCAGGACTACTCGCTCAATCCGGGGCGGTATGTGGGGGTGGTGATTGAGGAGGATGGGAAGACGGATCAGCAGTTTATTGAAGCGATTTTGGATTTCAATGCGCAGATCAAGGCGCTTAGCGACTCAGCGAAGAGGCTGGAGCAAATAGTCCTCCATAACGTTCAATTGGTTGTTGGCGAAGAATGAATAGTTGGAAGACACATATCGTCGCTGATCTTGGCAAGGTGGTTACTGGCCGGACACCACCAATCGCGAAGCCGGAGCATTTTGGCGAGGACTTTCCGTTTGTTACACCATCCGATATTCAATTCGGAAACAAATTCACATCAACAGACCGCTTTCTGTCGGAGCAAGGCTTTGGGGCACTTAGAAATATTCAGCTTCCAAGAAAGACGGTATGTGTGGTTTGTATCGGCGCGACGATCGGAAAGGTGTGCGCCACTGATCGGCCTTCAGTTTCAAATCAACAAATAAATTCAATTGTCGTTGATGCTCAGCGGCACGACCCTGATTTCGTTTTCTACCTCTCATCCATGTTACGCCCTACACTTGAGGTTTACGCGGGTGGATCCGCCACGCCAATCGTAAACAAAAGCGCGTTCTCGAAGATCAAGATTCTGATACCAGAACGACAGACACAGCGCAAGATTGCAGCTATACTGACTGCCTATGACGACCTGATCGAGACCAACAAGCGCCGCATCACCCTCCTCGAAAAGATAGCCGAGGAGATTTTCCGCGAATGGTTCGTCCGCCTGCGTTTTCCCGACCATAAAAATACCAAGATCACCAAAGGTATGCCGGAGGGATGGGAGCGTAAGAGATTCGGTGAATTCTGTATGCTGAAGCGTGGTTACGATCTACCGAACGATCTCGTGGAAGAAGGCCCCTATCCAGTCGTCGCATCGACATCAGTTAAGACATTCCATAAACAGTATAAAGTCGAACCACCCGTAATCACCACTGGGCGATCGGGTAGCCTTGGTGACGTATTGATGACTCACACGAGGGCATGGCCTTTGAATACCGTGCTCTACGTCAAAAAATTTTTCGGCAACTCGCCTTTCCTGGTCTTTTATACGCTCAAGAATATGGGCCTTGAGAATTTTAATTCCGGGGCTGGGGTTCCGACCCTCAATCGGAACCATGTAAACGGCATACCGATGGTGGTTCCTGATAAGAATCTTCAACAGCGATTTGCTGGGATTGTCGATCCGATCCACAAGCAGGCGGAGAATTTTCGGCAGGAAAACATAAACCTCACCAAGACCCGCGACCTCCTCCTCCCCCGCCTGATCTCCGGCAAGCTCTCGGTCGCGGACCTCGACATCCAGTTCCCGCCCAGCATGTGCGAAGGCACCAAGCAGCAAGATCGGGGCCATGCCTCAGGGTGAGCGGGGGCGGGCCTGGGCCATCCCCTGACCCATATCTTAAAAAAGAAGAATTTCTCTCACGGAGACACGGAGACACAAAGAAAAGATCCCTGATAAGAAACTCGACGCCCATGACGAGGTGCAAGGTCTTGATCGTGCCAATGCCTGGTACCACTTGACGCGATTGCCCGGACCATTGGCGTAGGGTGCGCCGTGCGCACCTTGGGGTGCTGCGGTTGATCGCCGTGGCCAGGGTTTCGGTTGGCACCATGGTGCGCACGGCGCACCCTAAGGCCGCGGTGGCGTCAATGGTCCGAGCACTTCCGTCGTGCGGTACCAGCGCCTGCCTGACCGGCTCCGGGCCTTAGTCGCAGAGATCTAAGGCTCTGATGTTAACTGCTTCTTCTCCGTGCCTCCGTGTCTCCGTGAGAGGATTTAAAGATGATGACTCCGGATTTTGTGGTTTGCGTTCAAAGAGGAAACCTGGGCAATGTCTCCGGTGAGGATATTCATGTCGGCCGTCTCTATGAAGTGGTCGAGATGAACGCCGGACATGGAATGATTCGTATCATCGATGACTCAGGTGATCATTACCTGTATCCCGCAAATTGCTTCAAGCCGGTCTTCATCCAGGACTCCGTCGCCCTGCGGCTGAGTCAGACGTTACCTCACAACTGAACCAGGTTCCACTGAAGTCTATCCACTATAGACAGAGTACCCGATGGAATTTACATGGCGCGACACGTAATGAAATCGAAGACTTCTTCTCCTACCTCTGAGCCCCGTCTCCGGGTCGGGCTCAAGGATGTCAGCCGCGAGGAATTCGCAACGGCAGTCGGTGAGCGACTGGGCACCGAACAGGTTTCCATCAGATTGGACTCCTCGGTCGTGGCGTTTTTCAAAGCCAAGGCCGGCAAGCAGGGTTATGAGACACTGATCAACCAGGCGCTGCATCGTGCGATGGAAGGCGAGCACATTGAGGACAGGCTGCGCCGGGTAGTCCGCGAGGAGTTGGCGTCACATCGGGACGAACGGCGTTCCGACCCCAACGGGGTCGAACATACCAGCCCAGGGCAACGCCCTGGGTATGAGGCATAGAAGCAAGCCTAGCCCTGAAAGGGCGTGACATAACGGTGGGCTCCTGATGTCACGCCCATTCAGGGCTAAGCCAAAGACGTAATGCG
>NZ_CAIKKU010000048.1 GCF_903828115.1 uncultured Thiodictyon sp. | reverse complement strand
CGTGAAGGTGCGTAGTCAGGCCATCCTGGCCTGACGGTGTCGGGGCTGGAACAGTCAGGGCTGGAAGCCCTGACTACGCCGCCCCGCACGCTGGCCATCGAGCTAGCGGTCGAGCGGACTTTCATGTTCCGGGGTGGCGCGGGTGCCATGACCGTTAGCCGGTCGACCTCGCAGATCAGCGGCCCGTTAGGGAATGGTCGTCGCGTCGTTGTCGTTGTCGTTGTCGTTGTCGTAATCGAGGTTATCGTAGCGCCCCGGATTCTCCCGCACGCCAAATTACCTCGCTTCTCCCATTACGATTACGACAACGACAACGACAACGACACCCCTACCAGCCGGAATTATGAACGCCAATCAGAACATTGCGATCGCTGTCAAGCTCGCCGCGGTCCAGGCCCGCATCCTGGCCGCGACCCGGCAGGCCGGCCGTGCACCCGACAGCGTGGGCCTCGTCGCGGTGAGCAAACACCAGGGCGCGCCGGCGCTGCGCGCCGCCTATGCCGCCGGCCAGCGCGCCTTCGGCGAGAGCTATGTCCAGGAGGCCCTGGACAAGCAGGCGCAGTTGACCGATCTGGCCATCGAATGGCACTTCATCGGCCGCCTCCAGACCAACAAGACGCGCCTGATCGCCGCCGGCTTCGACTGGGTCCATGGGCTCGCGGACCTGGGCCACGCCCGGCGCCTGAGTGAGCAGCGGCCCGCGGGGCGCCCGCCGCTCAAGGTCTGCCTGCAGGTCAACACGAGCGGCGAGGCGAGCAAGGGCGGGGTCGCGCCCGGGGCGGTCGCGGACCTGCTCGCGGTCTGCGCCGGCCTGCCCGGGTTACAGGTCATGGGGCTCATGACGCTCCCGGCCCCCGCCGCCGACCCGCACGGCCGGCGCGAACCCCTGCGTGCGCTGCGCCTGCTGCGCGACCGCCTGGCGACCCCGGAGCAACCGCTCGGCTGTCTGTCCATGGGCATGTCCGACGACCTGGAGGCGGCCGTGCTGGAGGGGGCCACCCTGGTGCGGATCGGTACGGCGATCTTCGGGGCGCGTCCGTATAATAAAGAACTGGCCTTGGTCGACCCCTGAGTGGGATCGGCCTGTCGACGGCGTTTTCCGACGGTCCATGGGGACCGCAGCACCATGGGAACCTTCATGAGCACACCCAGTATTGCCTTCATCGGCGGCGGCAACATGGCGGGCAGCCTGCTCGCCGGGCTGCTTGCCGACGGCTGCCCACCCGCGTCCATCCGCGTCGCCGAGCCCAACGAGGCCCGCCGCCAGGAGCTGACCGCGCGCTTCGGCGTACGCTGCTGCGCGAACAACCGGCAGGCCGTAGGAGAGGCCGCGACCCTGATCCTGTGCGTCAAACCGCAGTTGGCACCGCAGGTCTGCCGGGAGATCGGCAGCCTGGTCTCCGAGCTTGGGCCCTTGGTCATCTCGATCATGGCCGGGGTCACGGAGGCAGCCATCCAGACCTGGCTGGGCGCGCCGGTGCCGGTGGTGCGCACCATGCCCAACACCCCGGCGCTGGTCCAGACCGGGGCCATCGGGATGCACGCCAGCCCCGAGGTCACCGAGGAGGGGCGCAACCAGGCCGAGACGATCCTGCGCGCGACCGGACTCATCCGCTGGGTGGACGACGAGGCGCAGATCGACGCGGTGACCGCCATCTCCGGGAGCGGCCCGGCCTACTTCTTCCTGCTGATGGAGGCCCTGGAACAGGCCGGGATCGACCTGGGCCTGGATGCCGAGACGGCCCGCCTGCTGACCATCCAGACCGCGCTCGGCGCCGCCCGCATGGCGGTGGAGAGTGACTCACCCCCGGCACGACTGCGCGAACAGGTGACCTCCCCGGGCGGAACCACCGAGCGCGCACTCGCGGTCTTCGAGGAGGCCGGACTGCGCGCCCTGGTCGGGCGCGCCGCACTGGCCGCCCGCGACCGCGCGGCCGAGATCTCCCGGACCCTGCTGGAGCAGTCATGAGCGGCGCCTACCTTACCAATCCCCTGGTCTTCCTCGTCCAGACCCTGTTCGGGCTCTACATCACGGTGGTGCTGATCCGCTTCCTGCTGCAATGGGCGCGCGCGGACTTCTACAACCCGTTCTCCCAGTTCATCGTGCGCATCACCTCCCCGGTGCTGCGCCCGCTGCGTCAGGTGATCCCCAGCGTGGGCGGGATGGACACCGCATCCCTGGTGCTCGTGTGGCTGCTGCAGACACTCGAACTGGCGCTGCTGGCACTGCTGCTCGGGTTCAACCCCATCGGCGCCCCGCTCTGGTCGCTGCCGGCCTTGCTGGAGCTGGTGCTGAATATCGCCCTCTTCGCCGTGCTGATCCGCGCCCTCCTGAGCTGGATCAATCCCGACCCCTACAACCCCGCTATCGGGCTGCTCACGCGCCTCACGGACCCGCTGCTGCGCCCCGCCCAGCGCGCCCTGCCCCCGATCAGCGGCATCGACCTGTCGCCCCTGGCGGTCATGATCGCCCTGGTCCTCTTGGAGATGTTGCTGGTACCGCCGTTCAAATGGCTGACCGGCAGCCCGTTTTGACGCAGGCGATGCCAATGGGCACGATCGGGACCCCCCACCGATGATTCATAGAACTGAAGACCTGGTCGATCATGTCAGCGCGCTCGGCCTGCGGACCAACATCGCCGTGGCGGCGGCCGACGACGCGGACACGATCAAGACGATCCATGAGGCCTGGACCCACGGGATCCTCGATGCGACCCTCGTGGGGCCGGAGGCCAGGATCCGGCGGATCGCCGAGGAGTTGGCGGTGGATCTGAGCCGCTTCCGGATCATCGATGCCGCCGCGGACGCCGAGTGCGTCGCGTCCTGCGTCCAGCTCGTGCGCACGGGCGAGTGCGAGGTCGTGATGAAGGGGCGGGTCAGCACGGCCGACCTGATCGGCGAGATGCTGCGCAAGGACAACGGGCTGCGCACGGACCGGGTCCTGAGCCACGTCGGCGCCTTTACCTCACCCGGCGAAAACCGGATCATGATCATCACCGACGCCGGGATCAACATAGCCCCGGACCTGGCCCGCAAACGCGATATCGTCATGAACGCGGTGGACGTCATGCACGCCCTGGGTTATGAACACCCGGGGGTGGCGGCGCTGTCATTCATCGAAAAGATCGAGAACAAAGACCTCCAGCCGAGCGTAAAGCAGGCCACGCTGGATGCCGAGCAACTCACGCAACTGTGCCGCCAGGGGCAACTCCCCGGCTGCACCGTCGATGGCCCCTTCGCGCTCGACAACGCGATCTCGCCCTACGCCGCCGGGCACAAAGGGATCAAGGGCGAGGTGGCAGGGCGGGCCGACGTGCTGCTGGCCCACGACATCAACATGGGCAACGCCATCTACAAGGCGCTGCAAATCTGGGTCAAGGTGGTCTTCGCCGGGGTGGTCGTCGGCTGCAAGACGCCGGTCGTGGTGCCCTCGCGCGTCGACAGCCCGGAGAGTAAATTGCAGTCGATTGCGCTGGCGATATTGCTGATGAAGAAGAAGGCCGGCGCGTGAGGGGCACCTGGCTTGGTGGGTCGGCGGGAGATCAGGCGAACCCGGGGGGTAAGGCCGTAGGTTCGGGTGACGAAGGAGCCCCAACGCTGTGCCGGAGATGTTCGGGTTCTGGATCTTGACCGGCAAGCTGCCTACGATCTGTGCGACCCGAAGCCCCTCAGGGCAACGGGCCACACAAACGCAAAGTAGATCAAGACCGGGTAGAGGCTAGCTTAAGTGACTGGAGATGCTCCTAGTCGCTAGCATTGTGCGATTCTAACGCAGGCAGACAACATGCATCAAGTACAGCCGAACCCTCCGCGGCGCTCAGACAGCCGACACGAGCAGATGCCTCAGGATCCATGGACCGAAGCACGCCCGATGAACAATATTGTGGTCGCAGGGCAGAAGAGGCCCCTTGAGTCCCTCTTTAGAGCCATGTATCACGACAAGTTTGACTTTCAGGACTTCGTAAGCGGTGATATTGCAAGCAATTACGAGATTGCGCATTACAAAAAGCACGATAAAACGCGAGAGGTACTGAAGCCAAACAAGAAACTCAAGGCTTTCCACACATTCCTGAATCTCTTTCTTTTCGAGCGCCTACCTGTCAACAAGGATGTCGTCTTCTCTTATCGCAAGGGCGTCGGGACTTACGATGCGGTCGCACCGCATGCGAAAAGCAGGCGCTTTTTTCAGGCGGACATAAGCGCCTTCTTCGCAAGCATCAATCGAAAAATGGTGAGCGACATCATTTCGGCTGGTCAAGACTGCACACCGATTGCCGATGTCGATGTCTACAAGGATCGAATTCTTGATTTGGTCTGCATTGGCGACACGTTGCCGACAGGGCTTCCTGCGTCGCCAACAATCACAAACGCCGTGCTTCGCCCCTTCGACGACTCTTTGGAGGCACATTGCCAATCCATTTCTGCCATCTATACACGATACTCCGACGACCTCATTATTTCGGCGCAAGATCAGGAGCCGTTGAGCCAGATAAAAGATCATATCGCGCTGACGTTATCAGATTTCACAGCAGGCAGGCTGGTCCTGAACGAGCGTAAGTGTCGCTACTTTCGAATCGGCGGAAAGGTGAAGATTCTCGGAATGGTCATTTTGCCGATTGGACAAGTTGGCGTAGATTCCAAGATACGTGCAGAAATCGAAACTTTGCTGCACTTCTATCTCCGAGACAGAAGCAAATTTCTCGACAAGATTGATGGAGACCTTGACAAGGGCGTGGAGCGCGTTTCCGGCTTCCTGAACTACATTAACACGATTGATAAGGGATACCTGGAAAAGTTGCGACGAAAGTATGGCGCAACCATTATTGATATGTTCGTTCATCGGTCGTTCGAGTGATGGGCCTCATTGTCACTCTCAGGAGCATTCAACATATCCGGCTTCTTCGGGTCGCGATCGATTTTGATCGCAATGGCCTAATGGCGATCGTTGGCAAGAACGGATGCGGGAAGACAACCCTGGCCAGGGCGATACGGAACATATCCTTTGCAGACACATTCATTAAGACTGCTGCCGTCGGAATCTTCAACGCGGACAGCTCCATTGAATACGAATTGGACGCCGAGAAGATCGTTTTCTCGTACGACAACGTAATTCGGAGCCTCAACTGCCGTCAGACAGTACCGAGCGCATGGAAAACCGCCGTCTCAGCCGAACTATCAATTCCTTTCGGCGAACGGTTCAACTTCTTCAAGTCTATCAGCGACGCCGACTTGGACATAAGAAGTGCCTTAATACTCGAAGACTTCGACTCACCACTCGAGCTGATTGCTTTTCTAAAGAGTATCTACCGGAACGAAAAATTTGCCTCTCTGGTTGAGGTCAGGGTTAAACGATCCACGTACTACTGCATAAGACTTCCAGACGGCCGGTATATTCGCGAGGACTACTTCAGTTCCGGAGAGTACTTTCTTGTCAACTTGTACAAGCGCATCCGATCGCGATGCAGACTCATCTTCGTTGACGAAATAGACATTTCTCTTGATGCCGCTGCGCAGGTCCGACTGGTTACCGAACTTCGCAGCCTTTGTGCACAATACGGAGTTAATGTGACCTTCACAACACACTCATTGGCAATGATGCGAACTCTCGACCCGAGAGAACTATATTACATGGACACGGTAGGAAACGAGGTACAGGTTCGGCTAACCTCGTATAGCTACGTTAAGAGCGTACTTTATGGATTTCGGGGTTGGGATCGATACATCTTGACCGAAGACGACGTCCTGAAAGAATTTATCGAATTCATAATCTCTAAATACCAACAGCCGGAGTTTTCGCCTCGACTTGCTGACGATGCGCGGGCCTGGAATTCGAAGTCTCTTTTCAAGGAACTCATTCGGCAGCGGCTGATGTCCAGGAGCCGCATATTTGAATACTTATGTGACAAGAACGACAATGAAATGCGCGAGTTTTCAAGAATCTTGGCGGCGTTCCTGACGGAGCCCAACATTGCTGCAGGGCATGCCACAGAAGAATAGGGAAAAGGCGTTCTTGTCACACCCCTTAGACAACGACCGACAGGAGGCGCAATGCGCGCTGACCCGAACAGTTACGACAACGACGTGGTGGCGTGGGCCAACGAACAGGCGCGGCTGCTCCGGGCCGGTTGTCTTGACGCCCTCGACATCGACCATATCGCTGATGAGATCGAAGACGTGGGCAAGAGCGAACAACGCGAATTGGCAAGTCGGATGGCGGTACTGCTGGCCCATCTGCTCAAGTGGCAGCTGCAACCGGGACGGCACGGCGCCAGTTGGGAAATCACCGTCCGGACTCAGCGCAAAGCGATTACGTTACACCTGAAGCAGGTCCCCAGTCTGAAGGCGAAACCAAGCGATGCCGAATGGTGGGGCGTCGTCTGGGGTGATACAGTTTCGCAAGCGGCAAGAGACACCGGGACAGGCGATTTCCCGGAATCCTGTCCCTGGACTTTCGACCAGATCATGAATCCGGAGTTTTGGCCGGCATCGCTCGACTGACCCAGTGCACGGCAAGTTGGTAGGGGGGCCAGGCTCAATCGAATCTTAATCGCGCGGCCGAGCCCAACCGGGGGGCGCCGCGCTATTGCGCGAACAAGTCTTGAAGCACAGCGAGCACCTCGCCGAGCGTCTTGGCGTCCACCGCCCCGAGCTTGCGGATGAGACGCGTCTTATCCAGGGTTCTGATTTGATCCAACACGATCAGGCCGACCTTTCCCTGGAATGTCAGCGGGACTCTGAACGGGGCGGGGTGACTCCCGGTCGTCATCGGTGCCACGATCAGGGTTCGCAAGTGATCGTTGAGGTCCGCCGGTGAAATAATCAGGCACGGCCGTGTTTTCTGAATTTCGCTGCCGATCGTCGGGTCGAGGCCGGCGAGCCAGATCTCGCCCCGCGTCACCAATCCCATCGTGCGTCATCCTCGTTGGCGAATACGGGCCAGACAAGGGCGTCACCGCCCGCGGCAGCAAGCGCCCGACTGGCGTCCGCCCAGCCTTCCCGCACTGCCGGCCTTGGCTTGCGCAACACGATGGCACCATCTTCAACCGCCATCTCGGCGATGTGGTCGATTCCTGTCTGCGCGAGCAGGGCCTTGGGGATCAGGACACCTTGCGAATTGCCGATTTTTCGGATTGTGGCTCTCATGGATGCTGGCCGATTTTCATCTGATGTAATAACAATATTATAACATGCGCAGGACTCTACGTGCGATTCCGGGGGCCGACGCGATGCCGAGGAGCGTGCGCAGGCCGAGGCACAGGCCAGACGTGACGCCGAGCGGCGCGCCGAGGCGCAGACCCAGCGCGCCGACGCCGAGGCACGGGCGCGCCGACAGGTCGAACAAGAGTTGGCGGACCTGCGGGTGCAGTTGGCACAGCGACTGCCGCCACCCTGACGTGGCCTCGTCGCGGCTGAAGCCGCTCCCACGGGGGACTTTCATGGTCCGGGGTGGTTAGCCCGTGCCGCGGCGGCGGTTTCGTCTCAGACGCCGCCGGGGGTGGCGTGCCCAGGGGAGCGGATGCCCCACCAGCGCAGCAGGTTGGTCTGCGCCCGCTGTGCCAGCACCAGGGTGTCATCGACACCCTGGAACCAGGCCCCGACCAGACCACGCGGGCCAACGAACCAGGGCAGGACCCAGGCCGGGGGGACGGGGGCCGGGGCCGGTGTCGGCGCCGCCACGGGGGCTGGTGCCGGGGGCGGCTCCGGTGCCAGCGTCGGCGCCGCTGCCGGGGCGGGCGTCAAGGCGCAGTCGTACTCCAGGGTGCCGTCCTCGACGCGCTGGGCCGTGCCGCCCATGTGGCGGGCAAGCTTGCGCATCTGCATATTGTCGGCCAGCACCTCAAAGCACAGTTGGCGGATGCCGGCGGCCGCGGCCGCCTGCATCACGGCATCGGCCAGCGCGGAGCCCAGGCCCCGCCCCTGTTCGGCGTCCAACACGGTGATGGAGAACTCGGCGCAGGGGCCGCGCGGGACCAGGCGGACACAGCGCACGAAGCCCAGGGCCTCCTGCTCCTGTCCCTGCTCGTCCAGCCGGATCGCGGCCAACGCGATGTGATCGCCGCCGTCGGCACCGGAAAAAAAGTCGAGTTCCTTCTCGCTCAGGGCGCGCTTGGTGGCGAAGAAGCGCAGGCGGCTGGACTCGGGCGAGAGGGTGCGAAAGCACAGGTCAAGGCGCTCGCGATCGGCGCGGCCCGAGGGGCGGATGCGCAGAGTCAGCGGTGTGAAGCGCGGGTCTAAGCGCCGCATCTCATGGTGGAGGTGCGTGGGTGTCGTCATGCGGATCCCCTGCCGGTCGGGCAGTTGGGCGAAAGGCCAGGGCGGCGAAGTGACCGCGGTCATTTGTTGCAGCGCACAATAGAGCACGGCGCGGCAGGCCAGGCAACCTCAGAACGACTGCCGGTCCGACGGACGGTCATTTGCGACGCAGGTCGCGGTGCCACTCGCAAACCAGCATAGAAAATTACTATAAAGAAGATTGACCGGCTTCCCAACGCCCGTTGTTGATGCAGGTCGCAGCCTGGAAATGCCGCGCCGATTCGAGCAATGCCGTCAGACTCCCCGCGGTGCAGACCGCAAGGACGCCCGCAGGCACGCGATGGCCCGTGACGCCGCCCGCGCGACCCAGGTCCCGGCGCGGCCCGCGGCGGCCGGCGCGCCCGCGGTATCGCACCCCGCAGGCACCGGGGAGGCCTGCTCCAGCAGGGCCGCCAAGGCCGCCCCGGGGAGCGGCGCACTGAACAGGGGTCCCTGTGCCTCGTCGCAACCGTATTGCGTAAGGATGCGCACCTGACCCGGGGTCTCCACCCCATCGGCCAGGACCGCCAACCCAAAGGCGTGACCCAGCGCGATGATCCCCTTAACGATGGTCGCGGCGGCCGGGTTCGCCTCCAGGTCCCGCAGCAATGACGGCGCGATCTTCACGCGGGTCAGCGGCACTTCCCCGAGTTGGCGCAGTGCAATGGCATCCGACCCAAAGTCCCGCAGCGTTAGTTGCACACCTTGTTCACGCAGGCGCGCGAGTGCGTGAACCGTGCCTTGCGAATGGCGCACGATGACTGATTCAGGGATCTCCAGTTCCACCACGAAGGCCCGTGCGGACAGCGCGGCGCTCACCCGCCGGATCAAGGGTGCGAGGTGGTCCGGATCGAAATGCGGCGCCGCGATGCCGAAGGCGACCCGCAGCTCGCGCAAACCACCGGCACCCGCCTGCTGCGCCTGTGCCGTCACCGTGCGCATCAGCCAATGCTCCAACGCCGTGATCATTCCGGTGGTTGCGACGAGCGCGGAGAAGGTTCCCGGGTCGAGCAGACCGTGCCCCGGCCGGTTCCAGCCCAGGATGACCTCGCAGCCGCTGATCCGCAGGTCGCGCAGTCTGACCCGCGGCTGATACTGGATGACCAGTTCCCGGCGGCCCCAGGCGTGGCGCAGGTCCGCTGCCAATTCGTCGTGCTGCTTGAAATCGGGACTGGTCTGCGGCGAATAGAAGCAGGCCCGGTTGCCGCCGGCCTTCTTGGCCTCGTACATCGCGCTGTCAGCACAGTTCAGAAGGGTTTCCAGTGTCTTGCCGTCCTTCGGGAAGAGTGTGATGCCGATGCTGGCACCCACGCTCAGCTCCCGGCCATGCTCGCGAAACGGGGTCGCTGCCAGTTGCGCGAGGATGTTTGCGGCGACCCGGCCGGCAGCGCCCTCCACCGAGAGATCGGGCATGATGATGGCGAACTCATCGCCGCCGATCCGTGCCACGAGGTCCGTCCGACGCACGGACGCCTTGAGCGCGGTGGCGAAGAATTGCAGCAAGCGGTCGCCGCCGCTGTGCCCCAGGCCGTCGTTGACCTCCTTGAACTTGTCCAGATCGATGTAGATCAGCCCTAACGGATGCTTGTCGCGGCGCGCCGCGCTCAGGGCACGGCCGAGGTGCTCGAGCAGGCTGGCACGGTTGGCGAGCCCGGTGAGGCTGTCGCAATAGGCGAGTTGGACGAGTGAGTTTTTCGCGGCATCCTGGCCCGTCATGTCGGAGAGCATGCAGACGTAGTACTTCGCCCCGCCATGCGCGTCCGGGATGGCGTTGACCTGCGCCCACTCCATGTAGGTGTCCCCGTCCTTGCGGCGGTTCGCTATCTCGCCCTGCCAGTAACCGCGGGCGCGCAATTGCGTCAGGATCGGATGATCAGGGCCCTCGACCCCGCCGGCCTGAAGGAACACGCCGGGGACCTGGCCCAGGGACTCGGTGGCGGTGTACCCCGTAATCGTGGTGAATGCGGGATTCACCGCGATGGTGCGATAGGCAGCATCGGTGACGATGACGGCCTGGGCGCTATGCTCCACCACGCTGGCGGCCAGGCTGAGACCCTCTTCCAGTTCTTCGAGCCCGGAGGCATCGAGCAAGACGGCACGCAGTGGCCCGTCCCCCGGGGTGCCGAGATTGAGCGTCTCGATGCGCACCGGCAGCGGCGGCCCGTCGGCGCGCTCGAGCGTGAACTCGCACAGGTCGAAGGCGGCCCCCCGGGCGAGGCGTTCGAGGTGCCCGGCCACCTGGTGGGCGCCATCCCCGGAGCAGAATTCCCGCAGGAAGTGCCCGTCGAGCGACGCCTGACCGGGCCGCAGGATGGCTGCGGCGGCGCGATTGGCGCGTGCGATCCGGCCGTTGAGGCCCATGACCAGGAAAGCGACCGGCGCCCGCTCAAAGAGGTCCCGGTAACAGGTAAGTTCGTCCCGCGGGTCGGCGAGGTCGAGGTCGGGGGTGGTGAGGGCCTCTTCAAACCGGCTGGCCGCCGCCGCGAGCGCGAGCATCCCCTGGGCCTGGGGCCGCGCCGCGTCGCGGTGGGTGGCCACGCACAGATTCGCGGTCGCCGACCACGCGCGGCGACGGAATTCAACCACATTGGACTTGCCTGGAACCATCTTGCCTAGTCGTCCGGAGTTCGGTTGCCCAACAACGACTGGCGCCCACGCGAGACGGATCGCCGCCGCGCGGCGGCCGATTTTTTCTTCTTCTGTACCGTCAGATTAGGCGCAGATTGGGCGGCGCAATGTGACCGGGTTCACGGAAAGCCAGGGGAAATCCACCCAACCGATGATCCCCGCGTTGATCGCCTGAACCGCCGGGCGATTCCCGCGGGACCCGGGCGGCCGGGAGTCACTGGCGAACGGCGGTGCCACGCGCTCGGGGCGGGCGTGATCCAGTGGCCCAGCGCCGCGGCTGCCGACAGGCGTCGCTGCATTCCCGCAAGCGATTGGTGCAATACCCGTAGAGGTTCTCGCTGCACGACCACCAGGGGTAGCCGCATTCGGGCTCGCTGCTGGAGTTGCACCAGCGGAAATCGCGTTGGGCGACCTGATAGCCGGCCTCGCACTGTCGGTAGTCGTAACGGGCGTCGTCGTCACACCGATCCTTGACCGTCTGGCAGCGGCTGAGGCATCCAATCTCATGCACCTGCCGCGCCGCCGCGTCGCGGGTGTGCGCGGAGCACCCCGTCAGGGCACACAGGACGGCGGCGGCGGCGACCCACCCGGCGGCGACGCGGCGGCGCCGGCCGCCCATGGCGGGTGCGGGATCGGGGTTTCGGGTACTGGGGGTTGGACTCATCTGGGTGATCCCGCTCCAAGGTAAAGGCGCGACGGGGGACGGCAGGCAGCAACCGGCCCCCGGTTCAGGGTCGCCGACACCCCGCAGGCGCCTGACGGGCCCGCGACGGCGTGGCGCCATGGGCTGCAACTTTACCGTGAAAGCGCGACTTCGCCTAACAACGCCTCCCAGGCCGCCAACGCCTGCTGCTGCCCGAAGCGATCCTCCAACATGCGCCGCGCATTGCTCCCTTGGCGCTCCCGCGCGTCTGCATCGTCGCGCAACTGCCGCACCGCTGCGGCAAAGCCCGCGGCGTCCCCCTCGGCGACGGCTCGGCCGCAATCATAGGTTGCGAGCAGCCGCGGGATCTCGCCGTCCGGATCGCCCACAAACAGGATCGGTCGGCCCGCCGCCGCGATTCCATAGGAGTGCCGCCGCATCGAGCACCGTCGCATAGGCGTGCGCCCGCCCCAGGTTCCCGGAGTAGCCCACGACGAAGGCATCCTCCACCCCCCACTCGCGACGCAGCCGATTCGCCGCGGGCGCGAGCGGGCGAATGGCCTCGCAATCGGCCCAGTTATGGAGCACGCGAACCTGCCCTGAAGGGATCCCGGTCGCCCGCACCGCCTTGGCCATCCGCTCACCGATCGCCACATTCAGCGTCGCGTGTCGCAGGGACCGATTACGCACCTGGCGTAGCCAAGCCCCGAGCCGACCACCCAAGGCCCCGACACCAAGGGCCGTGGCCACCTCAGGGTACAGGTCCTGCAGCCAGTTCACCACGCGCACCGGCCGACCGGTCAGAGCCCAATAAACCAACACGGACAGAAGCGGCGGGTCGGTCATGGCGACCACCACGTCGTCCGCCCGCGCCAGCCTGCGCAAGTGCCAGCCCACAGTCAGATAAAAGCTCAGATAATCCACCGCATCAGGTCCATATCACCCAGTCAAGCTCCAGTCGGCACCCATCCCCAGTGAGGACCACCTCCAAGCACTGCGCCGGGAGACTCAGGCCGAATTGCGGGTGCCACTGATCGGCAACGATGCGCGCCTGGCCGCCCGACACCTGCCAGCGGACGATCCGCCCGCCGGGCAGATGCAGGCGACCCCGCTCGCTCGTCCCCTCGGCCACGACCTCGGGGTGCAGATGGAACCGCGCGGTGGCCTCACTGAACACACCCTCGATGCGGTCGGTCACCGTCAAGCGGCCCGGGGTCAGCTCCCAGGTGCGACGATGCAGCGGTCGCCCCGGCAGTCGGCGATAACCGTCGTGGGCGGCCGAGGCCAGGAGTGGACCGTCCGGCGATGGGGTGGCTGGTGGGCGTGCGCCTGGCCGCCCCAAGCTCCCGCGCAGCGCAACCAGGTCAAGGTGCGGGACCGGGTCCACCCGCACATCCAACGGCCGCGCCCGCCGTGCGACCCGAAAACCGCCCCAGACCTCGCTCGAATCCGCCCCGTCGATCTGCACCGTGCTGTGCGCCGCGGTACCCCGCTCCGCCAGCCGCTCCGGGCCGCTGCCGTAGCGCGAGGTCCCGCCGTTAACGATCACCCGCCGCCCGAACAGTGACAGTTCAAACGACAGCGTGTCGGCATGCGCATGTCCCGGCAGATAATCCGGTCCAATCGGCGCCACATCCAGCAGCGCCACCGCCGGCCCCCGCGTCAGGCGCAGATAGCCCGACTCGCGCAGCCAGACCAAACCGTCGGCAGCAGACTCCGCCGGCCGCAGCCCGAGCCGCCGCCCGTAGTCGATCAACTGCACCAGGGTCGGCGCAATCCCCAGCGCCGCATCGTTGAAGAAGGCAATCTCACCATCCGGGTGACACAGCGCCTGCAGCCACTGCGCCATCAGTTGCGCCTGGTCCCGGTAGAACCCCAGTGACCCTGGATCGATCGTCGCCGGATAGGCAGTGGCCAGGTTCACCAGGTCCAGCACATCCTCAAGCAGGATCGCATGGTACATGGGGCTGCGCTCGCAGTGCCCGCCGTCGGGCAGCACCTGCTCGCAGAGCTGCGCCGAGAGTATCCCCCGCCCCTGCGCGCGCCACGCATCCGCCTCGTCGCCGTGAAAGAAGGACCCGGCAAAGACCAATGCCTTGGCATTCGCCAACAGATGATTCCCCAGCAGATGATACTCCATCCGCCGCCGCAGCCAGCGCGCCTGCACCGCCAGGCTGTGTAGACAGTCGGGCGGCAGCGCGTTGCCCGCCAATGCCCATTTGACCCAGTTGACGATCCGCAGCGAGGTCGGATAGGGCTCCCAGCCGGTGCCGATGCCCGGCGGATTCTCCGCCACCCAGCGCCGCAGCAGCGCCCGCTGCCAGTTGGCTCGCGTCGGCGCCTCAACCGCGTTCAGATCATCGAAATAGCTCAGGTTGTAGAGCCAGAGCTGGTCGCGCCGCGGATGGTTCCAGTCCGCTGACCCTGCGACCCGGTGCTCCTCGTTCAGCAAGCGCAAGGTCTCCGGTCCCAGCAGCGACACCGGCCGCGCCACCGGCGTTGCCCAGTGTGGCTCCAGCCGCCGCAGTGGCGGAGCCAGGCGCTCATCCAGGCGCGGTCGGTACAGCCGAAACCAGAATCGTCCGTACAGTTGCACCGGGCGCAGATGGCGTAGCGTGTGCCAGTAGCGTAACAACAACGCGTAGCGGCTCAGGAACGGTTCAGTGATAGGTTAAACAAATCCATTGGGGAGTGCTTTTGCGCCATTGTCGTTGTCGTTGTCGTTGTCGTTGTCGTTGTCGTTGTCGTAATCGTAATCGTAATCGTAATCGTAATCGAGGTTATCGTAGCGCCCCCGGATTCTCTCGCACGCCGGATTGCATCGATTCTCCGATTACGACAACGACAACGACAACGATCGTGTTTGTGTGCAACTGGCTCTTGACTCGTTACTCAGGGTCTCACCTGCCAACGCGTTCCAGGATGGTCAACATCCGCCGCGCCAACGCCGTGCGGTCATAGCGCGGCGCCGCCGCCAGGCACTGCGCACGCAGGCGTTGGTAGAGGGCTTGATCCCGGGCCAGGCGCAGCACACCCTCGCACAGCGCCTGCGCGTTCTCCGGCTCGAACACCAGGCCCACCCCTTCGCGTTCCACGATCTCGGCGGACTCGCCCGCCACGCCATGCAGCACCGGGACGCCCATGCCCATGCACTCGAACAGCTTCGAGGGAATCACCCGGGTAAAGTTGTCGCTCCTCTTCAGATGGATGATCGAGACATCCAGCAACGACCAGTAGCGCGGCACCTCGGCCTTCGGCACCGTATCGAGAAAAAGGATGTTGTCCAAACCCATGCGCTGCGCGGTCGCCTTCAGCGCCTGCTTGCGGGCACCGTCACCCAAGAACACGATGCGTACCAGGACGCCCTCCGGATGCGCCCGCAGCAGCGCCGCCGCCGCCAGTACCGTCTCCAGCGCATGCGCCATCCCATGGGTGCCGATGTAGCCCGCGACGAACTTGCCGGTCAGCCCCAGTCGCGCCGCCAGCTCCGGATCACGCGTCATTGGACGAAAGCGCGTCAGGTCTACGCCGTTGGTAACGACCTGGATCTTCTCGCCGTCGATACCGCGTGCAATCAAGTTGCGCCGGAACGACGCGGTGACCGCAACCACCGCCGCCGCGCGACGATAGAGAAACAACTCCAGGCGCTCCATGAGCCGCAGCAGCGCTGAATCAGACATGGCGCCGACGGCCTTGATCGACTCCGGCCACAGATCGCGCAACTCGAACACAAATGGCCGCCGCCGCAGGACGGAAAGGACCCAGGCCGCGCAGTTGGTAAAAAACTGCGGCGAGGTGCCGACGATCACATCCGGCCGGCGCTGTAGCACGCCGGCCAAAAACCCGGTCATCATAAAAGACAAATAATCGAGCGTCCGCCTGGTGAAACCCGAGTTGGCAGTGACATAGGTCCAGACGCGCACCACCTCGATACCATCCATTATTTCGCGCTGCCACAGTCGATTACGGTAGCCCGGAAAGACCTTCCCGGCGGGAAAGTTCGGCACGCCGGTGATCACCGTCACCCGATGCCCTGCCCTTACCCATTCCCGACAATGCTCAAATGTCCGCGAGGCCGGCGCGTTTACCTCCGGCGCAAAGTTATCGCTCAAGAACAAAATCAGCATGGTTGCGCCATCGTAATGGCCACCCGGCTCACCTCCAGGATCTCCTCCAGCGCAATCGGCGCCGGCCCGCCCATGCGCAACGCCTGCATAAAGGCCGCGGCGCAGGCGCGCTGACCCTTGTCCTGGCTCCACAGGTTCATCGACTTGAAACCAGGCCAGCCGAAGCCGCGCAGACGCCGGAAATTATCGAGCTGCAAGACCCGCCCGGCGGCGAAGACCTCCAACCGCTCCTTGGGGAACGCCTTACTGCCGTTGGCCAGATAGTGGACGGTGCCGATCGAGCCATCGGCAAAGCCGAGCTGCAGGCTCACCGTATCGCCCGTGGCCGACGCCATCCCGATCCGCGCATGGTGCACGATCGGCGCCCCCGCCAGGAACCGCAGCAGATCAATGAAGTGGCAGGCCTCGCCGAGGATCCGCCCCCCGCCCACCGCCGGGTCCTGGGTCCAGTGTCCCGGCGGGATTGTACCCGCGTTGACCGTCATCACGAACGCCTTCGGCCCCGTCACACCGGCCAGCAGCGCCTTGATCTTCTGCACCTGCGGCGCAAAGCGGCGGTTAAAGCCGACCATCAGCAAGAGTTTCTGGCTCCCAGGCTCCAGCGTAGGAGCACGCGCAGACGCTCCAGCGTCCAGCCCACCCTCGGGACGCGGAGCGTCCGCACGACACTCCCACGCAGAGCGTGGGAGCGAGGGCGCAAGCGCTGTCTCGATCCGCCCAAGCTCCTCCAGCGTCAAGCACAGCGGCTTCTCCACAAACACCGCCTTCCCCGCCGCCAGCCCCTGCAACACCAGCCGCGCATGACTGTCGTGCCGCGTCGTAATCACCAGCGCCTCGGCTTGCGGATCGGCGAACAGCGACTCCGTGTCCGTCGTGGTGCGCAAGAAGCCGAACTTGCGCGCCGCATGCACCCCGCTCACCCCCCCGCTGGAGGCCACCGACACCAACCGCGCCCCGGCCGCCGTGAACGCGGGGATCAACACCCCTGTCGCATAATTCCCGGCCCCGATGAAGCTGACCCCCCCGGCCTCCGCCGCCCCCACTTGGCTCCCTCGAGCCATCTGGCTCCCTCGAGCCATCTGGCTCCCTCGAGCCATCTGGCTCCCACGCTCCAGCGTGGGAGCAAGCGCGGACGCTCCAGCGTCCAGCCCACCGTCGGGACGCAGAGCGTCCGCACGACACTCCCACGCAGAGCGTGGGAGCGAGAAGGAAGCAGAGCGTGGGAGCGAGAAGGAAGCAGAGCGTGGGAGCGAGAAGGAAGCAGAGCATGGGAGCGAGAAGGAAGCAGAGCATGGGAGCGAGTAGGAACGCTCCCGCAGCCGCGCGTCATCCCCCCCGGGATACTCCAACAGGATCCCCAGCGACGGCTCAGCCCCGCCCACCACCGCATAGGCGCGCTCGGCCTCCGCCAAGGCAAACCGATGCGACACCAGCGGCCCCACATCCAGCCGCCCATCGGCCAACATATCCAGCACCGCCTCGAAATTGCGCTGCTCGGTCCAGCGCACGAAACCCACCGGATAATCCTGTCCGTGCTCCTCGTACAACGGATCATAGCGCCCCGGCCCATAGGAGCAGGAAACCTGAAAACTCAGCTCCTTCTCGTAGAAATCCGCCCGCGACAACGCAAGCCCCACCACCCCAACCAGCACGATCCGCCCACGCCGCCGACACATGAGCGCCGCCTGATGCACCGGTTCATGACTGCGCGTCGCCGCCGTGATGATGACCGCATCCACCCCGCGCCCGCGCGCAAAGGTCGCGGCCACCGCCACCGGGTCCTGCCCCGCCGCCAGGTCCACCGTCGCGGCACCGAATTGGCGCGCCAACGCCAGCTTGGCCGGGTCCAGGTCGATGCCCAGTACCCGGCAGCCATGGGCACGCAGCAGTTGCACCGTCATCAGCCCGATCAACCCGAGCCCGGTCACCACCACCGCCTCGCCCAAGGTCGGCGCCGCCAGCCGGATACCCTGCAAGGCAATGGCCCCGATCACCGTAAAGGCCGCCGCCTCGTCCCCCACGCCATCCGGGATCCGGGCGCAGAGATTCACCGGCACGCTCACCATCTCCGCATGGCGGCCGTTGGACGCCACCCGGTCGCCCACCGCAAATCCCGCTACCCCCGCACCCAGCTCCGCCACCACCCCGACGTTGCAATAGCCCAACGGCAACGGCTGCTCCAGCTTGTTGCGCACCGCCTCCAGGGTCGGCACCAGACCATCGGTGCGCACCTTCTCCAACACCTGCCGCACCTTCTCCGGCTGCTGGCGCGCCTTCTCCAGTGGATTGGCCTTACCGAAGTCCACCAACATCCGCTCAGTCCCGGCGGAGATCAGCGTACAGGACGTGCGGATCAACAGCGCCCCGCGACCCACCCGCGGACACGGCACCTCGGCCAGCTCAGTACGGCCATCCTTAAGATTCTGCAGAATTTGTTTCAAGCTAAAACTCAGATAAAATGAGGGAGAACAGGTGTTTGTACGAGCTGTCGTGCGGCCTACCCGCCGGTTTGGCGGTCGCCCGAGCGGACGCGCGAGATCGACGTTGGCGAGGGGATCGGGAGGCCTTGATCATATCCGGCCACCCTCGTCGCGGCGGCCCGTCGCGGCCGGGGGGCCGCTCCTACGGCGCG
>NZ_CAIKKU010000047.1 GCF_903828115.1 uncultured Thiodictyon sp. | reverse complement strand
CGCTTTGGCATGTGGCTGGATGCCGATGGTCTGGCCCGTTATGGTGCGCAGCCGGCTGCCGCGGCCATCAGGCCCTTGCACCAACAAATACATGTGTTGGCAACAGCCTTGTGCGACCTCCATACCCAAGGCAGGACACCCGAGGCCCTGGGGAGGCTGCATGACCTGCATGACGTGCAGGAGGCTCTGCTCGAACACCTAAAGTCACTGGTCCGGGAGCGGTCGCGCCCGTCCGGCTGAGCCGGTGACGAAGGTCGCGGCGGCCTCCGCAGCGACACCCGCCATCAGGGTGCCGCGGCGCACCCCGTCCCACGCAAACCATCCCGACAGCACCCAGGCAAGGAGCGTCAGGACCACCAGGCTTGGCAGGCCCAGGTACCGACGCCGTCGCTCCCGGATGACCGCCCGGGAGAGCCGGTCCAGGCCGGACTGCGCCTTGGCGTGACAACCGCGCTTTCTGGGTTGCAGATAATCCGGGCCAAGCGGATGTTTGCGGGTCGCCACACTCAGGCAAGACCCATATCCTCTCGTTTCTGTGTCATGATGATCTGATGAAGACCCTGCGACGCGCGTTTTCGATCGCCCATGGATGCATGGCCATTCTCTTTGCCTGCGCGGCACTCGCGCTCATCGTGATCGCCGCCAAGATAGGCTGGCTCGCCGTGATGGGCGGGCTGGATCGCGGTGCCGCGCAAGCCATTATCGAGGCCGTAGGTTTGCTGGCGGCAGCGGTGGTGGCGCTGCAGATCGCACAGACCATTGCCGAAGAGGAGGTCGTACGCGACGCCCATATCAGCGGGCCGACTCGGGTGCGGCGTTTTCTATCGCGCTTTCTCGTGGTCGTCGTAGTGGCGCTGACCATCGAAGGCCTGGTTGCAACCTTCAAGGCAGCGCACGAGGACCCGGGACACTTGGTCTATGCCGCGAGCATCGTGCTCGCGGCCGGCGTGCTGCTCGCCGGCTGGGGACTATTCGTCCGCCTGAATCGTTACGCCGAGGAGCTCGAACCGGAGGCTATGGCGGAAGCGAAACGCGAAGATGTCAAACTCAACTAGCCGTCGCACCAGGCGCCCCCACCCCTTGCTCGCGGGGAGCGCCAACGGCGGGCCGCCAGTGCCCGACAGGGCTCGGACTCATGGTCCCGGCCGCCCCGGGCCGGAGTCCAAAGCTTGCGCTTTGGATCAGGACCAAGGCTGAAGCCTTGGACTCCAGAAGGTGGCCGCCGGCCGGAACGATGATCAAGGTTATTGGCTTCCTGCTCCAGCGTTTTCCGGGGATGACTCGTGCAACCAAAGCCCCCTTTAGCCCGACTTCATGACGAGATCAACGCGCGTGTGCAAGACATCCGGGGTGAGCATCCCGACTGGCCGTGCGGCAAAGGCTGCGGCAATTGTTGCCGGGCGCTCGCCGAAGTGCCCCAACTCACGGCAGCGGAATGGGACCTGCTGCGCGCGGGCCTCGCCGTGCTCGCGCCGCAACCGCGGCGGGAGATCCGTCGGAACCTGGCGGCCTTGGTCGGCCAGCGGTCACGACCGGTTGTCTGCCCGCTCCTTGACCGGACGTCCAACGCATGTCTGGTCTATGCCCAGCGCCCGGTGGCCTGCCGCACCTACGGCTTCTATTTGCAGCGTCACCTGGGGCTCTATTGCCATGACCTCGAAGCCCGTGTCGCCGGCGGCGCCTTGGCAGACGTGGTGTGGGGCAACCACGCTGCCATCGATCGCCAACTCGCCGACCTGGGCGAGCCCCGTGCATTGACCGAGTGGTTCGAGCCGCCGTCATCGGCACCCTGACCACATGAAGCGCCCCAGTTACCCCTGGGCCTTTCGCCCGCGGTTGCGCGCCCGCGGCTTCAGTTGGCGCGGTTCCAGTCTGGCCGCCCAACGCCTGAAGGAGGCAGTGGCGGAGATCAAGGCGGTCAGCCGGCAGGACCCGCTGGTGGCGGCCGATGGGGCGATCGTCCTGATGGAGAAGCTGTGGCCGGCACTGGAGCAGATCGACAGTTCCTCCGGGGCCTTGGGTAGCGCGGTCGGCAAGACCGTGCACGCGCTGCTCGATCTCCTCATCGCGGCCCCGGCCGACGCGGACCTGCGCGAGGAGTGGCTCACGCGCCTGTGGACAGCGGTGCAGGAGGACGGGGTGGATTTCCTCACGGAAGTCAGCGAACGCTGGGGCGAACTCTGCGGGACCCCGGCGCGCGCCTCCCAGGCGGCCGATGAACTGCGCGCGCTGGTGCAGCGCAGTTGGAGCGAGCCGCATGGGGCCTATTTCCGCGGCACCCCGGCCTGTCTGTCCTGCCTGCTGGCGGCCGGGCGTCACCAGGAACTGCTGGACCTGATCGACACCGCCCCCTTTCTATGGTGGCACGACCGCCGCTACGGCGTGCGCGCGCTGACCGCCATGGGGCAGACGGACGCGGCGATCCGCTACGCCGAGGCCTCGCGGGGGTCAAACGATAGCCCCGTCACCATCGCGCGCGCCTGCGAGGAGATCCTGCTCGCCGCCGGGCGCTCGGACGAGGCCTACCGCCGCTATGCGCTGGCGGCCAACCCGGCCGGGAGCCATCTGGCGACCTTCCGGGCGCTGAAAAAGAAGTACCCGCAAAGGGACCCGCGTACGATCCTTCATGACCTGATCGGCGGCACGCCCGGGGAGGAAGGCAAGTGGTTTGCGGCGGCCAAGTCGGGCGG
>NZ_CAIKKU010000046.1 GCF_903828115.1 uncultured Thiodictyon sp. | reverse complement strand
CCGACCTGCGGCGGCGGCTCGCCCAAGACCTCGGCGGCGAGGGTTTCGGTATCGCTTGCGCGGATCCTGGCAAACCGACACAAAATCCGCTGATCGCGGCGGTTATGAAGCTTGTGGCGTAATTGAAAGCAGGAAACTTCATTAACTGAGTAATGGGTTGTGCGACTTTCCATCTTGGTACCCTCCACCCGCCCCGCTCAAATCCACATCCGAGACGTCCGTGGGCCGTGCTGCGATCACCTGGGTGAAGACCTGCGCGGTGTTCTCCACCACCTGCACCCGGACGCCCGCGGGCACCGCCATGCCCTCGGCCTTGAGCGTCCCGGCCGGGTCGGCCAGGAGCCGCTGCTTGAAGGCCTCGTCGGCCCAGCACTTGGCGATGAGCTGCTGATACTGGTTGGATTGGTCGTTCATAGAGTTCTCCAGTGGCTGATGCTGGCCCCTCGGATCACCCACGACGGTTCGGGCGAGGGGCAGGACCCGGACCGCTTGACCAGATCAGGACGCGGCACCCCGCACCCGCGGGACCGGCCCTGGAAGGGAACAGGCCCGGCAGGTGAACCGCCTCCCGCCTGTCTCTCCACGGCCGATATAGTCAATCGTTGAAGACGCTCCCCCGGAGTCGATCGGCGAACTGCGCGGCGGCGCGTGGGTCGGTGCGGTCCCAGTCCGCCAGCGGTTGCTGCCGGGCGATGGCGTAGAAGCGCGTGAGCGCATCACGGTCCTCGTCCGTCAACTTGGCTACCATCAGACGCCCGCCGAAGGCCCGTGACAGTGTCGGCGCGGGGCGCAGCGGCGCGTTGAGCTGCGACAGGTAAGAGGCGATGCGTGCTTGGCCTTTCTCACTGTCGGGCGACGATCCACAGACCACAAAGGTCGCCACCACCCGGCCGTTCAGAACACTCGCGTGCTCTCTGATATAATCGCACATCGTGCGCATCGGCCCTTCAGTGAACACGGCGGAACCCAGGATGAACCGTGCCTTCTCACCGTAACCGTCGGGATTTCCGGAATCCCGGATATCGACCAGCTCGACGGGTCTTTGCAGGCCGTCGGCGATCCATTGCGCCGTATCCCTGGTAGCGCCATATTTCGTGCCATATAACAATAGGATGCGATCATCGTCCGCCAGGCTTTCGGCGATGAGGCCCGCGAACCGCCGCGCCGCTAAGGAGGCGAGCAGGGCGCTGGCTCCGATCTTCAACACGGTTCTACGCGATAGCGTCGTCGATGCGGTCATGAGTGTATCTCGAACAGCGACAATTGGGACACTAAAAGCCGCTATCGCGCGGCGTCAAATATAGCCTCCCAATGTGACACTCGAATAGACTAATTTTTAGATGAAAGATTTTAACCTTGTAAAACAGCAGCATACGCTCATAAAGCTTGTCCGGATAATTCATTGTTGGACTATAAACATGATAACTGAAGTTTCCGGCTTTTCCATGGGGGGTACCAGAGGGGCGGGGGGTAGCGCTGGGGGGATTTTCGAGGGGGTTTGCCCAGATCCAGCCAAACCCCTGCGAAAACTCCTGGCCCCAAGTGCCTGGCCCTGGCCAGCTTTCAGAACCCGGAAACTTCAGCATGATAATTGTCATGCGGGCGTCGTGCAAGTGCGGTGGCCACGCGGCTTGACCGGCGGCAGACACTGCCGCCGACCTGGCGGGGAATTTTGACAGGACGAGATGGTGACGTACTGTGTGCAGTGAATATCTGGCGTCCGGTTTTGCCGATGTCGATGCGTGCGATGACCCCAGCGCCTATCGGCACTGCCTGACCTTGCTCGATTCTTTACCGTATTTCCGGGCGTATAAACAGCGCAGCTACGAACTGCTCGATCTGTCTGCGGGGCTTCGCGTATTGGAGATTGGCTGCGGACTCGGGGACGACGCGTTTCGCATGGCGGAACGCGTAAGCCCGGACGGGATCGTCGCGGGCGTGGACGCCAGCTTTCTGATGGTTAAGGAGGCGCTCGCCCGCAGCCCAGTCGCCGCGCGCACCATTTTTATCCAGGCGGATGCCGGCATCCTTCCCTTTCCCGATCGAAGCGTTGACCGCTGCCGGATAGACCGCACCTTACAGCACCTCAGCGACCCCAAACAGGTGATTGGTGAAATGGTTCGAGTGCTGACACCCGGGGGACTATTGCTGGCATACGACAATGATTGGGGAACCTTTGCCGTGACCGGTCGCCATGACGATTCGACCAGAATCATTGAGACACTGTGGGCGGACTCATTCAAGAACCGATGGATCGGCCGATACCTGAAACACTATTTCCTGACGGCAGGATTGCGCAATGTCATGATGGAGCCGTCGGTTTCAGTGATCACTGATTTCGCACTTGCCGATCGCGTCTACAATCTGCGCCAAACCGTGGCACGGACGGTGGCTGCCGGGCGTCTCACGCCAGCGGTCGCTGAGCAATGGGTGCTGGCAGCGCAGGCCATGAGCCAATCCGGCGGTTTTCTCTGCACGCTGACCGCCTATACGGTGGTGGGAACAAAACCAGGCGGATCGCGGTCCACGATAGTGGCAAGAACCTCGCAATGACATACCCTACGCAGACCAGTCGCCGGCGGTACCATCTGGCCATCGCCGCCACCCTCAGGGTGGCGCTCATCGCCGGATGCGGATCCGCTGTTCCGGATTCCACCGCGCCGGCAATCCAGCCGGAAGACCCGCCGCCCGGCGCCACGCTCGCGGTCGTCCGGCTGGCGCTGCAGTGGCAGCCCCAGAGCCAGTTCGCTGGCTATTACCTGGCGCGCGACAAGGGGCTGTACCGGGCGGCGGCTGTCATTTTCAGAAGTCGAGTGCACCAAATATCAGAAGTCGCGTGCACTACCTACTAAACGCCAAGGACTTAGCCCCTGGCGAGTAACTTCACGCCATCCGCCCGCAGTTCCCCGGCGGGCGAGACGTGCCGGTACAGCGTCTGCCGGGTCACGCCCAGTTCGCGGCACAGATCGCCCACCTTGGTCTCGGGCTGCCCCATTGATGCCATGGCGAGTCTCAACTTCGCCGCGGTCATCTTGAACGGCCGCCCGCCCTTGCGGCCACGCGCCCGAGCCGACGCCAAGCCGGCCAGCGTCCGCTCCGAAATGAGCTCCCGCTCGAACTCCGCCTTATGCGGAGCACCGCATAACGCGCAGTTCGAGCGGCGGCCGATTCAGGAGCGGACCAAGGCGGGACTCACGGCGGCCCGGGCGCGCGGGCGCAAGGGCGGGCGCAGACCGACGACGGGCGAGGACCCGCGGGTGAAGACCGCGCAGCGGATGTACGCCGGCCGGGCACTGAGCGTGAAGCAGATCTGCAAGACGCTGGCGATCTCGCGGGCGAGGTTCTACCGCTATCTGGCCGTCGCGGCGAGGCCGGAGTCCTTAGCGTAAGTTTTCGTTGTGCGACACGATGTCGCATAAGTGATTGTTCTACTGGAAGTCTCTCTGAGGCGACCTGATAGAACCGACGGTTTCTCCCGTCGTAGCCTAGGCGCACATGCAGCAATTCCCGGCGAACACTCATTCGATGCGCTACCATAGCAATCATCTTGACTCAAATTTCTGTCGGCCAAGAAGAACTCTCAGCACAATCGGCTGCTGAAAACTAGGGTAGTAATTTTGGGCGCTGAAAAACTCTTTT
>NZ_CAIKKU010000045.1 GCF_903828115.1 uncultured Thiodictyon sp. | reverse complement strand
GCCCTGACTGTTCCAGCCTGGCCAGGCCAGGATGGCCTGGCTACGCAGGGGACTTTCACGGTAAAGCCTCGACCTCCGGTGTGAGACCTCGGGGCAGCGGCCGAAACGATGATCAAGCCCTGCGAGCCGGTAGCTCGGAAAAAACGTTACGGACGGGGCGCATGCCCCGTCCGGCCCGGAGATCGCCGCGGCCTGGGAACGACTGGCGGCCGGCCAGGGTACCGCGCATGATCTACAATTGCTGAGGCACGAGGCGGCGGAGGCGTGGTTCATGCGCCGCCACGGCCCGAGTTTCGACGCCGCGCACACCGCGGCCCATGCGCGGTATCCGTGGAAGGGGTAAGCAGGAATGTTATTCGGTCGACGCGATGATTGGTGGTTGGCGGCCCGGGTCACGGGACCGACGCATCAGTTCCTGGGGCTGCGGTTCGCGGGTGCCCCGTCGCCGCGGCGGGGCGTGGCGCCGGACGCGGCGCAGGCGGCCGAGATCGCGGCGGGGGTGGCGCGGGCCAATCAGGCGCTGGGTAGCGCCTACGCGGTGGCCGACAGCGAGGTGGACCCGCGCGATGATTTCGAGGCCGGGATCTATGCGTGGCTGGCCCAGACGCTGGTGGAGCGGGCGCACGCGGCGGGGGTGGCGTGGGCCCCCGCGCCGAAGCCCCGTCAGGCGGCCTAGCCCGTAGGGCGGATGCCCGCAGGGCGATCCGCCATCCCCCCGCGCCGGGGACGGCGGAACCGCCTGCGGCGTTCCGCCCTACCCTGCCACCCGGCCCCGTTTGCCCCTGAGACGCTACAGGCGTCTTGCGCAAGGCGGTCCCAAGCGCCGCCGGTCTCATGGCATTGCCGAACTGTCCAGCCTCTCAGCGGGGGCGCTACGCAGTCGGCCCGCGCTCCCCCCTGTTTGCCGTTCCACAGGTCCCCGACCGGTTGCCGCGCGCGCGGGAATCGCGCGCGGCAAGAGTGATCGCCAAGGTCATCGCGGAGACCCGGTGGGAGCGGCTTCAGCCGCGACGATGCGTCCTCCGTGGCCGCGGCCTCGCGTCGCGGCTGAAGCCGCTCCCACCGGGCGGGCAAGGCCCGCCAGGCGGCGCGCTCGGGTGCGGCCAGCAGCAGGTCACAATACCGGTAGCCCGGCACCGAGTAGAGGAGCGGGTACTGGGGCTGACGCTGCGCCTGCATGGACTCGGCCTCGCGGAAGCGTTCGAATGCCGGCCCCCGTTGGCCCTGCTGGTGCAGTGCATCGGCCAGGGTCGCGCGACTGGCCATGCGCCAAAAGGCATCGCCGCTGCGGTCGGCATAGTCCACCGACCGCTCGCCGTCCGCCAGCGCGTCCGACACCAGGCCCAGGGTCAGCCCCAGCTCGCTCAGGTTGCCGGCGTAGATTGCGGCGTTCTTCCAGTCCTCCCGCCGGACGACCATCTCGAGCCCCGCCCGCATCGGCTCCAGCGCCTCGGTCAGGCGGCCCAGCGCGCGCAGTTGGACGGCCGCCTGGCTGAGCAGCCAGGCCCGGTCGGACTCGGTGAGTGCGGCGGAGATCCGCTGCCAGGGCTCATCGAAGAAGCAGGCGACAGCACCCAGGTCGGCGCCGAAGGCACCGAGCTTCTTCCAGCTGTAGGCCCCGTCATTGCCGCTTCCCCGCCGGATGCGGTCGTGAAAAACCTCGGCGCACGCCTCCTGCTGCGACCCCGCCAGACACCCGTGGGCGACCGCCTGGTAGAGCGGCTGGAGCCCGGCCGGACCCTCGGGGCGCTGGGGGACGGACTGCTTGAGGAATGCATAGAGCCGCCGGTGCCCCTCGCGCCAGGCGTCCGGGTGCGACTCGCGCAGGCGCAGCCCCAGGTATTCGCGCACCAGCGGGTGGGCGTCGATGGCGGGTGCCGCGGGTGCCCCGGTCTGCCGTTCCGCTCCAACCCCCGTCAGTCCCGCGGGCTGCGGGACCCCGGTGCCCGCGACGGCGGTCTCTCCCCCGCCGGCCCCCGTGATTCCGCCAGCGTCCGTCATTCCGGCAGGATGCCGGAATCCAGTGCCAGGGACGGTACGCTGCGGCCCCGCACCAACCTCTGTCATTCCGGCAGGATGCCGGAATCCAGCGCCAGGGATGGTACGCTGCGGCCCCCCACCGACGACGGCTAAGTCGAACCCCGGCGCCCCCCCAATCGGCCCCGCGCCCGTACCCCACGCGCCGCCCCGCTCGATAAGTCCGCACTCGGCGAGCCGGCTCAAGGCGAGGTTCCAGCGCGCCTGGCTCAGGTCCATCAGCGGTTCGGTGAGCCCCGGGATCGCCGGTGCCTCCCGCAGCGCCCGGATGCACCCCGCATCCGCCGGCCGGTCGAAGAGCCCGAGCAGCCGCAGTGCCGCGAGTTCGACCGCCCCGCCCGGTGCGCCGGCCGCTCCGGGCCGCACGGTCGGCTGCCGCGCCGCGGTCCCGTCCGTCCCCGCGCCCGGGGCCGCCCGCGTGAACCAGGCCTCGTAGGCGGCCAGCACCCGGAAGGTATGACCGCCCTGGCTGTCGGCCGCGTCCATCAGGTCGACGGTATCGCGCCGCCGGATGTCGCCCCCCTGCGCCTGCGCCAGGTAGCGCCCGAGCAGGTTGAGCGTCAGTGCATGGCCCCGGACCTCGCGGCTGGCGGCCCGCAGTTCGTCGTCCTCGGGTCCGATGGCCGCCGCCCCGGCGCGCACGCAGCCCAGGCGGTGCAGGAGCCGGGCGCCGTCGGCCTCGTCCAGGCGTTCGAGGTCGTGGACCAGGACCGCGCCTTGCGGGTAGCCGGGTGAGCGTGCGTATTCGGCGAGATCGGTGAGCGCCTCGCGGGTGCTCAGGAGCGTCAGCCCCAGTTGACCACTGCCGGCGAGGTGCCCGAGCAGGGCCTTGAGCCCGGGGGTGCGCAGTTGCCCGGCGAGCGGTCCGGGCGGCTGTTGCAGCGGCTCGCAGCCGTCCAGTACCAGCAGGGTGCGCCGCGCCGCGACCGCGTCGGCGAGGAGTCGGCCTTTGTCCCAAGGCGAGGCGGCCGGGTCGCAGTCGACCTTGAACCAGGCGAGCGCCTCGCTCAAGAACACGTCGTCCGACGCCTGGCGGTCGTCCCCGGTCCCCTGGCTGTAGAAGGACCAGCCGAAGATGAGTTCAGCCCCGCGCCAGCCTTCGCGCCTGAGCCCATCCAGCCAGCGCTTGATGAGCGCGGTCTTGCCGACCCCGCCGGGGGCGACCAGGGCGACGACCTGGAGGCCGGCCGCGTCGCCCTCGCTGGACCAGGCGGCGTCGAGCATCCGCAGTTCCTCCTCGCGGCCCAGGAAGTGGGCGGCGCCGGCTGGGAGCCGGGCGATCTCGACCCGGGGCCTCTGGGGCTGGGTCTTCTCGTCCCCACGCTCCGCGTGGGGATGCCTCCCCGGACGCTCCGCGTCCAGTGCCCGCGCGCCCAGCAGATCGTCGATCTCCAGCGCCAGCGCGGCGAGCGCGGCCTCCGCGTCATGCGGGCTCATCCCGCTGAGTTCCCGCCCGTCGCTCGGCCTGCCCTGGATGGCGTTGATCCAGTCGATCCGCCGCCAGGGACAGGGCCTCACGAAGACCGGGATGACCGTGAGGCCGCCCCGCGCCCGGCGCTGGAGCAGTCGCGGGACCTCGGTATCGAGGATGAAGCGGGAGTTGAGAAAGTCGGCGGAGATGAGGAGCAGGGCGACCGCGCAGCCCGCGAGTTCGGTCTCGATCGCTGGGGGCCAGTCGGCCCCCGCGCCGATCCGCCGGTCGTCCCAGACGCGCAGCTTACCCGCGCGCTCGAGGACGCCGAGTTGGGCGACGAGCCGGTCCTTCCAGGCCTCGTCGGCATGGCTGTAGCTCAGGAAGACGCGCGCGGGCTCGGCCACTGGTCGGTGCTCCTCCCGGCGGCGGCCGGGTACCCCTGTCGCTGAAACTGGGTCGATTCGGGGGTTATCTTAACCCGGGGGAGGTTTCGGGTCAGCAGGTTCAGGCGATCAGAACTGATGTGGCGACCGCGATCCCGGGTACGTTGTCGTTGTCGTTGTCGTTTT
>NZ_CAIKKU010000044.1 GCF_903828115.1 uncultured Thiodictyon sp. | reverse complement strand
CCCCCGGCCGCGACGGGTTGCCGCGAGGGCGGGTGGCCGCAGTTATGACCAAGGCCCCGAGATAATTTAGCGAGAGAATCCTCGCGGGTATCGTAACCTCGACAACGACAACGACAACGACAACGACCGCGACGCCGAAGGCATTCCCTAATTGACTTGTTTAGGTTATTGGTGAACCGTTCCTAATCCTGTCTATTTACTTGCAGCCGGCTGGAATGCCGCCCAGGAACCATGCCCAGACCCACCCTCCTGATCGGCTTCGGCGCCTACGGCCTGGATGCCCTGCAGCGGCTGCTGCATCAATCGGCCCTGCGCGGCGTGCTGCGGTGGCAGGAGACCCAGAGCGGCGGGATCGCCTCGGCCCAGCGTCACTTGCGCGACCTGGCCCTGCTGGCCCTCCCGGACCCGTTCGAGCGCTCGGCCGCCACCGCGCTGGGCGGCGCCGGTGCGCCGCAATTCCTGACCGATCTCTATCGCCAGATCAAGGCGCCGACGGCGGACCACAGGACCGAGCCGGGGTTGGCGGCGGTGCTGGTGCGGCGCATCGCCGATGAGCTGGTCGCCCAGACCAGCTTTGATCGGCGTGACCCCGTCGGGCTCGACCTTATCGTCCTGGCCCGCCCCGGCGTGCCGGACGCAATCCCGCACCTCGATATCCTGCTCCAGCACTGTCTGGAGTCCCTGGCCGACTCCAGTTTCTTCAAGGTCGCGGTGCAGGGGGCCGCGAATCTCAACTGTATCCTGATCCTGGACTTCGACGACTACTGGCAGGGCGCCGGCGCCCCGGCGGCGGTCGCGACGGCACGGTCGCTGCGCGCGGCGCTGCGCAACTCCATGCAGGGCTGGGAGCGTCGGCGCGCGGAGCGACAGGCGGGCGTGGAGCGCTGTTATCTGGTGGATGGCCGCACCGCGGTCGGCTACCGCCCGCCCCATGTGCGTCTCGACGAGGCCGTGCTGTTTCTTGAACTGCTGCTGTTCGAGGGTCTGCGCACCACCCGGCAGGCGCTCTATCAACAGGCGTCGCTTGTCCAGCCGGTCACCGCCACCTTCGGCATTCGCCTCTTGGAGGAAAGCACCCTGGTGCGCAGCCGCGAGGCGGCGGCGACCTTCGGGCGCCGCTGGCTCGACGCCCTGATCGGCGACCAGGAGCAGTGCCCGGACCGCCAGGCACGGCGGGTGCGCGAAACCCTGGCGCCGTTGCGCTGGGAGGCCATCGAGCGGCGCATCGATGACGGCCGCCTGGAGGACCTGTTCGAGGTCCGCGCCGAGCAGTTGGTGAGCGCCCTGACGGCCGTGCCGGAGCCGCAGACCGCCGACTGGGTGGACCGTGTCCAGGAGGTCTTCGCCCGTGAGCGCCAGGCCCTGGGGCAGGCACTGGACCGGGCCGGCTGGGAGATCGTCACCGCCATCAAGGAGGCCCACCTCAAGGACCTGGACCAGCGGGTGGTGGACGCGGTGGACGCCGACCTGCACGACGACCGGGCGCCGGCCTCGCTGACCCTAGTGCGCGCCGCGCTGGACGAGGTCCGCCGGGGACTCGCGGACGGGCCGGACCGCGGTCGGTTGCCGGTCGCGCAGAGCACCGACCCGCTGCAGCGCCTGGGATCGCTGCACCGAGAGTATCGCGCCCAGCTCGATGAGTGGTTGACCAGCCAGGGCCGGGGCCTGCAATTGTTTTGGCCCCTGTTCGCCCTGGTGCTCGCCCTGGGGCTGGCCGTCCTCTTGGTGGGGCTCGTCTATCAGATCAACCCGCCGGGTCGGGACTGGCTGGACGCCCTGGTGCAGGCGCTGCGCACCGTGAATCATCCACTGTCCTGGACCCTGGTCTGGTTCATACTGCTCTGGGCCGTCCTGGCCCTGCGGGTCCAGCCGCTGATCACCGGGCGTATCGCGCGCGCCCAGCGCTTTTACAGCAGTGCCCAGCGGGGCCGCTTCCACGACCACCTGCGTGACCTGGTGGACCCCTTGCGGGAGTCGCTGTTGGCGCGGGTGCGCCGCAACCTGCGCGCCAGCCTGACCAACGAGGTGCAGAAGACCCTGACCCGCATCGGCGAGCGCCTGGCCGAGCGCGGGCGCGAGATGGTCTGGCTGCGGCGCCAGCTCGCCGAATTCCTGCGCCTGAGCAGTCAGCCGGCCATGGCGGTACGCCACTGGGTGCGGGGCGCGGCGGGCCTCGAGACCATCATGGCGGTGCGGCCGCTCGAGCGGATTTGCTACCCGCAGGACGACCTGCCCCGTCCCTTCGCGGGCTGGAGCGAGCACTACTGCGACGCCTTCCTCGATCCGCTGCGCTTCATCGATATCCTGAGCAAGCGCTATGCGGATGCCGAGGATGAGGAACAGGCGCGGCGCGCCGCGGCCGATGACTGGCCGCAGCGGCGCCGCGAGCTGATCGACTTCATCGACGACAGCAAACTGGCCCCCGCCTGTCGCTTCCTGCAGGATACCGGCGTCGCGCAGGAGCGCCGCTGGTGCATCGCCGCGCCGCGCTGGCGCGCCATCCCGGGGATGGTCGATGAGCTCAACAACCGGCTCGGTATCATCGCTGAGGATATCGTGCCCGCCGCCGACCGCTCCCGGGTCTATCTGCTGGTATTGCAGACCGGGGTGGCGGCGGTCAATCTGGAGCGGGGGGAGGGCTCGGCCGGGCCTTGAGGGTCCCCATTGATTAAACACAAACACAATCGTTGGCGTTGGCGTTGTCGTTGTCGTTGTCGTTGTTGTTGTCGCTGTCGTTGTCGCTGTAGTTGTTGTCGTTGTTGTCGTTTTTGTTGTTGTTGTTGTTGGTTTTTT
>NZ_CAIKKU010000043.1 GCF_903828115.1 uncultured Thiodictyon sp. | reverse complement strand
GCGACGATCTGGCGCAACACCTCATACTGTCCCTCGTTGATCTTCTTTGGCCGACCACCTTTCGACATCGTTGCGCGCCTCGTTCTTGTAAACTCGCGCAAGAATATCGGCCAGGTAGATTTTGTCTATACCCTCTCAGGGCGCCGAGCTGCGCGTCGCCCATGGTCTCGGAAAGCCCGAGGATGACGGTGAGCGGGGTGCGTAACTCATGGCTCATGGCCGCGAGAAACTCGTCCTTTGCGTGTGCCGCCCGGGCCAGCTCCGCGTTGGCTCGATCGAGTTCCAGCGTGCGTCGGCGCACCCGTTCGGCGAGTGTTGCCCGTTCCTGCGCCAGCGCGTCGTGCGCCGCGCGTAAGGCCGCTTGCGCCTCCTTGCGGGCGCTGTTGTCGGAGAAGATGACGACCGCACCGACCAGCCTGCCGTCCTGATGGATGGGGTTGGCATGGTATTCGACGGGGAACTGGGTGCCGTCCGTGCGCCAGAACACCTCGTCGTCGACCCGGGCCGCGATCCCCTCGCGATAGGTCGCGGCGGCCTGGCAACGGTTGACGGGATAATGGCTGCCGTCGGCCTGCGAATGGTGCGCGGTCTCATGCATGTGGCGGCCAAGGAGTTCTTCCGGCGTCCGGTAGCCGAGCATCTGCGCACCGGCGGGGTTGCAGAAGGTACAGCGCCCGTCGGTGTCGACCCCAAAGATGCCCTCGCCGGTCGCTTCCAGGAGCAGGCGCGCGCGGGCCTCGCTCTGTCGGAGATCCGCCTGGGACTTGGTCAGGCTCTCCTGCATCGTCTTGAGCGCGGCCAGCAGCTCGGCGGGTTCATCGACGCCGCGCACCGGGATGGGGGTGGAGAAATCGCCGGTGCTGATCCGGCGGGCGATCACCGTGGCCATCGCGATGGGCCGTCCAATGCGGTGGTCGATCAGCCAGACGAGAAAGAAGACCGCCGCGCTCATGACGCCGACCATCACGAGCAGGACCTGCCGCTGGAGTACCGCGGTCGTCTCGTCGATGCTGAGCAGTGTCTGCTCCTTGTGGGCGAGCACGGCGGTCACGAGCTGGCCGATCAGGTCGGTCGGCTCCCGGTCGATGTTACGCACCTGTCGATCGACCGCCGATTGTGAAGCGGGCTCCTGCGGACGATAGCCTGCGAGCGCGGCGCGGTATTGCTCTCCCAGTCGCCGATGCGCCTCCCGGAAGCGCTCGGCGGTGGCGGGCGACTGCCCATCGTCGGTGAGTAACCGGATCAGTTGATCCAGGGTCTCACGCGTGCGTGCCTCCTCGCGCTCGAAGCGGCCGAAATAGTCATCGAAGAGCCCTGCCTCCTGCCCCCGCAACAGGATGTTCTTCCACTCTTGGACCTGTTTCTTGAAGTGGACCTGCGCGGAGAGGGCCGTGGTGACGATCGCGGTGCTGGCCTCGCGGACCCTCGCCTCCCGCTCGCAGGCCTGCGTCAGCAGGTGGAACCCGTACAGGCTGGCGGCCAGATTGACCACCAGGATGGCGATCAGTGCGCCGGCGAGTTTGGTGCGGATGGGCATGGCGTGCGCTCGCCTGGCGGTAACAAAACGGTTGTATCGTTACCGCGCAATCATACGCCATGAGCATCCCGGTCGAGTGTGCAATGCCGAACAAGGGCCCGCGGATCGGCGCGAGGGTCCGCTGCCTCAATGGCATCGTCGGGCCTATAGACGAGCACTGCGTGACGCAGCGCGTCAGACTGCGCAAACGCCCAGTCGCGCAGCCGCCGGTGGTGGACTGCGCTGCGCTTGTCCACCCTACGATGCTCAGGGATCGATGACGGGCTCGATCAGAGTTCCGGCGGGTGGACGAGCGTCGGCGCAGTTCACCGCATCCCGCGACGTCGTATCCGCAGGCCGACCAACCCCAGCGCCAGCAGGGCCAGGGGGGCCGGTTCCGGAACGAACTCGACCTGGGCCTGGCTCTGGGTCTGGACCCGGATCACCCGGGTCTCGTTGCCGACGAGGGCGATCGTGAAGGTACCGCTGTCGGTGTAGGCGGCGCTGTCCAGGGCGCCGTTGGCGGAGTCGGCCGCGACCACGTTGGCCAGGTCCACGGCAAAGGTGTCGTCGAAGACCCACACCATGGCCCGGGCGTAGGCGTCGGAAAAGCCGGTCGGCGTCACGCTGGTCTCGGCCGACAGGTCGATCTCGTAGCCGAAGGCGACCTGCAGGGCGGCGGCGCTCAGGTTCGTCAGGGTGAGATACCCCTCGCCGGCCAGGCTCGCGAAGCCGCTGCCGTTGCGGGCGTAGGCGCCCGCCTCGGAAAAGCTCTGCTGGTTTTCGTAGATCCCGAAGTCCAGGGTATCGGACACGGCGCTGCCCGGGTCTGGGGCGGCGTTGACGTAGGCGTTGCCGCTGCTGCTGCGGTCCGCGGCGGCGTCCGCCGGGTCATAGTCGTAGGTCAGGGTCACATCCGTGCCCAGGGCGCCGCCGGTGACCTGGTCGACGGACAAGACGACCTTGGACGTGGCGATGGCCTGGGCGCCGGCGCTGACCAGCGGCGCAAAGGCGAGGCTCGCGAGGCCCAGGGCCAGGCCGCCCAGGGCCAGACCTGGCTTGAGGTAACGGGTTTGCATGAGGGTGTCTCCAAAGCGATGCCGGGCATGAATCCTCGTGGTCGTTGTCGTTGTCGTAATCGTAATCGTAATCGAGGTTATCGTACCGCCCCGGATTCTCTCGCACGCCGATTTGCATCGCTTCTCCGATCACGATTACGACAACGACAACGACAACGACAACGAGCGTGCTCGTTGTCTATTTCAGGACCGGGAACTTGAAGTAGCCGACGTAACCGTGCTTGGCATCCTCGTTCGCGCCGGGCGCGCCGGTGTCGGACTCGCCATAGGGATGCTGGACGACGCCCATCAGATAGGCGTGACCCTTGACGTCCGGGTACCAGTAGGGGGAGGTGGTTTCAGAGCCGTAAGGGGTGGTCAGGACCCGGGTCAGCTTGCCCGCGCGCAGGTCGTAGGACCAGATGGCATCGTTTTGATGACCGCTGCCGGTGTCCTCGCCGATGATGAGGGTGTTATAGCGGGGCAGGTAGGTCAGGTTGTCCGGATTGGCGAGCCCGTTCAGGCTACAGGTGTTGGTGGTCTTGTTGTCGGTATCCTTGTCGAGGCTCCCCACCACCGGGGTACCGGCGAGCAGGCCGCTCATCTGGACGACGACATAGGCGCTGTCGATCGGGTTGCCGGCGGTGTCCTTGACCCGGCCGGCCATGGGCAACTGATAGACGGCACCGCAATCGTTCCTGGCGAGCCGGATTTGATTGGGTCCGCCGACATCGGAGCCGGTGTTGTTTTCCATGCCCTTATTCAACTCGGAGATGGCCAGGTAGGCGACGCGCTGCTCCGGGTTGAAGGTGAAGCCCTCGACCTTGCGGAACTCGGTCGCTGCCCCGTGCATGGCGGCATAGCGGCGGGTCTCCAGGCGCGACAGCACGGCCTCGCTCACCGTGCCCCGGGCCTTGAGGCACTCGTGGTTGGCCGCACCGTGGCCGGCGTTGATCGAGGTGAAGCCGGCCGGGCAGGTGCCGTTGTCCGGACTGTTGAGCGCGCCCACCTCGTAGAGGTTGTCGAAGGTCTGGCCGGCGATGGCGGTCGCGATCGTCGCCGCGTCGGCGTGACCCAGGTTGACCCAGGAGATCGCGCCGCGTCCGCCCTTGGCCTCATTGCCGCTGAGCTGGGTCCACTTCGCGGCATAGAGGGTACCGGCGTCCAGGTCCCCCGCCGTGTCGGCGATGAACATCAACAGCATGGTATTGGTGCCGTCGTCGGTGATGTAGACGGTCCTGGCGTCCGGCATGGCATAGGACAGCTCGCTGGCCAGGCGGCCCATGGCGAAGTGCTTCTCGACGCTCGCCAGACCATCGGCGCCGACGGCGACCTCCACCGGGAAACCGTAGCGGTAGGGGTTCAGGTGGGCCCGGGCGTTGACGCAACTGGGGCTGTACTGCACGTCGCCACTGTCCACCAGGTACTGGACCATGGCCGACTCGTAGCTGCCGGGGCGCTGCTTGTTGGGGTCCGTATTGGCGCAGGCGTCGGTACCGCCGGTCTGGCTGCTCCACATGCGGGCATCGGGCTCGTACTCCTCGCTGCCCAGGTGGGTGCCCCAGGGCGAGACGCTGCCGGCGCAGTGGACCCAACCGCCTTGGTAGCCCTTGAAGTCGATGTTACGGGTGGCCTGGGGGCTGAGCGTGCCGTCGGACCCCTGACTCAACAGCGTCTGATAGATGGCGCCCGGGCGGCTCTCGAAATGCGAGATCAGGTACAGCCGATCGTCCGGGCCCTGGATCAATGAGTTGAAGTCATTGTCGTTGGAGATGCGCGCCGTGGTGCCGTCCAGGACGGGGTGGTCGCTGATATCGAAGAGGGCGCCGAACCTCAGCGTTGCCGTGGCACTGATGGTGCCGTTGGCCTCCAGCAGGGGCAGCTCCGCGCCGCTGCGCAGCAGCACCTGGTAGCCGGTCATCTCAAGCGTACCGTTCACCTTGGCCGCCTCGGAGGACAGGATCAATTGCTTGTCGACCTGGTTACCGGACATCTCGACACCGGACTGGGCGGTCGTTGCCCCAGGGACCGGGACCGGTTCCGGCTGAAGCTGGCCGGCAAGGATGGGGCCCGCGGCGAACAGGGCGGCGGCGATGGCCGCGGGGAGCTGGGCCTTGAGGTGCATGGGGATCTCCAGGGGGCGCGATTAATGGGGAAACAAAGGGGGGCGCGCGAGCCATCGCAAACCGGACCGACGCATCCTAGCGGGATGATAACGACCCTCGGTGACCGCACCATTGCGGGCGGATGACGAACTGCCGACTGGAAATGCGCGGACCGTTGACCGCACCGCGACCCGAGGGTGCGCCGTGCGCACCATGGCGCCGACCGAGACCCTGGTCCCGCGATCAAGCGCAGCCTCTCCAATAAGTTAAACAATTCCATCAGGGACGGCCTATAGGGCCATTTTCGTTGTCGTTGTCGTCGTCGTAATCGAGGTTACCGTAGCGCCCCGGATTCTCTCGCACCCCAAAATACACCGCTTATCCGATTACGATTACGACAACGACAACGACAACGACAACGACAACGACGGTTGCTAGGTGATCACTGCCCCGAGGCTGAGGGTATGCAGTATCCGTGCGCCCAGTTCCGCGGGGCTGCGGGAGATCAGTTCCCGCGGGATGCCGTGACGCACGGTGAGCCGCTCGAAGTCCTCGAATCCGTATGACACCATGAAGGGATGGATACCGGAGCCCACTGCCGCCTGATAATCGGCGGCCTCGTCGCCGCAGGCAAAGGCGAGCGCCGGACTGACACCGAAGCGCTCGCGGATGGTGCGGAAGGCGTCCAGCTTGCCCAAGGCCAGCGGCAAGTGGACCAGGAAGTCGAACCGGGCCGGGTCGAAGCCCTCCCGTTTGAACAGGACCTCGAGGGTATCGACCGGATCGCGGGTGATGTTGCGGGTCACGATTCCGACCCGCACGCCCGGCCGACTCGCGAGCCGATCCAGCAACTGCGCCATCCCCTCATAGAGGTGCCCTTCGTCCCGGTAGACCTCGGTCAGGGTAGCGATGATCCGTGAGCGCTTCTGCCGGGCGATCTGCTTGCGCAGATTGCGGGGAAACTCCTTGATCCCGCCCAGGTACTTGAACACGTGGCGCCGCTTCTGGAAGCGGGCAAGCGGACCCAAGTCCATGCCGTGCATGGCGAAGGTCTTGTCGATGGCGCTGAAGGCATCCACGGTGGTGCCGTCGGCGTCGAGGATGACCAAGCGGTCGTTGCTGTACATAGGAGCATTGAAACCCGCGCGGGTGGGGCGCGCCTTGGACTGTTTCGCCCTCCGGCTGCCGACGCCTTAAACCTAAGAAGAATATTTGGCCGCAAATGAACGCAACTAAGCGCAAATAAATCTGCTGGTTAGCATCGTCGCGGGCGTCGCCTGGACGGTGAACGTGCAGCAAAGACCAAGTCTCTGATTATTTGCGTCAATTTGCGTTCATTCGCGGCTAAACTGCCTTTTCTAAGTTAAACGGCCCCAAGGCGGGGCCTGCCTGGATCAGCCGCGGGCCAGGCAACCAGAGTGTAGCGGAAGGCTTGGTACCCTCCGGCAGGCGCGCCGCGTCTTCGCGTTGCCACAACCCGGCGGGCAGCATTGCAACACGCCAGGGGCCGCGACCGCAATGACCCCACGCCTGGCGAGGAGCCGTTGCGGGCCTTGGCGACCATGCCACCCGGCACCGGGGCGGCTGACCAGGGCACCGGGCTCGGGAGCCGCGGGGCGCGCGCTCATTGCGAAGTCGGGGCCAGGCGTTGCGGCCCAGCCGCGGTTGCGCGTTGCTGGATCACGTCGAACAGACACTTCTCGACGGTGTCGATGACGCGGTCCCAGCCGAGTGTCTCGGCTGTCGCTCTCGCCTTGCCGCCGTATTGGAGCAGGTTTTTCATGCCCTGGGCCGCAGCCACCACGGCATTGACGAAGGCCAGGTCGTCATAGGGGTAGACGGTGATGCCGTTGTCCCCGGTGCGGATGTAGTTGTGGGCCGCCGCGGCATCGAAGGCGACCACCGTCAAGCCGCTGGCCATGGCCTCCGGGACCACGTTGCCGAAGGTTTCGGTGAGGCTCGGGAAGACGAACAGGTCCGCACTGGCATAGTGTTCGGCGAGTTCGACGCCCACCTTGGCCCCGACGAAGTGAAACTGCGGGAAGCGGCGCGCCAGTCGGGACCGCTCCGGCCCATCCCCCACCAGCAGGCAGCGGGCCTTGGGAAGGCTCGCCTGGGTGGCGATGAAGCTCTCCAGGACCAATGCGATATTCTTCTCTGCCGCCAGGCGTCCGACATAGAGCAGCGTGGGGGCGTCCGGACCGCAGCCCCATTGCGCACGCAAGGGTGCGCGGCGGCGCGTGGGAGAGAAGAGCTGGGTGTCGACCCCGCGCCCGAAGACCTGGACCTTGGTATAGCCCTGGGCGCGTAACCGGTCGCGCAACTCGCTCGTCGGGACCAGGGTGGCGTCGGAGCGGTTGTGAAAGGTCCGCAGTGAATGGGCAATGGGTTGCGCCAGCAGGCCCAGCCCATAGTGCCGGCTGTATTGCTCGAACTGGGTATGAAAGCCGGTCGCCGTCGGGATACCGTGCGCCGCTGCGACCTTGAGTGCCGCGCGCCCCAGTGGACCCTCGGTGGCGATATAGATCAGGTCCGGGCGCTCGACCTGCCATAGCCGCCGCAGGCGCGCGAAGACCGGCAGGCCGAAGCGCAAGCCGCGGTAACCCGGGATGGGCAGGCCGGGGACCAGGGTCTCGCTGGGGTGCGGGTCGGCGGCGCTCCCGGCATCGGTCCCCTGCCGGGGCCGAATCACATGGAGCTGATGGCCGCGGTCCGTCAGGCCCGCGACCAGGTGGCGCATGGTATTGGCGACGCCGTTGATCTCGGGGGGATAGGTCTCGGTGACGACCGTGAGGTGCAGGGCTGGTCTCATCGGGCGTCAGGCGCCGCCCAGGCGCTCGATGAAATGCCGGGCATAGACCGGGTTGAGGTCCGCGACCCGCAGCAGGATCAGGACGTCGGCCACGCCGAAGTCCGGGTCCCGACAGGGCTCACCGCAGGCCCGGGCACCCAGGCGCAGATAGGCCTTGAGCAGGGGGGGCAGCGGCGCGTCGAGCACGTCGCCCGGGACCTGGGCGCTGCGCAGCGGGACCCGCGGGGTCACGCGCAACTCAGGTCCCGTCAGGCCTTGGCGGCGCACCCGGTTCATGATCGCCGCGGCCTGAATATCGTCGGCGCCCAGGGGGATGCTGGCGCACCCGAACAGGTAATCGCACCGGTGCAGTTGCATGAAGGCGGCCAGTCCGGACCACAGGACCGCGATGGCGGCGCCCTGCCGGTAGTCCGGGTCGATACAGGTGCGCCCGATCTCCAGCAGACTCCCGGGGAGTCCGACCACCGGCCCCAGGTCGAACTCGCTCTGCGAATAGAAACCCCCGAGCTCCCGCGCCTTGACATCGGTCAGCAGGCGCGTGCAGCCGACCAGCCGGCCGGTCTGCACCTCGCGGACCAGGAGGTGTTGGCAGACGCCGTCGAAGACATCGATATCCAGGCCGCGATCACCCCCCTTGAGCCTGGCACCCAGTTCCTCGCCGAACACCCGAAAGCGCAGTGACTGGGCCTCGCGGACCTCCTGCTCGGCGGTCGCGAGATCCACGAACAGGCGTTCTCCCCGCCGGGCGGGTAATGCAGGGGCGATGGCTGGCATGCGTCATCCTCGGGTCATTAGAAGCGGCGGGATCGACTATAGCGACCCGGCGTTTCAGGTTCGCGAGCAAACGATGACGATGTGGTTACGGGTCGCACCGGGGGCAGTCCGGGTCCGGTGCGCCCGCCGGTGCGCCTGGGGGTGCAGCGGCGGGGGCGCGGTTGGTCTGGGCCAGCGTCAGCAGGCGGGTGGCCGCCAGGGTCGGGCTCAGGGTACCAGACGAGACGCCCTGCGCGATGTCGGGCAGCAGGGCGCCGACCGCGGGATGCGCGCGAAAGTCGGCGCGCAGACCCTCCTCGATCAGGTGCCACATCCAGTCGAGCGACTGGGAGCGGCGCCGCCGCTCGAACGCACCGTCGCGGCATTGCGTTTGGCGATAGCGCTCGATCTGCGACCAGACCGCGGCGACCGCCCCGCCGTCGCGCGCCGAGAGAGTCAGCACGGGCGGCTGCCAGTGGGGCGAGGCCGGTCGCAGCATGGTCAGCGCGTCCGCGAGGGTCTGCCGGGCGGCGGCGGCGGCCGCGGGGGCCAAGTCAGACTTGGTGATGACGATCAGGTCGGCCAGTTCGAGGATGCCCTTCTTGATCGCCTGCAGCCCGTCGCCCGCCAGCGGCAGTTGCAGCAGCACCAGCAGATCGGTCATCCGTGCGACCGCGGTTTCCGCCTGTCCGACCCCCATGGTCTCGACGATGACCACATCGAAACCCGCCGCCTCGCACAGGAGCATCGCCTCGCGGGTGCGCGCCGCCACGCCGCCGGGGCAGGCGCCCGCGGGCGATGGCCGGATGAAGGCCGCGGGGGCGCGTGCGAGCCCCTGCATCCGCGTCTTGTCGCCCAGGATGGCCCCGCCGCTCAAGCTGCTCGTCGGGTCCACGGCCAGCACCGCGAGCCGGTGGCCCTGACCGATGATGTGCAGGCCCAGCGACTCGATGAAGGTCGACTTGCCGGCCCCCGGCACGCCGCTGATCCCGATGCGCAGCGACCGGCCGGTGTGCGGCAGCAGGGCCTCGATGAGCGCCTGCCCGCGGTCTTGCTGATCGTGGCGCGACGACTCCACCAGGGTGATCGCCTTGGCGAGCGCGCGCCGGTCGCCCGCCAGCACGCCCTCGATCAGGGCCGCGTCGGGGCCTGCCGCAGGGGTCACGCCGCGTCGGGCCCGCGCGCGGCGCGGATGGCGGCGAGCACGGACCGGGCGGCCGCGGCGATGACGGTGCCCGGACCGAACACGGCGGCGGCACCGGCGGCCCTCAGGAACTCATAGTCCGGCGCCGGGATGACACCGCCGACCACCACCACGATGTCGTCGGCACCCTGGGCACGCAGGGCCGCCACCAGTTGCGGCACCAGCGTCTTGTGCGCGCCCGCCAGCGTGGAGACGCCGACCGCGTGGACGTCGTTCTCGACCGCCTCCCGGGCGGCCTCCTCCGGGCTCTGAAACAGCGGACCCAGGTCGACATCGAAGCCCAGGTCGGCGAATCCGGTGGCGATGACCCGGGCCCCGCGGTCGTGGCCGTCCTCACCGAGCTTCGCCACCAGGATCCGCGGGCGGCGGCCCTCCGCGGCGGCGAAGGCGTCGATCTCGCTCTTCAGTTCCTCCCAGTCGGGGTCCCCGGCGAAGGCGGCGCCGTAGACGCCGCTCACGCAATCCGTATGGGGGCTGAAGCGGCCGAATACCGTTTCCAGCGCGTCGGAGACCTCACCGACGGTGGCCCGCACGCGCATCGCCTGGACGCTGAGGTCGAGCAGATTGCCTTGGCCCGAGCGCGCCGCCGCGGTCAGGGCGCCGAGCGCGGCGGTCACGGCTGCGGCATCGCGATCCGCCCGGACCTGGGCCAGGCGCCGGCATTGCGCCTCACGCACGGCGGTGTTGTCGATCTCGCGGTACTGGAGCGGCGCCTCCTGGGCCAGCCGGTATTTGTTCACCCCGACGATGACGTCCTCGCCGCGGTCGATCCGCGCCTGTTTCTCTGCCGCGCTGGCCTCGATCCGCAGCTTGGCCCAGCCGGAGTCGACGGCCTTGGCCATGCCGCCCAGGGCCTCGACCTGCGCGATGATCGCCCAGGCCTCATCGGCCATGTCCTGCGTCAGCCGCTCCATCATGTAGGAACCGGCCCAGGGGTCGATCACGGTGCCGATGTGGGTCTCCTCCTGGATGATGAGCTGCGTATTGCGCGCGATCCGGGCGGAGAACTCGGTCGGTAGTGCGATCGCCTCATCGAAGGCATTGGTGTGCAGCGATTGGGTGCCGCCGAACACCGCCGCCAGGGCCTCGATCGTGGTGCGCACCACATTGTCATAGGGGTCCTGCGCGCTCAGCGACCAGCCCGAGGTCTGGCTGTGCGTGCGCAGCATCAGCGAGCGCGGCTCGCGCGCGCCGAATTCATTCATGATCCGCCACCACAGCAGGCGCGCGGCGCGCAGCTTGGCGATCTCCAGATAAAAATTCATCCCCACCGCCCAGAAGAAGGACAGGCGCCCGGCGAAGGCGTCCAGGTCCAGGCCGGCGGCGAGTGCAGTGCGCACATATTCCTTGCCGTCGGCCAGTGTGAAGGCGAGTTCCAGGGCCTGGGTGGCACCGGCCTCCTGCAGGTGATAGCCGGAGATCGAGATCGAATTGAACCGCGGCAGTTCCTGCGCCGTATAGGCGATGACATCGGCGATGATCCGCAGCGACGGGGCCGGCGGGTAGATATAGGTATTGCGGACCATGAACTCCTTGAGGATATCGTTCTGGATGGTCCCGGTCAGAAGTTCCCGGCCGACCCCCTGCTCTTCGGCGGCGACGATGAAGGCGGCAAGCACCGGCAGCACCGCCCCGCTCATCGTCAGCGACACCGAGACCTGCTCGAGCGGGATACCCTCGAACAGGATCTTCATGTCCTCGACCGAATCGACCGCCACCCCGGCCTTGCCGACATCACCGGCGGCGCGCGGATGGTCGGAATCGTGGCCGCGGTGGGTCGGCAGATCGAAGGCGACCGACAGGCCCTGCCCACCGGCGGCGAGACTGCGCCGGTAAAAGCCGTTGGACTCCTCGGCCGTCGAGAACCCCGCGTATTGACGGATGGTCCAGGGGCGCTGCGCGTACATCGTCGGCTGCGGGCCGCGCACGTAGGGCGGCAGGCCGGGGAGCGTGTCGGCATACGCAAGCCCCGCCAGGTCGGCCGCCCGGTAGAGCGCCTTGACCGCGATGCCCTCGGGCGTATGCCAGGTGAGGCTGTCGACTGTCTGGCCGTGCAACGCCTGTGCCGCGGCGGCCTGCCACGCCTGGTAGGCGCGATCGTCGTCGGATGCCATCTCAAATCCCCCCTTAAGGTGTGCGCACGCCGCGCGAACCGGCGGACGCGGCAAGGGATCTTATACCCGCCGACGCGTCGTAGGGTCCGCTGCGCGGACCGCGACCGCACAGTCGGCCGCGACCTTCGCAGATTCCCACCACTGCTGGTCCGCACAGCGGACCCTACGGTGCCTGCCCCGCGTCCGCCGCGTGAAGTCTGGCTCACCCATCGGGCGATCCGGATGCGGCGCAGATCCCTTTGTTCTTTCTTGGCGTCTTGGTCTGAGCAATTGCCGGAGTTAGGCTCAATGATTTGCTTTTTCTTTGTGTCTTTGTGTCTTTGTGAGAGCAATTTCCTGATTCAACCTCAGGGCAGATGCCGGCCGATCAGAACGGCCGGTACCGTGAAAGCCGCGCGGCGACGCCGTGGGAGCGGCTTCAGCCGCGACGGGCGGCGCGGGACACCGCCTTTGCCGGTGACGCCGACCTTGATCCCGAGGTCGACGGCATCGACGCGAAACCGCAAGGACTCCCGATCCCGGTCAGATGTTCCGCTCGCGGATCGCCATGGCGTGTGCCGCGAAACCCTCGTATTCTGCGAATTGTTGGGCCTTGGGGCTGATCCCGGGGTAACCCAGTTGCGACACATAGCCGATCGATGAGCGCTTCAGATAGTCGTGCACCGTTACCGCCGAGAACGATCTGGCGAATCCGCCGGTGGGGAGAATCGCATTCACGCCCAAGCAGAAATTCCCAACGGTAATGGGCGTAAACTGACCCAACAGGATCTCACCCGCGTTCTTGATTGCCCCGAGTATCGACATCGGGTCGTCCACCAACACCTCCAGGTGCTCGGGGGCGAACTCGTTGACGAACGCGATCGATTCCTCCAAGGAGGGCGTGAGCACGATGCCGCCGTAGCCCGCAAGGACCGTCTCGCAATACTCCCGGCGCTTTGGCGGGAGCTTGGACACAAGGTCGGGGAGGAGCTTGGCGACCTCGTCAGCGACCCTTTTGTCATGCGTTACCAGCAGTGCGGTCGAGTCCGGTCCGTGCTCCGCCTCGATCAGCAGGTCGAGTCCGGCGATGCGCGGCTCGACATTCCCGTCGCAGAGGATCATGGACTCGCTGGGGCCGGCCGGCGTACCGGGGTCCACGACCCCATAGAGGATTCGTTTCGCGGCCGAGACATAGCTGTTTCCCGGTCCCAAGGTCTTGGCCACACGCGGGATCGATGCGGTCCCGTACGCCAGGGCGGCAATGGCCTGAGCGCCGCCGACCCGATAAACGTCGTGCAGGCCGCAAATCCGTGCGGCATACAGCGTGGCGGGATCGACAGTGGCGTCCGGACGCGGGGGGGTACAGACGACAACCCGAGGGACACCCGCGATTTGCGCCGGGATTCCCAGCATCAACATCACCGATGGAAATGAGCCCTTTCCGCTTGGCACATAGAGGCCCACCGAGGTGATCGGCGTCACCTTTTCCCCGGCGAGAATTCCCGGCGCGATTTCGACGAACCACATCTCCTCGGGCATCTGCGCCTGATGGTAGCGCCGAATATTCGCCGCCGAATAGTCGAGCACCGCCTTGATCGAGGGGTCGAGCGAGCCGATGGCGGAATCGATTTCGGCGTCGGAGACACGCAGACCCTTGGCCCGGAGGTCCGCACCGTCAAACTCGGCGGTGTACTTGAAGAGGGCCTCGTCCCCCGACGCCCTGACCGCGTCGATGATGGGCGACACGGTGGCGGCCAAGGTGGAAATGTCAGCCTCAGATCGGCGGCACAGGGCGCGGCGATCGGTCTCCGACATCTCATCGAGAACAAAATAGTTGATTTTCATGGGCGGTCTCCCGCGGCAGTTGCGATGCCGGTTAAGCAAGAGCGTATCTTATCAACGATCGGGAGCAAGGTCGCCGGCTTTTGCGGAGGCGTCCCGGGCCGGCCAAGCCGTTCGTGTAGGCCCGGCAGGCAGCCATCAGGGGCTCGGCGGCGTCTCCCGCGTCGCACTCCTTGAGCGGGTAGGGCGTTGTCCAGCAGAGCGCCGTTGTCGTTGTCGTTGTCGTAATCGAGGTTATCGTCGTGCCCCGGATTCTCTCGCACCCCAAATCGCATCGCTTCTCCGATTACGACAACGACAACGACAACGACCACGACAACGATTGCGTTTCACTTGTTCTTGACTCGTTACTAAGCAGAAGCGTCCAGCGCACTCGTGAACGCCGTTTGGAACCTGGACAGGTGTTCTGGTATCGGGATTGCAATCCGCACCGCGGACGCAAGCCGCGCATGGGCCTGCGGCGCCACCAGCACGCCGTTCGCTCGCAGTCGTGGTACGACGCGATCGCGCTGCGATAAGTCGACGAGCACGAAATTGGCCGCGGTAGGGAACACTGTCACGCCGCTGCCCTCGAAGAACCTGAGCAGTTGCGGCTTCGCTTCGCTCACGATCGCCCGAACGTACCGCCGCATAATGGAAAGGTCGGAAAAATGACCCGTCGCGGCACTGACGGCAAAGGCGTTGACATCGAACGGCAGGCGCAGTTTACGCAGTTGTCGGACGATCTCGGGGTGGGCCACAATGTAGCCAAGCCGTAAACCTGCCAAACCGAAGGCCTTGGAGAAGGTGCGTGTCACGATGATATTGGGGTGAGCGGCAAGGAGCGATACCGCGGTGATGCCGGCATACTCGTAGTAGGCCTCGTCGACGATTAAGGGACCAGGCCGCGCGGCCGCTACCGCGCGTATCGATTCCAGTGGGATCAGGGTTCCGGTCGGGTTGTTCGGATTGACCAGGACACAGAGCCGCGGCCCCTGATCCATCGCTTCGATGAATCGCTCTGCGCTGAACAAAAAATCGCTTTCCAACGGTACGCAACGGACTTCGGCGCCAAGGGTACGGGCGACGTGCGGGTAGATCGGAAATGATGGGTCAATGACCTGCAACTGATCGCCGGGCGACAGAAAGGCCCGCAGGATCAGTTGTATCGCGTGGTCGGAACCGTTGGTGACCAGAAGCTGCGAAGGTGGAACTCCGACATAATCCGCCAATAAGGGATAGAGCGGCGAATCGTCCGGATAGGCTGAAAAGCGCTCCGAGTCGATGACACGGAGAATTGCCTCGCGCACCAGCGGCGGCGCTGCCATCATGCTCTCGCTCAGGTCCAAACGCAGAAAGTCTGCCCGGTCTATCCCACACGATAATGTCGGGAACTCTCGGGCCTGGTCGACGAAAGGGTTTACGGTCGGGATCATGGTTGTCGATAATTCGGTTTGAGGTACGGCGGTCGTCATGACAGGGTGGCCTTCACCCCAGGAGGAACTCCGCGGCGAAACGGGTTGGGAAGGAAGGCCTCGGCAATCGCCTTGCCGAGACCGGTGAACACGCCCAACCATGTTTCATCCGGTGATACCGGCCGGCGAATGTGGATCATGATGCTTGCCGCAAGCCCGCCGGCAAGACCATCGACGAAATCGTCCAGATCTTCCGACCGCAGCGAGCCGAAGACGTCCTGTCCCACGAGAATGCGCCGTCTGAGTTGGCTATAGGATTCGCCAAAGGGTACAAAGGACCAGAATTTTCTCCCCTCGACGCTCAAGGCAACACCGACGGCCAGGTCTTGCAGATCGGCGGCGGTATGAATGTTGCTTCCTGCGCCGTCCGTCCCCTGCGACATCATCCGAATGACCAGCAACTCCAACAGGGCGCGGCCAATGACGAGCGCGACGTCCTCAAAAAGCACATGCGACGAGGTAATCACCGAAGCGGTAAAGGAAAGCTGCAGCGTGAACCCGGCATTGTCGGCCAGTGCCAGCAGGAGCTCGCTGAAGCCCTCGGTACATATCGAAGGGCCGACCTGCAAATGAATAGCAGAAGGTTGCCGGCGCGCAAAATCAATGACCAGTGAGACCTCACTCTCGGCGGTGCGCCGCGTCACTTCACAGAGGTCGATGCCAACGCTGTGGACCCTGAGGTCACCAAGGACGCGAGTATTCTCTTGGCCATCCGTGGTCGGCGCAGCGTGCACTGGGCGTACTGGTCCGAAAATCCGACTCAGGGAGATGCCAACGGCGCGAAACACGCCCTCCCAGGTGTGATGCGGGTCCTCCGCGCTGCAGATCGTTACATCGATCGTTGCCTGGAGACCTTCGGCGAGTCCGGCGAGGAATTCCTGCAGCGGCGCACCGTTCGGCAGTTGTTCGCAACGCAGGGACAAAAACCAGTCGAGCGCGACCTCGCCTTGAGCGGTAAGGTGGAAGATACCCGGGGCGCGACCGGTATCCACCAAGACCTCGGCGCTGCCGTCATCGATCATGCCCAGACAGGCGGCGCCGGCGGTCTTGAGCGGGAAGCGGCGCAACGCCGTGCCGAGGAATGCCCCGGCGGCCCTGGAGTCATTGTTGTTCCAAGCGAAATCAATCGAGGTGCCGAGGCGCCAGGCGATGTGCTCGACCATGTGACTCAGGAACTCATTGAGGGTGACGATCTGCTTGACTCTGACATCGCCGAATCTGAGATCGGCCACGTTCTCGCGGAAACTGGAGTAGACCCGTGCGCTTCCCGCGGCTTCGAGTGCCCCGGTATCAGCGCTGCCGGTGGCCACACCGACCGTTCGGCATCCGGCGGCAATGCCGGCCGCTACCCCAAGAATGGAGTCCTCAACGACAACGCAGCGGGTTGGGTCGAGGCCCAGTTGTTTCGCCGCGCAGAGGTAGGTATCGGGTGCGGGCTTTTTCCGCAAAGTGGGGTCGTCGTTGCCGACGATCACCGAAAAGCTGTCGCGCAGCCCGCAGTTGTTCAGTATTGCAATGGTCTGGGATAGCGGATTATTGGAGACCACTGCGCAGGGGATCGCCCGGCGGGCAAGGTCGGCAAGGAGTTCAGGAATTCCCGGGAGGATGGGAAAGGTCGCCGTCAGGCGCGCGGACAAATAGTCCTCACACATCGCCTCGGCATCTGTCGAGGGAAGCGAAGCGCCGCACTGATCTTGCAGGTGGGCCAGAATCGCCCGCCAGTACGCGGGCGGATCGAGCGGGAATACGCTTTTCAGAAAAGCCGCAGCGACACTCACCTGACTGCCATAGCGTTCCATGATCAGGCGCCGTGAGGCTTGTATCGCAAAAGACAGGGAATCGATCAGCACTCCGTCCATGTCCCATAACACGGCGGAGGTATCGTCCGGCAAGAGAAACCGATTGCAAAGATTGATTTCTGCGGGTCGCGAGTGTAGCACTAGATGGCCTGACTGTCTTGGGAATTAGGTAAACGTTATTAACATTATAACATGATAAGCTTCAAGAAACAAACCGTTTCAAATGGCTGGGGTTTTTTCAACTTCGTCTGCCCTGATTTCGGCATCGGCGGAACAGCCGGGTCAGGAGTGCGCTCCCCGTGACGTTGTCTTTCCGGCCGGAAAGGGATTGATCACCTTCACCCTGTCCTGGTCCTGCCGTGGTTAAGGTCCTCCGAATACAGCACCCGGCGATCAGGGCTCGGGCGGCGGTGATGATCGACGCATCCCAATAGGTAATCTGGAAGCGTTCGTGCAGCCGCAGCGCATCCAGGGGCAGGGCGGCATCCGATGCGACCGTGGGGTGCCGCAGGAACTGGCGGATCGCCGCCACCGCGTCGGCGTGGGTCATGGCACCCCACGGTGGCCGCACCAGGTTGACGCAAAACCCTGTGTGGGAGGGGCCGGCGGGGGAGGGCGGAGAGGCGCTACGCCGCCCTGGCATTGCCCGCCGCGCACTGCTGCAGATACTCAAACTCCCCCTTGGTGCGCGCCCGCCACGCGAACCGGCGGGAGCGGCCTCCGCAGGGACCTTAGACCCAGCGTCGCCGACGCGCCGTAGGGTCCGCTGTGCGGACCGCGACCGCGCAGCCGGCTGCGCCGATCGTGGCTCTCCACCACCGGCGGTCCGCGCAGCGGACCCTACGGGGGGCCGCGCGGCACTTTGGTCCGGCACGGGACGCGAGGCGCCCACCTTGACCGTCGCCGACCGAGCGGCTAGGATCGCCCGTAACCTATTAACTGGTAGTTGAATTTCGCTCACGCGGCCCGGCGGTCCCGCCCGCGACCGACCCCGGCGTGGGCAATGACCGGACTCCAAGCTTATGACGATCCAATGTGAAACCCAGGCCCCGCTGGCCCGTGTCACGCTCGACGCACCGGCCCGGCAAAACGCCTTGAGCGTCGACATGTGGCAGCGCCTGCGCCAGACCTTCGAGGACTTGGCCGGGCGCGACGACATTCACTGCATCGTGCTGCGCGGCGCCGGCGGCAACTTCGCAGCCGGCGCCGACATCACCGAGTTCCCCCAGCAGCGCTTCGATCTCGCCTCCGGACGCCGCTACCACCTGGAGGTGATCGAGCCGGCGCTGCGGGCCGTCCGCGAGGCCCCGCAACCGGTCATCGCCGCCATCGAAGGCAGTTGTGTGGGCGGCGGGCTGGAGATCGCGAGCATCTGCGACCTGCGCCTGGCCGCCCCCGGGACTCGGCTCGGCGCGCCGGTGGGCAAGCTCGGCTTCCCGCTCGCCCTGCCGGAACTGGTGCCCCTGCTGCGGCTGGTCGGCATCGCGCTCGCCTCCGATCTGCTGCTGACGGGACGCCTGCTGGACGCGCAGGAGGCCCTGGCCGCCGGCCTGGTGCAGCGGGTATCCGCCGCCGACGGGCTGGATGCGCTGATCGATGAGGTGGTACGGGCCCTGTTGGCGGGTTCACCGCTGGCGGCGCGCCTGAACAAGCGCAACCTGCGGATGCTGGCTGACCAGGGCGGACAGTACAGCGCGGCGCAACTGGACGACAGCTTCGGTTTCTTCAACTCGGAGGACTATACCGAGGGGCTGAATGCATTCCTCGCGCACCGCAAGCCGCGGTTCCGCGGGCGCTGAGCGCGTCCTGCAAACCGGCAGGGTCAGCAAATCGGCCGCTTGCGTCCGACCGAGGGCATCGTAGCGCCAGCGATCGGTCGAGACTGTCACGGGTGCGGTCCCGTGAAATTCTGGTCTTCAACCCCGGCCAGCCACTATAATCCAGCCAACCGGCCCCAGGCCGACGGCCAGCCGTAGGGTCCGCTGCGCGGACCGAGCCCGCGCGCGGCCCTCAGGCCCTCGCGGGAAGACACCGCACCGGGACAAACCACAGATGACGGACTTCGACCTCACGCACTCTGCCCCGGCTGCCTGGCTGCCAAGGGCCGGGCCAACCCTTGTCCTCACTGCGGCTATGACGAAGCCGCCCCGCGCGGCGCGCTCCTGCTGCCCCACCGCAGCCTGCTCAACACGCAGTTCGCCGTCGGGCGGGTGCTCGGCAAACCGGGCGGGTTCGGCGTCACCTACCTGGGCTGGGACCTGAACCTCCAGACCCGGGTGGCGATCAAGGAGTACCTGCCGCGCGAACTGGCCGGGCGGGCGACCGACCGGGCGACCGTCGCACCCCACACCCAGGACGAGGGCGAACAGTTCCGCTACGGCCTGGAGCAGTTCCTGCGCGAGGCGCGCACCCTGGCCCAGATCGACCACCCCAACATCGTGCGGGTGCGCCACTTCTTCGAGGTCAACGGCACCGCCTATCTGGTCATGGACTATTACCAGGGGCTGTCGCTCGCCGAACACCTGGAGCGTCATGGCGGACGCCTGCCGGAGGAGCAGGCGAAGCAAGTGATGCTGCCGATCCTGGACGGTCTGCGTGCGGTCCATGCCAAGGGCTTCCTGCACCGCGACATCAAGCCCCAGAACATCTATCTGGCACGCCTGGACTCGGGCGGGACGCGCCCGATCCTGCTCGACTTCGGCGCCGCCCGTCAGGCCATGGGCGAGCGCAGCCGCTCCTTGTCCGTGGTGGTCAGCGCGGGCTATGCCCCTTTCGAGCAATACCATCGCAAGGGCAACCAGGGCCCCTGGACCGACATCTACTCGGCCGCGGCGGTCATCTACCGCCTGGTCACCGGCGAGACCCCGCCGGAGGCGACCGAGCGCCGGGACGTGGATGTGCTGAAGCCCGCCGCGGCCTTCGGCGTATCCCGGCACTTGAGTGACGCCTTGGGCGAGGCCCTGGCCCTAGCCCCCGAGAGGCGACCACAGACGGTGCGGGGGTTCCAGGCGCGGCTGTGGGGGATTGGAGTGGCGCCGGAGGCCGGCCCCGCCCCTGGTCCGTCAGCCCCGCGGCCGACGCCCGCCCCGGCGCAGCCCCCAACGCGATCCGCGCCCTCGGCCCCGCCCAAGGCCAGAAAGACCTCGGCACATTCCAGGGCACCGGCTTCGGCACCGCGTCGCTGGTTCTGGCCGGTGGTGCTCGGAACTGCCGTGGCGCTGGTGGGCCTGGGTGGCTGGTACCTGCATCGCGGGAACCAGTGGCAAGAAAGTGCTGTGGACCAACCCTTTGAGGCCGCACGGGTGGTGGATACCGAGCCTGCGCCCGTCCCGTCGCCGACGGCTCTAACCTGGACCGAGCCCAAGACCGGGATGGACTTCGTGCGGGTGCCAGGGGGCAGTTTCCAGATGGGGTGCGGCGGGGCCTGGGCCGGGCAGTGCAACGATGATGAAAAGCCCGCGCGGCAGGCCGCGGTGAAGGCGCTGTGGCTGGCCCGCACTGAGGTCACCCAGGCACAGTGGCGGGCAGCGATGGGCAGCGATCCGCCGGGGCTTCGTTTCCAGGGTTGCGCCGACTGTCCGGTGGAGGGGGTGAGTTGGAACGACGCCCAGGCCTTCATTGCTAAGCTCGACCCCGTGGGCACCTTGGGGCTGCGCTTGCCGACCGAGGCCGAGTGGGAATACGCCTGTCGTAGCGGCGGCAAGGGGGAACTGTACTGCGGCGGCAGCGATCTGGACCGGCTGGCCTGGTACTACATGAATAGCGGCGGCAAGACCCACCCGGTGGGCAGCAAGGCGGCGAATGGTCTGTGGCTCTACGACATGAGCGGCAATGTCTGGGAGTGGACTTGTTCGGCGTATGCCGCTCCCTATGACGGTGCTGAGCAGCGATGCATAAGCAATAAAGATGCCAGTTCCGCGCGGGTGATGCGCGGCGGCTCTTGGGGCAACGGCGACCCCAGGAACCTGCGCGCCGCCAACCGCCGCTATGGCCAGCCCGAGTTCCGCGACTTCAATCTCGGCTTGCGTCTTGCCAGGACTCTTTCCCCTTAAACCCTTTACTTCTTTACCTCTTGAAATCTTGTGTCCCTGGGTCCTGCGATACCATTCAGAACAGAAGGCTGGGGGGGCCAGGCAGGCATAGCCCCGTGGTCGGGAAATTCTTTTGGCGACCTGGCGCCCATGGTCGACAATGTCCAATAGACCGGTCCGGCCCTTCAGGGCGGACGGGGCATTCGCCCAATGCCGTTAAGTTAAGCCCCACTCGCGGAGCGCATTCCCTTCGAATGGAGTCCAAGGCTTCAGCCTTGGCGCGCTCCTCCAAGGCTGAAGCGTTGGACTCCAGGGGCTTGGGCTGGCAGCGGCTGCTTGCCGAGGCGCGGCGCCTGGGAACGGGAGACTTCTGCGCGATGTTCCAGGGCATGGTGGCCTCCTTATGTCTCTTTGTTGCGTCCATTCGCTCGCGCGACCATCCATCCATGAACACAACGACCCCCTGGCACCGCCTGCTCGGCATGGTCCTGACCGACCTCTTCACCGGTCGCCCCTGGCGGGTGGAACTGGAACAAGAACTGGCGCTGAAGAGCCAGCGCCTCGATATCCTGATCATCGAGCGGCAGGCGGGGGAGGCCACCGGCAACCAAGCGCAGGACCTCGCGGGCCTGCCCGACGGTCTGGAGAACCTGGCCGCACAGAACCTGCTCACCTACAAATCGCACCATGAGGCACTCGATGTCTGGGCGCTGGAAGAGCTGACGGGGCACTATGTCACCTATCGGAAGCTGCAATCGATCCGTGCCACCCAGGCACGCCGGGGCCGTTCAGGTGGGGCCAGCGCTGGGCAGGCGGGCGCGCGCTTGCTGCCTGCACGCGACTTTCGCCGTTACGCCGTGGCCACGCGGATGCCGCGCGGCCTGTTGCGGCGCCTGCCGCCCGGGGTGTGCCGTGCCACCGACTGGCCCGGGGTCTATGATCTGGTCTTGGGCGTCACGCCGATCCGTCTGATCGTCATCAACGCCCTGGACGAACACCCGCGCAATGCCCCATGGGAGATCTTCGCCGGCGAACTGGAGCGGAGCCGTTATGGGCTGGCCCATTTCCAGCCCCGCGGAACCCTCGGACAACTGTTGCAACATCATCTAACCACGGCCTATCGCCTGGAGGTGCCTGACATGGCCTACACCGTCGATGACTTCATGCGTGATACCTACGAACTGATTGCCCGCGACCTGGCCGCGTTGACCCCCGAGCTGCGCGCTGCGGCGCTCGCACACTTGGACGTTGAGGAGCGTCTGCGTGGGCTGACGCCGGAGGACCGCCTGCGCGGACTCGCCCCCGACGAGCGTCTGCGCGGCCTCGCTCCGGAGGATCGCCTGCGCGGGCTCGACCCCGAGTTGATCAAGGCTTGGCTCAAGCGCTCGGATCACTGAGACCAGGGCCCGGTCGCAGGTTCCAGGTGCCCCGTATAGGAAGAGAATCCAACCCAATGAAGACCCAAGCCAATCAGCCCCCGCGGCCCAGGTTGTCAGGCCGATGAACCGCCACCCAGCGACCGGCAGGGCGCTCGCACTCGCCGCGCTGCTGCTCGCCGGCCCCGCCGGTGCGGACTCCCTGCCCGAGCGCATGGACGCCCCGACCGTGCGCGTGATCTGCCTCTCGAAGGAGGGCAACCCCGGAACGGGCTCCGGTTTCGTGGTCGGTCGCGGCGACTACGTGGTGACGAACCACCATGTGATCGCGTGCACCGAAGCGGGCGGTCAGGCGGTGGTCCTGCTCGACGCCGAACGCAGAGACACTGTGCCGGCGCAGGTGAAGGCCAGTGACGAGAAGCGCGACCTTGCCGTGCTGCAATTGTCACGTCCCAGCGGGCGTCCGGCGGTCGGTTTCGCTACGCTCGCGACCCTGGAGAAGCATGACCCGGTGACCGCGGTCGGCTTTCCGGGTGCGGCGGACGACAGCGTTGGGGGCAACCTGAGCGACCCGTCGCACAGCGGCGGCCTGATCAGCCGCATCAACCCCCCGCCGACGAATCCGGAACTGCCCCGTCTGGTGCAGACCGACGCGGCCATCAATCCCGGCAGTTCCGGCGGACCCCTGTTCGACGACGCCGGCCGGGTGGTGGGCATCAACACCCTGAAGGCCCTGACCGCGGTGCCCTCGCTCGGCGCCGACGGCCGCAGTATGGAGTTTCAGCGTGTCCCGCTCGGCGAGGGCATCGGCTGGGCGGTGGCGAGCGACGAGGTACTGCCCTTCCTCGACCGGCTCGGCATCCCCTACGAGGTCAGCCGTCACCGACCCGGGGTCCTGGCGCGTCTGTGGTCCCGGGAGCCACTGATCCTGACCCTGCTCGGCCTGTTCGCCGCCGCACTGACCGCGGTGGCGCTCGCCGGCACCCGGCACGGGTTGACCCTGGTCAAGGACGGGGTGACCCGGGCCATTGCCCGGTCCCGTCCGCCCCAGGCCCGGCGGGCGGTCCTGCGCGGGCTGACCGGACCCTATGCCGGACTCACCATGCAGTTGGGCGGGCAGCCGCTCGCCATCGGCCGTGATCCGGGGCTGGTGCAGGTAGTCCTGCCGCCGACCGCGGAGCGCATCAGCAAGCGGCACGCGCTGATCTCATACGACGCCGGGCGCGGGGTCTTCCGCCTGGAGGACTGCCGGTCGGCCAACGGTACCTTTGTCGGCGAGGCCCGGACCGCACTGGCGGTGCCGCCGGGCCAGCCCCGGGACCTGCAACCCGGGCAGCGCTTCTTTCTCGCCTCCCCGGACATCGCCTTCGAGGTGGACCTGGAATGAGCCCGCTGACCCTCGTCACCGCGACCCTGAGTCACCCCGGCGGCCGGACCATCAATGAGGACGCCGCCGGTCCTGCGGACGGCTGTTGGGTGCTGGCCGACGGTCTGGGCGGTCACGGCGGCGGGGAGGTGGCGGCGCGGATCGTGGTGGACACCCTGCTCGCCGCCGCCGCGCAAGGACCACTGACCGACCCGGGGGCACTTACCCAGGCCCTGCTGGCAGCGGATGCGGCGATCCACGCCCACCAGGAGGCCGAGCCGCGGCTGGAGCGGATGCGCACCACGGTGGTGGTGCTGGCGAGCGACGGGCGCGCGGCTCACTGGGCGCATGTGGGCGACAGCCGCCTCTATCATTTCCGCGACGGGCGCATCCAGTTCCAGAGCGCCGACCACAGTGTCCCCCAGGCACTGGTCAAGGCCGGCGAGATCGCGCCCGCCGAGGTCCGTTTCCACGAGGACCGCAACCGCCTGCTGCGCACCCTGGGCAATCACAAGGACCTGCGCCCCACGCTCGGCCCCGCACCCGACGGGGCGCCCCTGGCCCTGGCGCCCGGCGACGCCTTTCTACTTTGCACCGATGGTTGGTGGGAGTATGTGACCGAACCCGAGATGGAGGTCGCCCTGGCCAAGTCGGCAAGCCCAGCGCAGTGGCTCCAGACCATGGCCACCGGGCTGTTGCGACGGGCGCCGATGGACCATGATAATTT
>NZ_CAIKKU010000042.1 GCF_903828115.1 uncultured Thiodictyon sp. | reverse complement strand
GCTACCTGCAATGGCATTTCAGGACCCACGGCGCCGTGAACCCGCCCGAGCCCGTGATCCGCGACTACCGCAACATCCAGTGCCGCGACGCGGTGCTCGACTATGACCGCATGGAGTGGGTCACCGATGAGGCCGGGCGCCCGGTCACGCGCTGGGATGGGCGCACCTGCAAGCCCCACCCGGTCACCGGCGAGCTGGTCCCGGACGAGAGCGCCCAGGTGCCGCTGGAGCGCTATGTCAACCCGCGGCGGGCGGCGTGGCCGGCGGCGGATTTCGTGGTGGGGAATCCGCCGTTTATCGGCGCGAAGGCCATGCGCTCAACCCTGGGTGACGGCTACGTCGAGGCCCTGCGGGCCACCTGGAGCGAAGTGCCTGAGTCCGTCGATTATGTGATGTACTGGTGGCATATCGGCGCCGACCTGGTTCGCTCGGGCAAGGTGCAGCGCTTCGGCTTTATCACCACCAATAGTCTTTCACAGACCTTCAACCGCCGCATTCTCGAGCAACACCTCGGCACCTCGCCGCAGGGCGGCGAACCTGCGCAGCGGCCCCTCTCCCTGATTTTCGCCGTGCCCGACCACCCCTGGGTCGATACCGCGGATGGCGCGGCCGTCCGGATCAGTATGACAGTCGCAGTTGCCGGAGAAGGTCCCGGTCAACGCTTGCGGTTGCTATCCGAGCAAGGGGTGGGTGCGGACGGAATGCAGGTTGAGTTTGCCCGCCAGGATGGTCCAATCAACGCCGATCTCTCAATCGGCGCAGACATCGGCAGCGCCACTAGCCTGCTGGCAAACGCAGGGGTTGCAAACCGTGGCGTTCAACTCCTCGCTTCGGGCTTCGCTTTGAGTGAGGACGACGCGCAGGTCGTCGATCCCCAGGGGCGTGTCGCAACCGTCTACCGGAATGGAAAGGACCTGACCAACCGACCGCGAAATACCTTAGTCCTGGATACTTACCAGTGGTCGCACGACGACCTTCGACGTGACCTTCCCGGGGTCTATCAATGGTTGATCGACCGGGCGAAACCGGAGCGGGACCAAAACCCGCGCCAAAGCTATCGGGAAAACTGGTGGCTGCTGGGAGAGAATCAGCCGCAGATGCGCAGGTCGGTTGCCGGTCTCTCGCGCTACATCGCAACGGCAATCACTGCCAAGCACCGCGTCTTTCAATTCCTCGATGCGCGAACCTTGGCCGACCAGGCGTTGCTGGTCATTGCGCTCCCGGATGCGCTCTATTTGGGCGTCCTGTCCAGCCGGGTGCATGTCCTCTGGGCCTTGGCCGCGGGCGGGACTCTGGAAGATCGCCCGCGCTACAACAAGACCCGCTGTTTCGACACCTTCCCCTTTCCGGACCCCACCGAGCCGCTGAAGGCGCATATCCGCCAACTGGCGGAAGACCTGGACGCCCACCGCAAGGCGCGCGAGGCGCTGTACCCGGGCCTGACCATGACCGGCATGTACAACGTGCTGGAGCAACTGCGCCGCGGTGAGCCCTTGGGCCCGAAAGAGCGGCAGGTCCACGAACAGGGCCTGGTCTCGGTGCTGCGCCAGCTCCACGACGAACTCGACGCCGCCGTCCTCGCCGCCTACGGCTGGGCGGACCTGACCGCCGCGCTGCTCGCCGGGTCCGCCGCGCGGACCCTGCCCCGGTCGCTGCCCGACCCCGCCCCCGCGGGCGGGACGGGGCGAATGCCCCGTCCGGCCCAGGGTATGGCCCGTCCGGCCGAGGGCGGCGATGACCGCGTCGAGGCGGTGATCCTGGAACGCCTGGCGGCCCTGAACGCCGAGCGCGCCGCCGCGGAGCGCCGCGGCCTGATCCGCTGGCTGCGCCCGGCCTTGCAGCATCCCGGCGGGCACGCCGACGGCGACGGCGCCGTCCAGGCCGAGGCGCCACTCGGGCTCGCCGCCCCCACCGCCTGCGGCCCCAAACCCGACTGGCCCAGGACCCTGCCCGAGCAGTTGCAGGCCCTGCGCGCCGCACTCGCCGCCCGCGCCGGCCCCGCCAGCGCCGCGGACCTGGCCCAGGGCTTCACCCGCGCGCCGCGCGCCCGGGTCGCGGAACTCCTGGAAACCCTCGCCAGCCTCGGCCACGCCCGCCGTCTGGAGGACGGCCGCTACCTTCCCGGTTAGGGTGGACAAACGTGGCGCATCCAGCAACCCGCCGCCGCGCCGAAGTGATCGCAGAGATGCGGCTGGCGGGCCAAGTTGGCGACCTTGGTCAGCTCATCATGCGAGGCATGGCTGAGTCAGCCTGATAACCAGCGCCAGCCGCTATTGGAGTATAGAGCGTCGCCGAAGCTCAGGGCGGTTCCCGCGTTGCCCCGAACGGCTGAGCCTTCAGCCTAAATCCGGCAGTTGGCCGGGCAAAGATCCCGTAAGCCACTGAAGCAGCAACCGAAAATGGTGGCGCCCCGTTCACCCGCCGGGTGACGATTTCAACTGCTCCGCAGTTGACTTAGAGTCTTTTACATCAGAAGATTATCGCGCTTTTCGGGCTCGCCAACTGCCGGATTTAGGTTCAGGGGCGCTGGGCACAACCTTGGCTGTGGCGCTCAACCGCAGCGTCTCAAGGTGCGCACGGCGCACCCTACTCCAACGGTCCGAGCAATTGCGCCTGGTGATACTAAGCCGCGGGCTCAGCGCGCCCGCTCCGTCGGCGCCTGGTCCTCCTGGTCCGCGAGGTCGTCGGACTCCGCCCCCAGGCTCACCGGGTCCTGGTGGATGGTGATGTCGGAGCCAGGATACCGGGTGCGGATTGCCATCTCGGCCTCCAGGGTGATGCGGTGGGCCTGCGCCAGGCTCAACTCGTCGTCCAGTTCCAGATGCAGTTGGATGATCAGGGACTGGCCCGACTGGCGGGTGCGCAGCCCGTGCACACCCTGGGCCCCGGCGACGCCGCCGGCCAGGGCGGCGATGTGTCGGCGCTGCTCGTCCGGGAGTTCCTGGTCCATCAGCAGATGGACGGCCTCCCGGCCGATCTCCATCGCGCTGTAGAGTACGTAGGCGCCGATCCCCAGCCCGAACCAGGGGTCGACACCGGGCCAGCCGAACCAGGCCAGGGACAGCGCGGCCAGGGTCGCCAGGTTGGTGGCCAGGTCGGTCGCGTAGTGCACCGCGAACAGGTTGACCAGGGAGGCCCCCGCGTCCATGGCGGAATCCACCAGGGAGGCGAGCACGCTGACCGAACCGGTCATGACCCAGGCCACGAGCTTGGCCAGGATGAGCAGCACGGCCGTGGTCACCGAGGCATAGGTGGCGAGCCGCAGCAGCCGGCCGGCGGCAGCGGGGTCAGCGGCAGCGGCCAGGGGGTTGATGACGGAGTTGGGACCCATAGCTATGCCGCTCCTGGTGCGGGTGGCCCGCGGTGTGTCGCTGGTCGTGCTCAAGCCAGGGGAGCGCGTCGGCGGCCCGGCAGGCCGCGCGACGCCGGAAGAGCGCCGCGCGGCGCGGGGCTCGTAAAGTTGGGAAGTATGTCGCGACGGTGCTGACTGGACGCTGACAGTCGGCGTCAGTCAGCGTTCAAGGGCCTGTGGCTAGAGTACGTCGCAAGCCAGGCGAGTCGCGGCACCGGCTGCGAACCGTGAGTCGGCCCGCGCCTGGCACCCCCTGCGATTTGACGGGAGTTTGCGTCATGACTGATCCTGACACCACGACTGCCGCGCGCGGCGATTTCGCCGCCGACCGCGCCCTGACCACGGCCAAGGACCCCGAGCGGGCCCGCGTCTGGGACCCCTTTGTCGGTTTCTTCCACTGCACCTCCTCGGGGTGGCGCTCGCGAGTCTCCAGCACCGGGAAAACCTGGTGCGTGCCATGATCGACGGTTACAAGCGCCCTCAATAGCGCCATTTTCGTTGTCGTTGTCGTTGTCGTTGTCGTTGTCGTAATCGTAATCGGAGAAGCGGTGCAATTTCGAGTGCGAGAGAATCCGAGGCGCTACGATAACGTCGACAACG
>NZ_CAIKKU010000041.1 GCF_903828115.1 uncultured Thiodictyon sp. | reverse complement strand
GCTCGCCAGCGTGATTGAAACCTGTCGCCAGCGCGGCCAGGTGCCGTGGCCCTATCTGGCCGGCGTGATCGCTGAGCGCCGCGCCGGTCGCGCGGCCGCTCCGCTGCCGGCTCCAATGCCGGGTCTCTGAACGGCTACCCTCGCGCTACAACTGGCAGCTCGACGCGAGCAACACCGGAGCTGACTGGTATTTCGAGAATGTCCGGATGAGTGACGCGGTCAATCTGCCGGCCGACTCAGGCGCCAACCGTGTCATCACCCAGAATCGCCAGGTGGGGGTGGCCACGGTGCTGACCATGCCGTTGATCGGTTATGTGGCGAAAGACGCCGCGTCCTGCGGATTCGGCATCACCAAGTACGGCGCGCAGACCGACAAAGACTGGCAGTGGCGTCCCAACTGCGGCAACGGCGTCAAGACGGGCGGCAGCCTGGTGACGGGTAACAACCCGGCGGACACCAGCCTTGCGGTCGGTCCCAGTTTCGCGCAGGCCTGGGTGAGCGCACTGGTCAGCCGCTACGGCAACGCGGCCAACAGCGGCGTGCGCTATTACGATCTGGACAACGAGCCGGACCTCTGGTGGGACACCCACCGCGACGTGGCACCCACCGGCCTGAAATACGACCAGTTGCGCGACCGCACCTACCAATACGCCGCCGCCATCAAGACGGCCGACCCCGCGGCCCAGACCCTGGGGCCGGTGGTGATGGGCTGGACCTATTATTGGCATTCACCTTACGACGGACAGCGGCAGGATTGGCAAACCCCGGACGACCGCAACGCCCACGGCGGTACGCCCCTGGTGCCCTGGTATCTGCAACAGATGAAGGCCTATGAGCTGGCCCATGGCAAGCGCATCCTGGATTTTCTGGATCTCCACTATTACCCGGCCGCGTCCGGCGTCGCCTTGAGCCCGGCCGGCAACACCGCCACCCAGGCCCTGCGGCTCAACAGCACCCGCTCGCTGTGGGACCCGAGCTATGTGGATGAGAGCTGGATCGCGTCCGCCGGCCCGGACGGCGGTATCGTCAAGCTGATCCCGCGTATGCGCGAGTGGGTGAACGCCAACTATCCCGGCACCAAGCTGGCCATCACCGAATACAACTGGGGTGCGCCCGAGCACATCAACGGCGCCCTGGCCCAGGCCGACGTGTTGGGCATCTTCGGCCGCGAGGGATTGGACTTGGCGACGCTGTGGTCCCCGCCCCAATCCTCCCAGCCGCTCGCCTTCGCCTTTCGCATCTACCGCAACTATAACGGGAGCGGCGGGCGCTTCGGCGAGACCAGCGTGAGTGCCGCCAGCAGCGCCCAGGACCGGCTGGCCATCTATGCCGCCGAGGAGAGCGCTACCGGCGCCCTGACCCTGGTCGTCATCAACAAGACCGCCGGCAATCTGTCCGCGCCCCTGACCCTGAGCCACTTCACGTCCGGCGGTCTCGTGCAGGGCTGGCGCTACAGCGCCGCCCAGTTGAACGGCATCACGCGCCTGCCCGATCAAGGCCTCAGCGGTGTCACCTTCACCAGCACCTACCCGGCCAATTCGATCACCCTCTACCGGGTGCCGGGCCGACGCCTGTGACGGGCACAAAAAAACCGGCTCTTGAGCCGGTTTTCTTGTCTGGTCCCGCGGACAGTGCACGCGGGACCGGGGGGTAGCCGATGGGCCTTACGCCATCGCCTTGATATGGGCGTTCAGGCGGCTCTTGTGGCGGGCGGCCTTGTTGGCGTGGATGATCCCCTTGGTGGTGGCGCCGTCGATCTGCGGCACTGCACTCTTGTAAGCCTCGACCGCGGCCGCCTTGTCGCCCGACTCGATGGCCTTGACGACCTTCTTGACGAAGGTGCGGAAGGTGCTGCGCTGAGACGCGTTCTGCTGACGACGCTTCTCGGCCTGACGGGCGCGTTTTTCGGCTTGTGCTGAGTTCGCCAAGGGTGGGTCTCCTGGGATCCATTGGGCAAGAGCCCACGACAGGGGCTCGGATAAAGACCGTGCATTTTCCACAGTCGCGGGGCCGCTGTCAACTCGGATTCCGCAGCTACAGCTACCGGACGTTCCCTCGGACCGGGCGTCGTTGTCGTTGTCGTTGTCGTAATCGTGGTCGGATTGTTCGATTACGACGACGACAACGACCGCGTACCCGGGATCTCGGTCACCACATCAGTTCTGATCGCACCCCGTCGATGGACAAAGCGTGGCGATGCCTACTCTTACGTCTATACTCACGGATTTTTGCGGAGCCCCGCCGCCGTGTCTTCCCTCGCCGCATCCATCGCCAAGGTGGGCAGCCTGACCTTCCTCTCGCGCCTGCTGGGGTTCCTGCGCGACCTGGTGATCGCCCGCGTGTTCGGGGCGGACGCGGGCACCGACGCCTTCTTCGTCGCCTTCAAGATCCCCAACCTGATGCGCCGGCTGTTCGCCGAGGGGGCCTTCTCCATGGCCTTCGTGCCGCTGCTCAACGAGTATCGGCAGCGGCGCGGGCTGCCGGAGGTCAAGTGCTTCATCGACGCCATGGCGGGCGCCCTGGGGGCGGTCCTGGTGGTGGTGACCCTGGTCGGCATCCTGGCCGCCCCGCTGCTGGTGCTGCTCTTCGCCCCCGGGTTCACGGATGAACCGGGGCAGCGGGAACTGACCGTGGCGATGCTGCGGCTCACCTTCCCCTATGTGCTCTTCATCTCGCTGACCGCCTTGGCCGGCGGCATCCTCAACACCTATGAGCGCTTCGGGGTCCCGGCCTTCACCCCGGTCCTGCTCAACCTCAGCCTGATCGGCGCGGCCCTGTGGCTCGCGCCGCGGATGGGCGAGCCGATCGTTGCCCTGGCCTGGGGGGTGCTGATCGCGGGGGTGGCGCAACTCGCCTTCCAACTGCCCTTCCTGGCGCGCCTGGGGCTGCTGCCGCGCCCGCGGCTGGACCTGCGCGACCCCGGGGTGCGGCGCACCGTGCGGCTCATGGGGCCGGCCCTGTTCGGGGCCTCCGTGGGCCAGCTCAACCTGCTGCTCAACACCATCCTCGCCTCCTTCCTGGTCAGCGGGAGCATCTCCTGGCTCTATTACTCGGACCGGCTGATGGAGTTCCCCATGGGCCTCCTGGGCGTCGCCCTGGGCACCGTGATCCTGCCGCGGCTCTCGCAGCGCCACGCGGCCGCGGACCCGGCCGCCTTCTCCGACACGCTGGACTGGGGCCTGCGCTGGCTCCTGTTGCTCGGGGTCCCGGCCGCGCTGGGGCTCCTGGTGCTGGCCGGTCCGATCATCGCCACGCTCTTTTACGCGGGCGAGCCCGCCGGCCCGGTGGGTGCGGGCTTCAGTGCCAAGGACGCGCGCATGACCGCCCTGAGCCTGATGGCCTTTGCCCCGGGCCTGATCGGCTTCATCGGCGTCAAGGTGCTGGCCCCCGGCTTCTACGCCCGCCAGGAGATGATGGCCCCGGTGCGGATCGCCCTCATCGCCATGGCCGTCAATATCGTCGCAAGCCTCGCACTGATGGCGCCCCTGGGGCATACGGGGCTGGCGCTCGCGACCAGCCTTTCGGGGCTCGCCAACGCCGGGTTCCTACTCCACGCATTGCGGCGCGCGGGCATCTACCGCCCCCGGCCGGGATGGACCGCGCTGCTCGCCAAGGGCCTGGGCGCCAACCTGCTGATGGGCCTGGTCCTGTTTCTGGGCGCCGGGCCGCTCGACGACTGGCTTGCCATGGGCGGCGGGGCGCGGGCCCTGGAACTGTGCCTGTGGCTGCTCGCCGGCGGCGGCGTCTACGCCGTGATCCTGCTCGCCGGCGGCATCCGGCCGCGGCACTTGCTCCAGGTCTGAGTGCCGCTCTCGCGGGATGCCCCTGCCCCAGACCGGTCGGGGGCGATCTCATCCGTGTTAAGCTCTTTAGTAGTGGTCGTGTCCGCGCTCCCACCACTGCGGCGACGACCGAGGCGCCCCTCAACTTCGCGGCTGCGCCGTGATCGGACGCGAGCGCGAGCACAGGCCGAACCGGTAGCGGAAGCCAAATTTCGGCTCTTACCCCAAGCGCAGCCCGTACGCAATGATGGGTTCGATGCCCGACCACTGCGCCAGATCGCCGACATGGTCAGAGACCATCGCGAACTCCTGGAGAGGGCCTGGAATGAACATTTCGCCTAAGACCGTCAACTGCGACGAAAACAACCTGTGGGTCGAGTTGAACGAGGGGCGCACTCTCGGCGTCCCCTTGGCTTGGTTCCCGCGCCTGCTTGCCGCGAGGCCGGCAGAACAGGCAGCCTATGAGATCAATCCGCGGGGCATCCACTGGGATGCGCTGGACGAGGACGTTTCAGTCAAAGGATTGCTGGCAGGTCTGGCTGACATCCGTGAGCTTAACCGCAAGGTAGCATGATCCCACTGGCGGGTACCGGACATAGAACCGTGGTAGGTCCCCTATTTCCAGGTGATCGAGACGAAGCCGCGCTGACCCTTCACAACCCAATCGCTGTCAACCTCCATAACCATGCCCAACAACTGCTTCTCCTGGCTGCACCTGACCGACCTGCACTACGGCCTCAAGGGGCAGCACTGCTTGTGGCCGAATCTGCGCCAGCCCTTTCTCGATGACATCGCGAAGCTGCACGGGCTTTGCGGCCCCTGGGACGCGGTGCTGTTCACCGGCGACCTGGTGCAATCCGGCGAGCCCGAGCAGTTCGAGGCGATGCAGAGGGGGTTTCTCGACCCCCTGTGGGCGCGCCTCGACAAGCTCGGATCGGGCGACGCCAAGCTTCTGGCCGTGCCGGGTAACCATGACCTCATCCGACCCGATCCGAAGCTGGACAACCCTGCCGCGCACAGGCTGCTGGAGCGGGACGGTTTCGATGGCGTCAACGACTGGTTCTGGGACAAGCCCGCATGCAGCTACCGGTCGGTCATCGACGAGGCCTTCAGGCCCTATCTGAACTGGTGGTGCTCCGCCCCGCACCGCGCGGCACCTGTCATCTGTGGGATGCTGCCGGGCGACTTCGCTGCCACCCTGCCGGTCGGCGGCCGGGCCATCGGCATCATCGCCCTCAACACCGCGTTCCTTCAACTCGCGGGGGGTGACTATGAGAAGCGGCTCGTCTGGGACGCCCGGCAGATCCACGCCCTCTGCCCGGACGGCATCGACCACTGGATCGAGGCCCACGACCAGTGCCTGTTCCTGACCCACCACGGCACGGATTGGCTGACCACCGACGCACGCAAGCATGGCGAGACCGAGATCGCACCAGCGGGTCGATTCGCCGCCCACCTTTTTGGGCACATGCACGAGACCGAGATCCAGCACATCCGCCGCGGCGGCAGCGAGAAGGCATCCCGTCTGCTGCAGGGCTGCTCGGTGTTCGGCATGGAGAAGCACGGCGAGCCGCCGACCATCGCACGCGCCCATGGCTACAGCGCCGGCCGCATCGCATTTGACGCCGACGGGGCGACGCTGCGACTGTGGCCGAGGATTGCGACCAACAAGCCCGATGGCTGGCGCTACGTGCCTGACCACCATCAGATTCTCACGTCCGACGAGGGCACGGCTCCGGACCGGTTGTACTGCCCACCGAAGCCCGCCTCGGCGCTCCCGACGCCTGCGGGGCGGCCAGCCCCTTCGCCGAGTCAAAGCGCCGCCCTGCCAACAGCAACCAACCCCCTGGCGGAATGGACGCGCATCGACCAGGCGGACCTCGACAACCTGTCGCCCCTCACGGCCGGCGAGGTGCTGCGCTATTTCGACGGTGCCCTGCCCACTTGGCGGCATGCGGTCTGCGCCGGAATCCCGCGCCGGCACCGGGTGGCGGAGCTGGTGCAGTCCTTTGAGAAGGCCCGCGAGAAGCGGGCGGGCTGTGCCCTGCAACTGATTCGGGCGGCCGGCGGCGAGGGCAAGTCGACCCTGCTGCTCCAGGCCGCGGCGGACCTGGTCCGCACCGGTCATTGGACGGTCCTCTGGCGCGGGGACGCGGACGTCGCACTGCCGGTGTCAGACCTGTCGGCACTGGCCACGGGGCACTGCTGGCTCATCGTCGCAGACGACGCCGAGAATCTGGTACCGGCGCTGGACGGGGCGGCCAGCCTGCTCAGCGCCGCGGGCCGGACCAACGTGCACTTCCTGCTCGCCGCTCGCGACGTGGACTGGATCGCCGCCCAGGGCAGCACCACGGCGCTGGCGGATCGCCTCGATGTCCGCGACGACCTGCTGCTCCAGGGCATCAGCAAGCAGGATGCCAAGGCCATCGTCGGCGCCTGGGAGGCCCAGGGTGAGGCCGGGCTCAAGCGGCTCGCCAAGAGCGCGCGGAACAAGCGGGCTGACCTGTTGTTCAAGGCGGTCCGCAACGCCAGCGTTGGCTCCGACGACGGCTCCCTGTTCGGCGCCCTGCTGCATGTCCGTTTCGACGAGTCCGGGCTGCGCGCCCATCTCGCCCACCTGATGCACCGGCTCCGCGACATGCCCATCGAGGGCTCGACCGCCACACTGCTCGATGCGCTGCTCCCGGTCGCCGCCTGCCATGCGGTGGAGATCCCCGGCATCGACGAGCGCGTCCTCGCCGATCTGATCGGGGTCCCACGGGGTCAGGTCCACACCCGGGTCGTCAAACGACTCGGTGCCGAGTCCACCGCGGTGCACAGCGCGGGGCATGTGCTGACCCGGCACATCGACGTGGCGAGGGCCATCGTCGTGGAGGCGGAGCGGTCGCTGGAGATCGATCTGGGTGAGGTTTGGGCCTCGATTATCCGGCAGAACGTCAAGACCAGTCTGGACGTACATGTTCACTCCGCATCCTTCTCACCTATCGTCCACATTGGCCCAAGACTCGCCAAGGCGCTGCCCGAGCTGCTGTCGGCCAAACGCCGCCACGCCATCGCTGCCGCCGCGGCCCGCGCAGCCGTCGAAGGCAAGTCAGACTGGCTCAGTTGCGTGGTGAATCTAGGCAAGACCTACCGCAACGCGGGCAATTATGACACGGCAGCGGGGCTATTCCGCCAGGAACTGTTTGCGGCTCCAGTAAAGGTGGACTATGAGCTGAACATCCGCGGCTATTGGTACGAATGGGGCGTCTGTGAGGGTCTCGCGGCGACGGAACGCACCGCCGATGCCTGGCTGCAGGGGCTCTCCCTCTCCGACCACCTCAACCCGGCACCGATCACCCTGGAGCGGATCAAACTGAGCTGTGCCGGGCTCGGGGTCGCCTTCGGCAAGCTTGCCGGCCGGGAGGGCCAGAACACCTTTGCGCTCGCCCGTCGCGCCGCCGCCTGGCTCGGCGAGCGCGGCGGCCCTGACGCCAAGACCTATTTCAAGGACCACCACCAAGCAGCCGACGCGCTCGGCACCCCCTGGCCCCCCGGCCGCGAGCAGGCCATCGCTTGGCTGCGGGCTGCCGTCCAGACCGCCGGCCGTGCACTCCAGGACCCCTTCCTCAAGGCCCTGGCCGATCCCGACGCAGTCAACTTCACGCATCTCGACACCAAGCTCCAGCATCGCTGATGGCCAGACCAGCACGATTCGCGACGGATGCGATCGTGCCGTATCTGTTCAGTGTCAGATCCCGGAAGATGATGGGGATCCGGAGGAACACCATCTTGGCGCATCCCGCACCGGATGAGGCGCGCGCGGGCTGGGGCCTGGCCGCCGGGAGGCGGGCATAATCCCATCGCGCGCCCCTTCGACCTCTGCGGCCCCAGTGATATACCTGTTGCTCTCCTTGCCAAGCTCCAGCTTGGCAACGCACAAGCCGAAGCTCCGCTTCGCGAAGTCTTGCACTTGGTCCGACTGCGAGCGTGCCCCGGCTGACTCGTTAAGCTGGAGCTTCGGCTTCCCGGTTACGAAGCTGGAGCTTCGTAACCAGGCTGAATCTGGCTTCTCGATCCGATCCGGCCCGGCTAAGATGGCCATGCCGGTGGTCATCGCACCACCCCTTGCCCGCGGAGGCCGATTCCCAATGACCGAGATATCAGTTGCCGAGGCCAAGACCCGGCTGACCGGCCTGATCCATCGGGTCGAGGGCGGAGAGGTTGTGCATATCACCCGCCGCGGCAAGTCGGTGGCCGTGCTCATATCGGAGTCTGACTATGCCGCCATGCCCCCCGACCGGACGCGGCCGGGTCTGTGGGACGCCATCGCCGACTGGCGCACCCAGGCCGCTTTCGACTGGCCGGACTTGACGCCGGAGGAGGTTGACGGGTGGCGCGATCCCTCCCCCGGGAGGGTCTTCGATTGGACCGACTAAGGAAATAGGGGACGTAAGGAAATAGGGGACGTACCACGAAAAAAACTCGTCGTTAGTTCCCCGCACCCGATGGCATGTTCGCTCGAGCCGATCCGCCAAAGACCTCCTTCAGGCTCCGGCACTCCAACACGCGATCACCCCACTCCTCAAGCTCGGTCTCGCCGACTTGACCTAGGCGCTCCTCAGCCCATGACGGCAGCGGACCGAAGCGGCGAGTGAACTCGTAGGGTCCGCTGTGCGGACCGTACAAGACTCTCGCGACGCAGTGCACTGCTTGGCTTCGGAAGCGTTCTTGCGATACGTCACCGGCTGGAATCGTTGCAGCGGTCTAGGTATGCGATAGCGGACAGCAGGTCATCGTGAAACCGCCGTGCCTGAGAGCATCGCTCGCAGATCCGCGACCACTCGGCGGTGATTCTGGGGGCGTGCTTGGCGTAATCGCGAGACCGCTTGCGCTTCTCCTGACCAATCCGCTTGCGCTTGACCGCCAGTTTATTGCGTAAAGGCTCCAAACGCGCGGGTATATCGGGATCGCATTCGATATCTCCCTGTATCTTGATGCCGGAGTCGTCGGGCAATGCAGCGGCGACCCAGGATTCGATTGCCTTGGACGGTATGCAGATGACCGTGCGGGGGCCGATGGCGATCGGGCTGAGCCAACTTCGTAGGACGGCTGCGAGCGCATCCGCGGGAGGCTGCACCGGCGGGCAAGGCGGTGGGCAGGGATCGACACAGGGCAATGCCCCGAGCGCCGCCGCCGCGGCGGCGATCTCCTTGCTGCAATCGGTATATCCCTTCTCCGCGACATCGGAGTCCAGATGCAGGACAAGGAGATCCAATCTTCTCGCCGTCAGCAACGTATTGTCCTCCAGGTTCCCGCCCTCGACCCGGTGGTATTGGCGGCACCACTCGAACACGCCGCACCAGCCCTGTTGCCTTCCCGCGGTTGGCTCCGGTTGCAGCAACGGGACGTACAGATCACCGGGAATCATGGCCTTCAGCGCGGCTTCGATGACCACGTGATCGGTCGCCCCCTCCGCTACCACCGCGACGGTGAAGCTAGACATTGGGCACCGCCCCCAGGTTGCCCATAAGCCAGAGCCGCGACAGCGGATATTCCCGATTCAGCGCCAGCAGCTCCGGAGTCGGCACGACGCGCTCGCATTGCGTGTGCCCCGACGTGTTCCGCTCGACCGCGAACAGCCGGATCTCGTCGTCGGCCAGGTTCAAACCGTCGATCACCGCAGGATTGTGGGTGGTGAACAGCAGTTGGCGATCCGGCGATTTGGCCTTTAGCCAAACCGCCAATCGCTCGGTCAGGCGCGCCGCCAAGCGCGGGTTGAGCGCTTGATCCAGGTTGTCGACGGCGAGCAATCCAGGCGCACTTGGCGAGAGACAGAGGACGGCGGCGAACAGCACGTAGAGAGCGCCCTCGCTGACATCGTAGCCAGTGAGCTGATTGCGGCCGTCGGCCATGTAGCGGTCAGTAAACCTCAGGACCCGGCTGACCCGTGGCACCGATGGCGAGAGCAAATGGCGGGTGGCGGTTTCGGGAGCCACAGACTCCGCCCAGTCGATCAGCTCGAGAATGCTGTCGTACAGATCCTCACCAGCATCGCGCTGTTCTTGCGTCGACTCTTCCGGGTCGAAATCGAGCAGCAGGCTCATCAATTCATCCATGGCGTCGGCCAGGCTGCCACCGAATAGACCGACGGGCCGACGTGTCTCCGGATCGGGGTCGTTGCCCCTCAGAAAACGCGTATTTGGCGAGTAGATGGCGTAGTCCTGCAACTGTTCGATGAAGCGGCGTTCAGGCGAGTCCCATAGCAGCCGAACCATCTGCGATTTGACGAATCCGTCCCGGGGCTCCAATCGATCCTGTACACCTGAGCGGCTGATTGGCGCACCAGCGGTCAGATCCAGGGTTTCGGCACTGTAGACCCAGTCCGAGGTCGTTTCGGAAGTCACGCTCTCCAGCGATACGCCATAGCGGGCGCCGCTCTCGTGCTCCGCGCAGAGTCTGATCTGCGGACACGCGAGCTGTCCCTTGAACGAGCTTCTATACAGGTCAGGCACGCCGGGACGAACGCCGCGCCGCTTCAGCGCCGCGTCGTCCAAGCTGCCGTCGGCGGCGGCGCCGAGCAGCCCGATTGCCTCCAACAGAGCGGTCTTTCCGGCCCCATTGGCGCCGATAAAGCAGTTGACGCGACCCAGCTCAAGTGTTTGGGACAGGATGGACTTGAAGCCTTCGATCTGGATGGTTCGGATCATGGCGTACTCCGGTATCTAAACTTCCGCGCGTCTCGGCCTCGCAGCCAAAACCAGCGGGCGGCCCACTGTATTGTGAGGGACAAACTCGATCAACCGCTGTTGTCGCCCCGGCCGGACCGCCGACCGCGGCGGATCTGCGCGTTGTCGCCCTGGGGTGCGACGGGTGCCGCAGTCCACGTTTCTCGACGCCGGGCACGCGCGCCGGGAGCAGCACGCACTTCCGCCAGACCACGAAGGCACGACGCAGGCTCGCGTTCTCCGCCCCCGCCAGCCACTCGACCAGGCAGGCGATGACCCGCTGGATGTTCTCCGGCGCCTGGGCATTCTCCAGGCGGAACAAGGCGGCGACAACATTGGGCAGACGCGCGAGGTCGGCCTCGGGGTAGCGGCGTTCTTCCAGGAGAAGATAGCGCAATTGGGCTGCCAGCGGCGCAGTTGCGGCGCCAGCCTCAACCCGCCGCCGCCAACACCTGCCGGGGCTCCCCCGCCAACAGGCGCGCCGCCGCCGCGGCCGCGGCGGGGCGGGCGAACAGATAGCCCTGACCCAGGTCGCAGCCCAGGGCGCGCAGGGCCTCCAACTGGTCCTGGGTCTCGATCCCCTCGGCGATGACCCGCAGGTGCAGGGCGTGGGCCAGGCTGATCATGGCGGTCACGAGCGTCGCGTCCCCGTCGAGCCGGCACAGCCGGGCGACGAATCCATGGTCGATCTTGATGCAGTCCACGGCCAGGCGCTGCAGGTAGGCGAGCGACGAGTAGCCGGTGCCGAAGTCGTCGATGTGGATGGCGAGCCCCAGGGCGCGCAGTGCCTGGAGCCGACCGGTCTGGTGCAGGGTCTGCTCCATCAGGACCGACTCGGTGATCTCGATCTGGAGGTCCGCGGCCGACAACCGGTGCTCGGCCAGCAGGGCGCGCACGGGCTCCACCAGGCATTCGCGTTGGAGCTGGACCGCCGAGACATTGACCGCGACCGGCACCGTCGCGTACCCGGCGTGGCGCCAGGCGGCGACCTGACGGCAGACCTCGGCGAGGACCCAGCGCCCGATGTCGCCGATCAGCCCGGTCTCCTCCGCGAGCGGGATGAACTGCGCGGGCCCCACCCAGCCCAGGGTCTCGCTGTGCCAGCGCAGCAGGGCCTCGAAACTGGCCAGGCGTCCGCTCGCCAGCTCGACGATGGGCTGATAGTGCAGGCTCAATTCGCCGTGCGGCAGCGCCAGACGCAACTGATTTTCCATCTGCAGGCGGGCCGCCACCCGGCTGTCGAGGTCGGCGGAGAAGAAGTGCAGTGCGTTGCGGCCCCGCGCCTTGGCCCCGTACATGGCCAAGTCCGCGCAACGGATCAGGTCGTCGGCATCAGTGGCGTCTTGGGGGTAGAGGGTGATGCCGATGCTGGCGGTGACGACGTACTGGGCGCCCCCCAGGTCGAAGGGCTCGGCGGTTGCCGCCAGGATGCCTTGGGCCAGGTCGGCGGCCTGTTCCAGGGCGCGCAGGTGATCGGCGACGAGGAGGAACTCGTCCCCGCCGAAGCGCCCGATATGGATCTCTGCCGCGGGGGGTGGCGCGACGCCCGTGAGGCGCCGTGCCAGGCTCTGCAACAGGGTATCGCCCAATCCGTGACCGAGTGCATCATTGATCTGCTTGAAGTTGTCCAGGTCTATAAAGAGCACCGCCAGGCCGCGACCATCCCCCGCGGCGGCCGTGATGCGGGCGGCGAGTAACTCGCGGATCAGGCGGCGGTTGGGCAGCCCGGTGAGTGGGTCATGGAAGGCGAGGCGCTCGATCTCCTCCTGATGGTCGGCCAGGTGCTCACCCATGGCCCGCACCGCCGCCGCCAGGGCGCCGATCTCGTCGGTGGCGGTGATCGGGATGGCGGTGCGCAGCGCCCCGGTGCCGATGCGCTCCGCCGCGCCGCGCAGGATCGCCAGTGGGTGCAGCACCAGGCGCCACAGCCAGGCGATCAGCACCGCGCAGAGCAGCGCGACGGCGAGCCCGGTCAGGGCCAGGGTCGTGAGTTCCAGCCGGTTCAGGGGGCCGGCGAGGGTCTGCGCCGGGAGGGCCGCCAGGGCCAGGAACCCGGGCTCGCTGCGGCGGACCTTGAACAGCCAGGGACCCGGGGTCCAGGTCTGGAGATCGGCGTTGGCGTCTTCTGCGGGTCCGGGCCGGGCCGGCTGGGCGCGCAACGCGGGCGGCAGGCGCCGCCCGGTCCAGGCACCGCTGGAGTCGAACAGGACCTCACCCTCGGGTGTGGCCAGGATCAGGACCCCGGGGAACCCGAACGGCAGGTTGCGCAGCCGCGCCCAGAGCGGCTCGAACGAGACGCGCAGCGCGAGATACCCGCGGACGCGCAGGCTCTCGTCCGGGCGGGACAGGAAGTTGTCCGGCAGGGTGATGCGGCGATAGACCAGCAGTGCGGTGTCATCGTCGGGGTGCGCGCAGCGGTGCAGGCTCAGACTGACCGGCTCGGGGTCGGCGCTGACCGCCGCGAACCCGGGGTCCGCGGCCCCGGATGGCTGCCGATCCGGCAGGCCGACGGCCGCCACCCGGACCTCCCGGGTCCCGTCCGGACGCAGAAAGCGGAGTTCCTGGTACTCCGGATAGGCGTCGCGGTATTGGTAAAAGAGCCGCAGCAGGGGCGCCTGCAACAGGGCGGTGCGCTCTTGCTCGTCGCTGCTGCGGGCATAACGCTCCACCGGGCCGGCCGCGGCGAACAGCGCGCTGTTGGTGCGCGCCGACTCGACCAGGGTGCCCAGTCCGGCCGTTGCCGCCTCCAGGGTCGAATCCAGACTCCTGGCCACCGCCTCTTCCAGGTCCTCGCGCAGGGCCTGATAGGACAGCCAGCCCAGCGCCAGGACCGGCCCGGCCACCAACGGCGCCAGGACCAGGGCGAGTTTGGCCCACAGGCGCACCGTCCTAGCCCCCGTGCACCAGGGCCGCGTAGGCCTGCTGCCTGGCACCGATGGCGGCTGCCGGCAGCCGGGTATAGGACTCGCAGCGGGCCAGCGTGGCCGCGTCCGGATAGATCAGTGGGTCCTGGGTGATCTTCGCCGGCAGCAGGCGTTCGGCGGCCAGGTTGGCGGTCGCATAGGACAGGTCCGCGGCGTTGCGGGCGGCGACCTCGGGGCGGTTGATGAAGTCGAGGAAGGCCGCGGCCAGGGCCGGGTGCGCGCCCTGGGCCGCGATGGCCAGGAAGTCCAGCCACAGGGCGCCGCCCTCGCGCGGGATCACATAGACGACCTGGTCGTTGCGGCGGCGCAGCGCGGCGGCGTCGCCGTTGTAGGTGACCGCGGCGGCCACCTGTCCGGTCAGCAGTTCGGAGCGGGCGTCGATCGCCAGTGCGCCATAACGCCGGACCGCCGGCCGCTGGGCCCGCAGCAGGTCGGCCGCGGCCTGGATCTGGGCGCCGTCGGTGGTGTTCATGGAAAACCCCAGTGCCTTGAGTGCAACGGCAAAGAGGTCGAAGTGGTCGGCGACCATCAGGAGTCGGCCGCGCAGGGGCGGGGCCGGGCGCAGCAGGTCCATCCAGGAGTCCAGGTCGCGACCCACCAGGTCACGCCGGTAGGCGATACCCATGGTGCCCCAGAGATAGGGCACCGCGGCGTCCTGACTCTCGGGATAGGCGGCGGCCCAGCGGGGGTCGAGGAAGCGCCGGTTGGGCACGGCGGCCGGGGCCAGGGGACTGATCCAGCCACGCTTACGATAGACCGTCAGGGCCGTGCCGTCCACCAGCAGGAGGTCATAGCCGGCCCCCTCCGTTTCGCTCAGCGCCTGGTCGCGGGCATCGTCCGTCTCGAAATAGACCTGGCGGACCCGGGCGCCGGATTCGGACTCGAAGGCCTGGATCACCGCCGGGGAGAGATAATCCTGCCAGGTCAGAATGACGAGTTGCGGACCGGCCGCGGCCGGCGGGTCGGCCAGGGCCGGGGCCAGGCCGCTCGTCAAGGCGAAGAGCAGAACGAGGAAGGACAGGGTGGTCCTGGTCATGGCGGGATGCAGGGGTGCGGGCTAATAGGCCAGTGTCCCGCGCCCGAGACCCTGATGCAAGGAGCGGGAAGGCCGCGGGTGCGATCAGAACTGATGTGGTGACCGAGATCCCGGGTACGTTGTCGTTGTCGTTGTCGCT
>NZ_CAIKKU010000040.1 GCF_903828115.1 uncultured Thiodictyon sp. | reverse complement strand
GCTTGTCCCCACGGTCGCTCGCGACATTCACGCTTTGTCCACACGGAGTCCGCCCCCACGAACCTCGCCGCCCGCTCCCCGATGGACGCACCGTGACACCGGGGGTACCCATACCAGGCCCAGCCCGAGCACTGCAAACCTCGTCGGAGGCTGGAGACTGTTCACGTAGCGATGAGGCCAATTTACGGATCGGAGGCAAATCGGACTTGCGCTTGAACAGAGTATCTACGGGTGCCTCCGCGCCCGCAGGGTCCGCTGTGCGGACCGGGCGCCGCCGGCCGGAACGGCGGTCAAGGTCGGCGGTACGTCGGTCCACTGAAATAGAAGGCATCCGGCGGCGGCCTTGCTATCCGCCGACCAGGCATAACCTTGAACCTCCAGGGACGACAGGCAGGCCCAAGCAGTCGAGGGCGCCACCGCAAGGCCCACACCAATCAGGTGAGACGATGATAAGCGAACCCCCTTCCGACGCCCTGGTGTTCTTCGGCGCCACCGGCGACCTGGCCTTCAAGAAGATCTTTCCGTCCCTGCTGGCGATGGTGAAGCGCGACCACCTGAAGGTGCCGGTCATCGGCGTGGCCAAGGCCGGCTGGGGGCTGGATCAGTTCCGGGCGCGGGCGCGCGCCAGCCTCGAGCACCAGGGTCCGGTCGATGAACCGGCCTTCGAGCGGCTCTGCGCGCTGCTCGGCTATGTGGACGGCGACTATGGCGACCCGGCGACCTTCCAGTCGATCCGGCAGGCGCTCGGCAATGCGCGGCGGCCGACCCATTACCTGGCGATCCCGCCCTCGGCCTTCGGGCTGGTGGTCGAGCAGTTGGCGCGGGCCGGCTGCACCGTCGGCGCGCGGGTGGTGGTGGAGAAGCCGTTCGGACGCGATCTGGACTCGGCGCGCGAACTCAACCGCATCCTGCTCGGGGCCTTCGACGAGCGCCACATTTACCGCATCGACCACTTCCTGGGCAAGCGCTCGGTGCACAACATGCTGTTCTTTCGCTTCCAGAACGCCTTCATGGAGCCGATCTGGAACCGCAATTATGTCGAGAGCGTGCAGATCACCATGGCCGAAGACTTCGGCGTCCAGGGCCGCGGCGCCTTCTATGAACAGGTCGGCACGGTGCGCGACGTGATCCAGAACCACCTGTTCCAGATCCTCTCCAACCTGACCATGGAGCCCCCGATCCGGACCGACAGCGAGTCGGTCCGTGACGAGAAGGCCAAGGTCCTGAAGGCGATCCCGACCCTGAGCCCGGCGGACCTGATCCGTGGCCAATTCCGCGGCTACCGGCAGGAGCCCGGGGTGGCGCCGGACTCGCGGGTAGAGACCTTCGCCGCGCTGCGCCTCTTCGTCGACTCCTGGCGCTGGCAGGGCGTCCCCTTCTACATCCGGGCCGGGAAGGCGCTGCCGGTGACCTGCACCGAGGTCCTGGCGCGCCTGCGCCGACCGCCGAATCTGTTCCCGACCTGCCAGGCCCCGCCCAACCACCTGCGCTTCCGCATCGGCCCGGACCACGCCACGGCGCTCGGCGTCACCGTCATGGACCCGGCCGAGACCCAGGTTGGCGAGATCGCCGAACTGGTATCGGCAATTGCGCGTCCCGGTACCAGGCCGCGTATTCATCTGGGGAGATATTTGTAGATCACCCAATACGCCATCCCCACAAAGACCCCCCCGCCGACGATATTGCCGAGTGAGACGAAAGGCAGCGTGGCGACGAGGAAATTCCACCAGGTCAGCGCGTCCAGGTGTGGCACATGGTCGGCGACACCCGCGACGAAGGCCGGGTCCCACCAGGCGAGCAGGAGCGCATAGGGCAGGAAGAACATGTTGGCGACGCAGTGCTCGAAGCCGGCGGCGACGAACATCGCAATCGGCAGCGTCAGGGCGGCGATCTTGCCGCCGATGGTGCGGGTGGTGAGTGCCACCCAGATGGCGATACAGACGAGCACATTGCACATGATGCCGCGAAAGAAGGCCTCGCCCGGGGCCAAGGCCGCCTTGGCGGCGGCAATCTTGAGCGCGGCGGCCCCCAGCTCGCCGTCGGCGGCGGTATAGACACCGGTCAGGATCAGCAGCACGGCCGTACCCAGGGCCCCGACGAAGTTGCCGGCGAAGACGAGCCCCCAGTTGCGCAGCATCCGGCGCAGCGTCACCTTGCGGCTGGCATAGGCCATGACGATGAGGATGTTCCCGGTAAAGAGCTCCGCGCCCCCGGCAATGACCAACACCAGCCCCATGGAGAAGGCGATCCCCTTCATGAACTGGATACCGCCCCACCAGACACCCGCGGAGCCGGTGGACACGATGATGGCAAAATAGGCCCCGAGCGCAATGAAGGCGCCGGCCATGATCCCAAGCACGAAGGTCGTGAGCGGCGGATTGTTCGCCTTCTTGACCCCGGTGTCTTCGCTCAGTTCCTCGACCTCCCGCGATAAGCGGTCATCGAAGCCGGCCGGCACCAGCGCGACGGCGTTGGCGAAGCGGTCAGGCGGTAAAGCGTCAGACATGACGGCCATCCCGCTCCACTGGAGCCGCTGGCCGAAGATCATAGGAAAACAGATATTTCATATGGTTGAGAGACACGACCAACACCCTTTAGTTGCGACCGACCCAATGAACCACCCGCCGACAACCGATGCCGACAGTTCGGCCGCGCCGGACGGAGAAAATACAGAGAGCGACAGGTAACGGAAGAAAAACGCGACTACCAACGGACGGCGTCCGGATTCGATGTCAGCCACTCGCAAGACGACAGACAAGGCCGAAGACGCGCGGCGCCAGCCTTGATTATCGCTCCCGCCGCCGGGCGTTCCCACACTGACGGTCGAGGCTTTACCGAGCAAGTCGCGCAGCGACGCTGTGGGAGCGGCTTTAGCCGCGACGAGGCCTTGTCGCGGCTAACGGCCATGAGGGGTTGTCCGTCACCCCCGAAATATGAAAGCCCCCGGCGGGAGCGGCTTTCACCGTAACCCGACTGACGCGATTCTTCTCTGCGTCTCTGCGCCTCTGCGTGAGATTCTTTAAGAGGTCTCACGCAGAGGCGCAGAGGCGCAGAGGTGGTGCCCCGCGACGCTCGGGTAACCCGCAAGGCCTCGTCGCGGCTGAAGCCGCTCCCACAAGGTCCCCGCCGGACTTTCAGGGACCTCCTCCTGGCGGCCGGAACAGCGATCAACCTAAATCCGGCAGCTGTTCAATGCGTTCCTTCAGCAACAGATTCAACAGCGCTGCTTCGCTGACCCCTCGTTGGTCTGCCGTCAGTCGCACTCCGCTTCGCTGGCATAGAGCCCACCCATGTCATACTCGTCGAACACGCATTCCACTACACTGTAGGGTGGACCGACCCAATTACGGGGGTCTCCTTCCAGTTTGATCGCGCAGAGCGTGCGGGTGCCGATATCGGTACAGCGCCAGCGGCCGGTGGCCGTCCAAAACTCGCACCCGATGGAAAAGTCGGTCAGCAGCATGGCCATTGAGATTGGAAGGTCAACCGCCTCGCGGCGAGATCAGGCGGGAGGATAGCCCGGGTGCGGCCGGCGGGCAAGGTCACGGGGCTGACGGGTCGGCCTTGATCATTGTCCCGGCCACCCCGTTTGTCGCGTGGTGGATGGTCCGCACAGCGGACCCTACGGGGCGACGCGTCGCGGCCGGGGCCGCGACGACGGTAGTGGAATCAGGCCGACCCACTGCCCTCGACGAACGCCGCCGTCTCCGCCGCCAGGGTGCGTAAGAGCCCATCCGGCACCCCATCGGCCCCTTGGCCGAGGGCCAGCGCCCGCATCAAGAGCCCCGCCTCCTCCTGGGTCAGGGCGCCCCGCGGCAGGGCCTCGGCGAAGACCCAGACGCCGGCCTGGGCGGGCGGCGGCGCGCTCTCCTGGCCGGCACGCAGCGCGGCGGCGGCCAGCAGGGCGGCGACCAGCAGGTCCATGGCGGCGGCGGGGCAGGCCTGGCCGATGAGGACCTCGGCGCCGTGGAGTTTTTCCCGCGCCTGGCGCAGCAGGCGGGGTTCGGCGTGCACCGGGGTGCCGGCCGCGGCGGCCTGGTCCGCATCGAACAGGGTGCGCGCCGCGGCCACCGGGGAGGCGGCGCCCAGGCGGTTCAGGCCGCCCAGGGTGCGGCGGTCGATGAGTGCGACCGGGACCGGGCCGGGGATGGCGGCGGCGGCACGGTCGGCCAGGTCGTCGACCTGATCGAGCACGACCAACAGGCCGCCGCCGGTACCCAGGATGCGCTCGATGCGCGCCCCGAAGGCGGACTGGACGGCGAGGATGGCGTCGCGGACCTCCTGCTCGACCTCGTCGAGCGGCGACTCCGCCAGGGGTTGCGCGACGGCGCGCGGTGCGGGGGCGGGCTCGGCCCCGGGGGTCGGCTCCGCCGACGCGGCGGTCTCGGCCAGACCCTCGGTCGCTGCATCGAGGATCGCGGCCCCGTCCACGCCGGCCCCCTCGCCCGCCGGCTCGGTCTCCGCCTCGGCCTTGCCCGCCACCTGGCCGGGATTCTCCGCCAGGTCCTGCGCCAGGACCTCCAACAGCTTGCGCGACACCCCCGCCACGTCCTCGGTGGCATTCGGGTCCACCACATTGTCGAACAGGTTGCGCTTGCCGCCGACCAGCTCCAGCACCCGGCACTCATAGGAGTCCGCGGCGACCAGGAGCAGGATCTGCACCCGCTGGGTCTGACCCAGGCGGTGGATGCGCCCGATACGCTGGTCCAGCACGGCCGGGTTCCAGGGGATGTCCAGGTTGATCAGCACCGAGGCCGCCTGGAGGTTGAGCCCCACCCCCCCGGCGTCGGTAGAGATGAAGACCTGGGTGGCGGGGTCGTCGCGGAAGCGGTCGATGAGTGCGCCGCGCTTGTCCGTGGGTACACCGCCGTGCAGGCGCACGTAGCCCAGGCCCATGGCCCGCACCCGCGCCTCGACCATACGGGTCATCTGCTCCCACTGGGAGAAGATCACGGCCTTCTGCCCGGACTGGAGACAGAGGTCATCGAGCAGATTCACGAGTTCGTCGAGCTTGGGCGAGCCCTGCGTCTCCTTGTCCACCAGACCGGCCGCGTCGCAGGCCATGCGCGCCTGTTGCAGGGCGGAAAGCAGACGCTTCTGCTCGGACGGGGTGAGCGGGCGGCGCTGGGCGATCTGGGCGATGAGACGGGCGCTGCGCAAGGCAGCGTCGTGCAGTTCCACCTGGGCGGCATCCATGGGGATATCGAGCCGGCTCTCGATGCGCTCCGGGAGCTGGTCGCGCACCAGTTGGCGGTCGCGCCGCAGCATCACCGGGGCCAGGCGACGACGCAGTTCCGAGAGGTTGCGGTAACCCAGCACCTTGCCGCGCTCGTCCGTGATATGAAAATCGACCAGATAGCGCCACAGCGGCCCCAGCACCCGGTGGTCCACCACCTGCATCAGGCTGTAGAGGTCCTCCAGGCGGTTCTCCAGCGGGGTGCCGGTGAGGACGAAGGCGTAGCGCGACGGGATCCGCTTGACCGCGGCGGCGAGCTTGGTGCGCCAGTTCTTGATCCGCTGCGCCTCGTCCAGGATCACGAGATCCGGGCGCAGCGTCTCGTTGATGACCGAGACATCGCGCAGGACCAGTTCATAGTTGAGGATGAAAAAGCCGCGGCCCTCGCGGTACTGCACCGCCCGCCCGGCCGCCGGCCCGCCCACCACCCGCGTCTCCTGGCCGGTGAAGCGCTGGATCTCGCGCGCCCACTGTGCCTTGAGCGAGGCCGGGCAGATCACCAGGACCCGTTCGACCTCGGCGCGCTGGCGCAGCCAGGCCGCGGCGGCAATCGCCTGGAGGGTCTTGCCGAGCCCCATGTCGTCGGCCAGCAGGGCGCGACCGCGGGCGACCAGGAAGGCGACACCGTCCACCTGATAGGGATAGAGCCGGGCCGTCACCCCCGGCAGCCGCCCGCCCCCGGCGCGGATCGACTCGCCCAGCGTGCGCGCCCGCTCGCCCTGGGCCGCCTGCTCCGCCAGGCGCCGGGCATAGTCCAGGGCGTCGGCGCCCAGGTCGATGTCCGGGCGGCCGGCGAGTTGATCGGCCAGGCGCAGGAAGTCCTCGGGCAGGCGCCGGCAGAAGGCGCCGGCCGCGTCGAAGTGGACGTCCAGCAGGTGCGCGAGGTCCTCGTCCAGGGCCGGTGCCCGATGCAGCCGGATACGCGGACCCGGGTCCGACTCCCAGTCGAGCCAGATAAAGGGCGTAGGCGGCGCCTGCTCCTTGAGCCGCCCGAAGTCACGGCGCTTGCCGATACGGTGCAGCACCGCCTCGATGTGCTTGCAGGTGCCGAGCTGATTGCTCGCAAAATCCGGGCAGGTACAGTAATTGGCCCGCTGCGTGAGCGAGCGCACATGCACCCGATAGCCGACCGGCACATGGGTGGACGAGGTGATGGAGCGGGCGCGCCAGGCGCCGAAGGCCAGATCGCCGGAGACGGGCTCCACCGCGACCTCGGTGCGTCCGCGCTTGATCCGCTCATTGATGGCGCCCTCCGCCGCGCCCACCAGTTCCCGCGCCCCGGTGCTGCGGTCCGCCCAGGCGAACAGCGCCGCCAACGCATGGACGCAGGGCGGTCCGGGCTCGGCCGGGCAGGCGCAGTGGGTCGCCAGCCGGCCCGTCGCGTCGAAGCTCAGTTCCAGGGCCACCTGCTCCTCGGTCCCCGCGTCCTCCACCGTGGCCCAGAGGCAGGCCCCATCGCGGTCGACCGCCACCACCCGGGTCTCCTTGAAGTGGCGCAGCCCGGCACGGACCAGTTCGGCCGGGGCCAGGGCCTCCAGGCCCTCCTGGTCGAACAGGAAGGGGTCCGGGTCCGCGGGCCGGTTGGATTGGGGGTCCGCGGCGGGGGCTTCGGTTGGGCTCATGGGCGTGGGGCGGGCGGGTTGGGGAGGCGGGATCTTACCAGCAGCGGGGGCCGCCCTGGGCACTGCGCGTAGGTCCCTACAGTCCTGGGTCTGAAGAGGTCGGAGCCCGCGGGCGCGTCTGCCCCTTCAGCCACGCGATGACGGCATCATCACCGCGGATTCCAGCAGGCCGGGGTCGCGCGTCCCGGGGAAGCCCCCTTCCGTGGCGATGCTGTCCGCGTGCAGGTCGAGGACGTTGCGCAGCGAGAGAAAGAGCGGTGCGCTCACTCGTCCCCGGGACCCGCGGCCAGATTGCGCAGGGTCTGGCCGTAGCGCTCGCGCATCTTGGCCAGCGACCTCTTCAGTTGCGCCTTGGGCACGCCCATCGGAACCGGCGTGACCACCAGGGTGTTGCCCGTGACGGTGACTTGCAGCGGCGTGTCCTGGTCGATGCCCATGGCGTCCATGGTCGCCTGGTCGATGGGCAGGACCTGCCCCCGGCCCTGACGGCGTAGTGTCGTGATCACGAGGATTGGCCCTCCGCAATGGTTATCCTGAGGATTGTAACCTGACTTCGCGACGAGGAAAGGGCCGGATCAGGGCGGGTGCGATCACAACCGACCGGGGCCGGCTGCATCCTCGATCGATGGGCACAGCACGGTGCGCCCATCCAAGCCTGAAACCCAGCCCCCCCGACAAAGCGCGCTGCCTCAGCGCGCGCGCCGAGCCGTCACTCGGCGCCCCATATCCCGGAGGCAGGTCAGCCCTTGTCGCTACGTGACCGGTTACGAATCATATCGCGAATCCCTTCCAACTTGCGGACCTCCCGCTCCAGAGCCTGTTCGACGGCGAAGCAGAAAGGAGTGAGTTGGGTGTCCTGACCCGCGTCCAGCCGAGCCCCGTCTGCACGCAGTTGTTGCAACAGGCGCTTTGCCTCTGCCCGTCTGATTCCTTTCAGCTTGCCTTGTATCTCTGCACGCCGAAGGGCGGTCAGCGCGCCGTTGTCCAAACAAAGCCGTTTGATCGTCTCCAAGGCGGCGGTATCATCTGCGTTGGCAGGGGAGATCCTGCCGAATCGGCTGAATCTGAAGCGCTCGGAACAGCCCGCGGTCAGCGGCGAGACGAACAACTGATCGTCGGCGGCGCGCGGCCAAGACCCCTTGGCCCTGGCCCCATAAGGCAACTCGTATCGGCAGTTCGCCGGCGGCCAGCACGCAACAAGATTGCGATAGTCGGCGTCTTCACCGTAGACTGCACCGTCGAGATCACGGCAGCGCTCCTGGGACTTGAGGTGCTCGCAATGGAATCCAACCCTTCTGCGACAACCCCCACCCTCGTCGTTCAGCCACAACCGATGGCCGGTATAGGCACAGATACCACCCTGTTCCGCGAACAAGGCGTCCTCGACGGCAGTGATAGCGGCCGTGTCGCGCCGCAACTCCGCGTAGCTGCAATCCATACCCGCCGGCTTATTGGCTGCCAACCGCGCCTGGCGCCATCGGGTCAACGCGTCGGGCTGCGGGCGCTTTACGATGGTCCTCAACGGTCGGCCCCATCGCCTTCGGGGACCTCTGCCAGCCGCTCAAGCCGGTCCAGATAGCTCTCCAGTTCCACCAGCGAAGAGGTATCGCCATCGATCAGCAAACGCAGTTCTTCGATGCACTCACGGGCCATAATCAAGTCGGCCTGGTCCAGGGCATCCTCAACACACTCCTTGAGATGGCGCGCCTGCGTTGTCTCTGAGGCGGCGCCTTCCATGACGTGGTCCAGTATCCAGTTGGAATCGGCACCGCGGGCGACCGTGGGCAATTGGGGGTATCCATCGCGCAGCAGCCGCACCTCCTCGCGGCTCAACTCACCGATGATCTGCGGTGAATGGGTCGTGCAGACGAATTGCAGCGACGGGAAGGTCCGCTTCAAATCGGCGGCGACGCGACGCTGCCATTTCGGGTGCAGATGCAGGTCCAGTTCGTCGATCAGTACGATGCCCGGCGTCTGCGCGAGCGCCGCGGCGCCCAGGTGCGGGTTCAGCATTGCCGCCTTGGTGGCGAGGTCGCCGACCATCGCGAGCATCGAGCGTTGACCGTCGCTCAAGTTATTGAACGGCTGCATTCCGCCCCCACCGAAGTCGATGACGACCTCGCCGATCAGCGGATCGAAATGCAGCCCGGATGCACCGGCGATACAGGATGAGACCGCACGCTGCACTGCAACATAGGCATCGCTTGCCTTCCCGCCCTGCTGGAAGGCGATCCAGGACTGCCGGGCGATCCACCGGACGAAACTCATGGCGCTCAAACGCTGGTCGATACTCAGGTCATAACCGGCCAGCCGTGACATCGCCGACTTATCGGTCAACGGATCGGCATCGAGCACGCGCGCCTGATCGCGCGGCATATCGCACAGCCGACAGATGCCATAATGAGCGATCAGCGGCAACAGGACATCGCGCTGCTTGGCCTCCCTGGTGAGCCCTTGAGCAAGATCACTCAGGGCCTTGGCTTCGCGATAGCTGGTCCTGCCCGGCCACCCATTCAATGTGCGTCGCCAACTCAATGCCTGGCCCAGCACGGAACCGCCGGCCCAGACGGCACAAGGGAAATTCTCTTCCCACGAATACCCGGCACCACGCGCGATGTCATTTCCGTCGGCGCGCACCTCAGTGCCGATCCCGGCAGGTCGCGCACTGACCCTGACCTCATGCCGACGGATCGGGCGACTGACCCGGCCATCGACGCCGAGCAGCCAACTACCCGCCGCGACGGCGAGCCCATCCAGGATGCTGGTCTTGCCGGAGCCGTTGTCGCCGACGAACAGCGTGAACTGCGGATGCAGGTCGAAGGTTTGCTGCTCGAAGCACTTGAAGTTGGTTAGGGTCAGTTGGTGGATGTGCATGGTCGTCAATGGCTCGGCGGGTGGATTTGGTGTTTCTATTTGCCGTCTGACTCGGCCTACAGCTTTGACGGGGCGGAAAACGTCATGCCCCCCGCGCCTGTCACCCGGCGGCACCCGCTCCCGCCCGCAACCGGATCTCGTCCATGATGCGGGTCGCCGGCAGGTGCGGCCCCAGGGCCAGCCCCTCCAGGTCGATCCGGCCCATGGCGTCCACCCGCTCCCGTACCGAACGCCGCGCCGCCTCGCCGACCGCCAGCACGGCCCCCAGGCGGTCGATGAACCCCGGGTCCGCCATCAGGGCGGCGGCCAGGGGGTTGTCCGCGGGTTCGGGTCCGGGCGGCGGGATGAGGGGCGGCAGCGGGTCCGGCGGGACGGGCGCGGGGTCCGGCGCGGCCGGGACCAGGCGGCGGTGCAGCCGGATGAGTTGGCGCCCGATGGCCGCCAGGTCCGGGGCCGGCGTCGGCGGGGCACCTGGCTCCAGCGCCCGGCGGCGGTGCCGCAGCGCCAGGGCGGCGAGGGCCACCACCACCAGGTCGGGCCGCTGGGCATAGCGCCGGGCGATGGCGAGCACCGCCGCCTCATCCGGCGCCGCGGCCAGGGCGGACAGGACCCGGCCGCCGGGGTCCAGGCAGCGGGTGCGCAGCAGGTCCTTGACGGACGCGGGCAGCCGTGACCAGTCCTGGCGCAGGCGCTGCTCCAGGAGGGCGGCGGCGGGGGCACGCTCCAGGGTCCTCAGCACCTCCGCCATGATCCGGCACTCGGCGAGGAACCCGGCACGCACGCCCGGCGCCGCGCCCGTAGCCGGGGCAGGCCCGCCCTCCAGGGCCGCCGCCAGGTCAGCGAGCAGGTCGGTGAGGCGCGCCCGCCCGGCGGTCTCGCCCGGGTGCGCCTGCTCCAGCCGCGCCAGCCCCCCAAGGTAGGCGCAATAGAGCCGGGCGCCGTCGGCCCGCAACCCGGCCTCATCCACCCCCTCACCGCGCGGTCCGGGCCAGAGCCCGGCCGGCGGCGGCGCGTCCAGGGCCTCGCCCAGGGCCTGCCAGGCGAGATCCAGGGTCAGGCCCAGGCTGTCAGCCAGGTCGACGCCCGCGGCCGCGGCGGCGGCGCCCCAGGCCAGGCGCTCCGCGAGCAGATAGAGGGCCGCCTCCAGGTGCAGCGGCAGTTCCAGGCCGCGCGCCGCGGGCCGCCCGGCGCCGCGTCCGTCCGGACCCGCGGGGGCGAAACCGCACCGCTCCAGGTCCAAATCCCGCCACAGCGGCGCCCCGAGCGGCTCGCCGGTCAGGGACTCGATGCAGCGCAGCAGGTTATAGAGTTCCCCGCTGCCCGTCAGGCGCGCCAGATAGGCCGTCGCCCCCGGGCCGATCCAGCCGCGCAGGGCCGCCGCCACCTGGACGCGCCGGCCGGACTGACCGATCAGCCGATCCCAGGTGGGCGGCCGTCCGCTGGTGCGTTCCGTCAGGATGCCCGGGCCCGGCGCAGCGCGCGCAAAGACCTCGCGGACCGCGTCGTCGTCGCACCGGCCCTGGTGCCCGGGTCCGTCGAAGAGGGCGCGGTAGGGGCGCTCCTCCCGCAGCCAGTCGGTCCCGTACTGGTGCCAGTCTTTCACCGCCTGGCGGGTCAGGATCAACTGCACCGCCGGGGTCGAGCCGACCACCAGGACCGGGAGCAGGTCCAGTGGCGTCCAGCCGGGGTGCGCCAGGGCGTTGGCCCAGGTCTCGCGGTCCGCGTCGTCACCGGCGCAGCCCAGGACCTCGGCCAACTGGTTCAAGGCCACCCGCTCCCCGCCCGGCGGCCCGGCGTCCGGCGCCGGGGACTCCCGCGGCGCATCCGGGTGTACAACAACGACCGGGGGCGGGAAGATCGCCGCCGAGGCGGTGTCCTGCGCCACCAGGGCGCGGTCCCAGGGGGAGGCCGCACCGGGCGCCGCGGCCTCGCCCAGGACCTGGCACAGCCAGGCCGCGGGCAGACTGGAGAGGTCGCCCACCTGGGTCAGCACCAGGAGGCCCTGGCCGCGCCGCCGCAGGCCGGGGAGTGCCCGCAACCAGTCCAGGTCCGCCGCATCCAGGGCGCCCTGACCGCGCAGCACCAAGAGCGCCAGATCCGGGCGCCCCAAGGGGCCGCCGAAGAGCCGGTGCCGCAGCCAGCGCCGGCCGGCGGCCTGCTCCAGACGGTCAAGGAAGGCACCCAGGCGGCGGCCCAGGGGGCTCTCCACCAGCCGCCGGGGCAGGCCGACGAAGCGGTCCAGCAGGTCGTCCCAGGCCTGCTCCGCGATCATCCCGGAGCCCGGAAAGCGCAGCCGCAGTGCGCGGGGCAGGAACCGGTTGAGCGTCTCCACCCAGGCCCAGAGGGCGAGGACGAGCATGAGGAACCCGCCCGCCTGCTTCTCCCAGTCGAGCCCACGCCAGCCGGCCCAGAGGGCGTCCGCCAGGGCCGCCAACCGCTCCGGCGCCCCGGCGAGGGCTGGCCCAGGTCCGGGCGCGGCCGGTCCCTTGCCGTCGAGCAGGATACCCAAGGCATCGACGCCGGTCTGGTCGGCCAGGGTCCAGACCAGCAGGGCGCCGAGCCCCAGGGCCAGCGCCAGGAGCACCAGGGCCGTGCCCGCCCGCAGCCACCAGATCTCGCGCCACTGCTCGGTCCCGCGCGGCCCGCCCAGACCGGTGAGGGGCCGGACCAGTGCCCCCGCCAGGGTGCCGACCCACCGCAGCCCACGCCGTAGCGCACCGCCCTCCTCCGCCGGCGGCCAGGGCTGCCTGGGGGCGAGCATGGCCCGCTCCAGGTGAGCGCGCAGACCCTCACCCGTCCGGCCGGTCGCGTCCAGTTCCAGCAGGCTCAGGCGCGGCGGTCGGTCCCGGACCTTCGCGGCCGGGGCGGACCCCGCCTGCCGCGCGATCCGGGTCAGGCTGCGCAGGCGCTCCGGTGCCGTGCGGCGCAGCCTGGCCAGCTCCGACTCCAGCGCGGCGGCGTCCGCGCAGACCAGGGCCAGCGACCAGCAGGGGGCCTCCCCCGCGAGCCAGGCGCGGGCCAAGGCGGCGAAGAAGGGCGACAGCGGCAGACTGACCGGGACGGTCCGCGGCAGGTCCGCCGCCCCGTCGGCGGGCCCCGGCGGCAGGGCGGAGAGCCGCCGCAACTCGATCCGGTGGTCGTCCGGCCGCTCGGGCACCCGATCGAGCCGATAGACCTGGGCCTCGGTCGCCCCCGCCTCGCCCGTGGGCACCGCGTCGGCCGGACCGGTTTCGGGCGCGGACCCGGCGGCGGCCGGTCCCGGGGGTCGGGGGCCGAACCAGAAGCGGGTGAAGCAGTCGGCGCAGCCGCTCATCAAAAAGTCCGCCAGGGCCTCCGGGTCTCCGCCGCCCCCGGCGGGCGCGTCCGGCACGGCGGCCAGGGCCTCCACCAGGGCCAGGTCCAGCCGCCTGCCGCGGCGCCGGGCCGCCGACTCCGCCGGGTCCGGCGGTTCGGTGTCATGGCGGCCCTGCGTGACCGCGGAGTCCGCCACCGGGCGGAAGAAGTTCCAGGCGTCCCAACGCTGCCCGGCGATCCCGTTGCCGCCCCGGTTGCCCCAGCAGCGATTGCCCTCGCAGTGACCGTTCGCGGCCAGGAAGGCGATGCCGGACTCCAGGTTGTGGTCGCAGTGGTTGTCGCTCAGGTCGGCTTCGCTTGGGGGCAAGGAGTCGCTGGCGCGCCGCAGGCCGATGCCGGAGCCGCCGTTGGACCAGCAGTCGTTGCCCTGTGCGCGGCCCTGGGAGGAGAGAAAGCCGATCCCATCCATCTGGTTGTCGTGGCAGCGGTTGGCCGTCAGGCTCGCCTTGCTCGGGTGGTCCGCGGAGTTCTGGTCGTGGTGAACGCAGATGCCGTGTAAGCCATTCCCCCAGCAGTCGTTGCCCTCGGCGCGGCCCTGGGAGGAGAAAAAGACGATGCCACCCAGCTGGTTGTCGTGACAGCGGTTGGCTCTCAGGTCCACCTGGCTCGGATCGCCCGCGGACTTCTGGTCGCGCGCAAGGCGGATGCCAATGCGCCGATTCGCACAGCAGTCGTTGCCCTCGACGCGGCCCCGGGACGAGTGGAAGATGATGCCGCTTCGGCACCCCGACACCCGGCAGTCCGCGACCCGCACCCCCCGGGAGCGACGGACCGCGACACCGTGCCGGTGATCCCCGCCACCGCTCAGGGTGCAGCCGGTCACCCCCACCCCGGTGCAGTCCGCGAGCAGGATCAGGGCCTCATAGCCCCACTCAGGCGCCGGTTCCGGATGCAACCCCGCCTCGACCTCGATCGCGAGCCCCTCCACCGCGGCCCCGGCCACCCCCGTCAGAGTCAGGGCCGACCCCGCCCCGGCCCAGATCAGGCGCGCCCCCGGGTCCCCGGCCAGGGTCACGCCGGCCGGGACCGCGAGCGGCGTGGTGCCCCGGTAGTCCCCCGCCCCCAGGCGCACCAGCACGCCCGCCCCGGGCGCGGCCCCGGCGCGCACGGCGGCGCGGGCGAGGGCCGCGGCGATGCCGTCCCAGCCCTGCGCCGCCGTGCACTCGATTACGTCCGGCCCTTGGTCAGCCACCTGCCATCCCCCGTTCGCCGCCCCTGATGAACGGGGGCCAGGATAACCGGGCGCGGCCCGGGGGGCGAGCGGCGGCGGGTCTTAAGGTGAACTCCGGATGACTTTGAACCCAGACCACAGACCGGAGGTCGAGTTTTCGGAAATCGCCTTTGCGGGACATGCTTCCGCTGGTCTCAGGTATCCGTGGCGACAATGTCGTTACGCAACTGCTAGTATCGGATCAACCGGGAGGAAACACCATGCCGACAGTCCAAGAACCAGCCGCCAAGCGCCAGACGCTCAACCTGCGCATCAAACCCGAGGAACGCGAGTTGATCGATCGTGCCGCCCGTGCCAGCGGTAAGAACCGCACCGAGTTCATCCTCGATGCCACCCGCCGGGCCGCCGAGGATGCGCTGCTCGACCAAGCCCTGCTGCGCGTCGGCGCCGAGGCCTTCGCCGCCTTCCAGGCACGGCTCGATGCCCCACCGCAACCCAATGAACGACTGCGCAAGACCATGCAGAGTGTGCCGCCATGGGAGACGGCGTGACGCTCGGCGCGCCGCAACCGCTGGCCGCCACACATGACTGCACCGGGTTCGCTATGCCCGATCCGATCCCCGTGGTCGTGCTGGCCCGTCTGGCCGTCCATCGTTCCTGGCAGGGAAATGGGCTCGGCCGGGCCCTGATGCAGGATGCCGGACAGCGGATTGTCGGCGCCGCGGACAGCATCGGCATCCGTGGCGTGCTCGTGCAGGCCCTCGACGATGCCGCCAAGGGGTTCTATGAGCGCCTTGGCTTCGACCCCTCACCGCTCGACCCGATGGCACTGATGATCACCCTGGGCGACCTTAGGGCTTGTAACTGTCGGCTTAAATCTTCGCTAATCTCCTATTTTCTGTCGTTATCTGGGCTTGGAATTGACTTTGATCCTGGTTCAAGTATGCTTTCGGGCAGTCGCCACGCGCTGCGGGGAGACTCTAAACGCACGGAAG
>NZ_CAIKKU010000039.1 GCF_903828115.1 uncultured Thiodictyon sp. | reverse complement strand
GCCCCGGTCGGCCCGGGCCACGATGGCGTGCTCACCGCTGCCGGCATAGGTGGCGATGACACGCAACGGCTTCCCGGCGAGGGCGGCGAACACGAGCGGGGTCTCGGCGACCGTGGCGACCTCGGCCTCGCCGCGCAGCATGGCCTCAAGGGCGAGCTTGCCGGTCGGCCGGCGCGGCAGGGTCACCGTCAGGCCCTCGGCGGCGAAGAACCCCTGCCGCTCGGCCACCCACAGCGGTACGCCGATAAGACTGTTGGAGACGGCGACCGTCAGGGGTTCAGGGGCGGGGGGCGCCCGGCTCAGCCAGGCGATGGCGATGAGGATCAGCGCGGCCACCACGCTTGTCGCCACGACACCGATACGTTGCTGTGCGCTGGTCATTATGGTGCTCCAAACTACGAGTGGAAACAGGGGACACCAACCTGACCACGCTTGGGGGCTGCGCTCGCGGGTTTGGCGTGGACGATCGGCACGGCCGCCTCAGGCATCAAGGCTCCGCGCCATCGCTAACCCCACCCCCGCGTCAACACTCCTGCACCGAGGGGACAACAAGTAACGATCCCCCGGCAAAGCCTGGACCTTTGGATCGCTGGCCCCGCAAAGTTGCCTAATCGCGATCGGTTAAGACCGGCAGCGACTCGGCTTCGATCCTGCGATTCTACCCGGAACCCAACCGCAGGGCGGCGCCGAAGTCGAACAGCGCGAAGCTATATCGATCGGTCGTTATCTTGAGTGCCCACTGTTTCCGTAAATCACTTTATTTAACTATTCTTATCGGCCGTTTTGCAGGCACGCCGGGCGTTGGCCTGGCCGCCCCGTGACCGTCGTCCCCGACCCGGATCTGACTCTGCCCTGCGAATCTCAACGGCAGCGGCGACACGGATAGCGGATCTTCGCTGCGCTACGTAAAATCCTGCTGCCCTTCGCCGCCTGTGGTCTGCAATGGCTGCTGTGGGGCTACATCGCCCCGTATGCCTGGCTCCTGTTTTTCCCGGCGGCCTACTTGAGCGCCTGGATCGGCGGCCTCTGGGGCGGTCTGGCGGGGACGACGATCGCCACGCTGCTGGTCTGGTATGTCTTCATGCCGCCGCGCTTCTCTTTTGCCCTGGATTCGCCAACCGCGGCCTTGCCCATCCTGTTGTTCCTGGTGATGGGCGCGTTGTTCGCGTTCTTCTTCGAGCGCCTGCATCGCGCGCAGGCACGTGGCGAAACCCGTTTCGAGGCGACCTTCGAGCAGGCCGCGGTCGGCATCGCCCTGGTGGTGCTCGACGGCAGTTGGCTGCGCGTCAACCGCAAGCTCTGCGAGATCGTGGGCTACGACCGGGACGAATTGCTGGCCCGGACCTTCCAGGAGAGCGCCTGGAGGCCCGCATTGCCGCCCTGAACATGCTGGCCCTCTCGCCGCTGCTGGACGACCAGGCACGCTGGGGCGATCTCTACCGGGAGGCCCAGGGCTTCCGCGAGAGCTTCGGCAGCCATGTGATCCTCGCCGATGTCGGCGATCCGATGCGCATGCTGTTCAGTACCCGCTTGCCCTTTGGTACCCCCTTACCGCCGCTGCCCCGACCCCAGGGCCACGCCGCCGCGCCGGCCGCGGTGGCGACGGGCAAGCCGGCGGTGGGCGACAGCTTCATCGGTCCCGTGGTGAAGGAACCCCTGGTCGCCATCGCCGTGCCGGTGCTGCGCGACGGCAAGCCCGCCTTCGTGCTGCTCACCACCATCGAAACCCGCCAGTTTCAGACCCGCCTCGACCAGTTCGTGTTGCCCGACGGCTGGGCGGTGAGCCTGCGCGACAGTCGCGGCGAGGTCATCGCCCGCCGTGCACCGCCGGGCTTCGACGCGGCGCGCGAGGTGGACTCGGCCGGGCGCTTCCAGTCCCGCTCGGCCGCCTCGCCCTGGTCCGTGACGGTGGAGATCCCGCGGGCGGTGCAACGGGCATCCCTGCTCGCGGCCGTTACCGCCTTGGGCCTGGGGCTCTTGGGTGCCACGCTGGCGGGCGTGTTCGGCGGTCTGGCGGCCAGCCGGCGGCTTGGCCGGGCGGTGGCGATGTTGACGCGCGATCCCGCGGCAGAGGACGCGCGGGCCCCGGCAATCGCCGAGATCGCCGCCGCCCGGGACCTGCTCGCCGCGACCTCGGCCGATCTGCGCGAAAGCGCGGCACGCTTTCGCCGGCTGTTCGACAGCGCGCCGGTACCCATGGGCCTGGCCGACGAGGATGGCTTGCTCGCCACCTTTGTCGATGTCACGGAGCAACGCCAGACCCAGGCGCGGCTGCGGCTCTGGGCGGAGACCTTCGACCAGGCGCAAGTGGGACTGGCGATCGCCGATGCGCGGAGCAACACCTTCGTCGCGGTCAATCCGGCCTTCGCCCGCGAGCGCAAGCGTGCCGAGCAGGCACTGATCGAGGCCCACGCCGCCGCGCTGCAACAGCAGCAGCGGGCGCGGCTCGCCCTCCTCAATCAGATGCAGGACGCCCTCGCGGCCCGCGCGCAGGCCGAGGAGGCGCTGGCCGCCCTGCGCGAGAGTGAGGCACGTATTCGCATGCTCAACAGCGACCTGGAGCGGCGGGTCGCGGCGCGTACCGCCGAGGCGACCGAGGCGCGGCTGCGCGCCGATCAGGCCAACGCGGCGAAGAGCGCCTTCCTGGCCAACATGAGCCACGAGATCCGTACGCCGATGAACGCCATCATCGGGCTGACCCATTTGCTGCGCCAGTCGGTGCTCACGCACGGGCAACGCGACCACCTGACCAAGATCAACGCGGCGGGCTATCACCTGCTGTCGATCATCAACGACATCCTCGACCTGTCCAAGATCGAGGCCAGCCGCATGCAGCTCGAGGAGACGGATTTCGCCTTGCAGGAGGTCCTCGCACACGTCGACTCCCTGATCGCCGAGGCGGCCCAGGCCAAGGGACTGACGATTGAGATCGATACCGATGCGGTGCCGCTGTGGTTGCGCGGCGATCCGACCCGCGTGCGGCAGGCGCTGCTCAACTTCGCCGGCAATGCGGCCAAGTTCACCGAGCAGGGTCGGATCGCCCTGCGCGCCTGCTGTCGCTGTTCCTCGAACATCATGCCGACGATCCGGGGCGTCTGCGTCAGTTGACCCAAGACGGAGATACCGCGGCCCTTCAGGGTGTCGCCCATGCGCTCAAAGGCGTCGCTGGAAATATTGGAGCGAGCCGTGTGCGGGTGTTGGCCGAGTCCGTGTTGGCGGCCTTGCACGGAGAAGCTCAGGATGCGAACAGCCAAGCGCTGGGGCTGGCGGATGAGTTAGAGCAATTGGTGAGACAGTTGCGTCACGCGCTGGACAGTGACGAGTAGAGCGGGTTGCAGTTGCGGCCGGTGCATTGTATCGGAGCAGTGATCGAGCGACCTACCCCGCTGCCGCGATGCGATCACACGACAAGCACTCAACCCAGGCGACCTCGCGGGCGAGCGTTCGGCGCGGCCGTGTCCCGGTGCGGCGGCGCCTATCTCCTATCGTGTCGGTAGGAAATAACGATTTCAGGTTTGCCTGGCTGGCGCCCATGCTAGGGACCGTAGGCAGGGGATGAGATTTCGGCGTGCCGATCCTCCCCGGATCGACCACTAAGCCTTTGTTCAGCTTGATGCATAGAAGAACTCTCCCAGCCGGCGCGAGCCGCCGGCTTCCATCGCACGGGTGGCATCTCAAGGCGCTGCGCGGTGATCCAGTGTCCGGCGTGGGTCAGCGAACAGACTGCCGCGCGGTGTCGGGCCTACCGTACTGAATCCATAAATTACCGAGAGCCAAGCAATGAGACCTAACACCGCTAAGACTCCGCTTTCCAGCGACAACCGGCGTTGCGCCGTGCGCCACGCGTTGCGCTATCCGGTCTTGCTGGCTGACTGCGACGCAATGACCCGCAACATCAGTGGTTCGGGCGCGTATTTCGAGACGGATCGCCGGATGGTGGTGGATCAACCAATCAGCTTTGCCCTCGTATTACCCGCCGCCGGCCCCCCCGACGCTGCCGCCAAGCCCTATGCCTGGCGCGAGGGGCGCGTCGTGGATGGGCGCGTCGTGCGGGTAGATACGGGTGAGACGGGGCAGGTGGGTGTTTGCGTCGCTTTTTAGGAACGGTTCACTAATAAGTTAAACAAGTTAATCAGGGGAATGCTTGTCGTGTCGTTGTCGTTGTCGTTGTCGTTGTCGTAATCGAGGGTATCGTCGCGCCCCGGATTCTCTCGCACGGCAAATTGCATCGCTTCTCCGATTACGACAACGACAACGATTGTGTTGTGTTTAACTTGTGCAAGTCCGCGCGCTATCGCGTCATCGGGCTCGTAACCGCCGATGCCCTGAAAGTAGTAGCGCCGGCGGTTGAATTCCTTGGCCTTGAGCAGATCGTCGTCGGTCAGGCTCGGGTGTTCGCGTTTCAGTGCCGAACTGAAGGCGGGCCAGTATCGCTCGTCCTGCCAGCGTGAATACGACATAACCCAGTAAAGATCATCCAGCATGCGGGTAATCAGCAGGTTCATGTTGCGCTGCGAGCGGGTGAGTGCGGCATCGATGGTAGCAATGGCAACCGGGCTGAGCCAGGCGATTGTTTTACCCCGTCCAGTGTTGGGTCTCCCCCGCGCAGGCCCTCGCAACGGCGGCAGGCGGGTCCGTTATGGCGTAGGATAGACCCATGAAAACCGCCGTGCTCGTCTCCCTCCTCCTGTGCTGCGGACTGCTCGCCGCCGCCCCGCTGCAGGTTGGTTCCCCACTGCCCGCCCTGACGCTGAAGGACCAGCACGATGCGCCTCAGGCCATCACCGCCGACACGCGCTATCTGATCTTCGTCGCCGAACGTGCCCCCGCGGCGCTGGCCGAGACCGCCCTCGAGGGCCAGACCACCGCCACACTGGCGAGCGCGCAAGTACGCTACGTGGCCGACCTCAGCGCCATGCCAGGGATCATCACCACGGTCATCGCGCTGCCGAAGATGCGCAAGCGGCCCTACCCGATGCTGTTGGGGCACAGTGCCGCAGAAACGGCCATGCTGCCGCGCGAGCCGGCCAAGGTGACGCTGATCCAGGCGCAGGGTGGGATCATCACGACCGTGCGGTTCATCACCGACGCCGTTACCTTACGCGCAGCACTGGGGTTCACGCCTTAGTTGCAGGAGTACAGCGGCGCTGACCACCAGCCCCGCCGGCTGAGCCGGCGCGTGCGCCGCCGGCGCGGTGACAAGGGCTTGGCCGTCAGCCGCGTCTGGTCCATCAGATGATCCCTTCGCGTTTGAGCTGTTGGGTCAGTACCTCGATTTTTACGTCCAGTTGCTCCACGTCGCTTTCCAACAGCGTCTGCTGCTGCTCCCGGAAGACGTCCTCGACCGTGATCAGCGCGTGGCGAAAGCGTTCATCGAGCTCCGGCGCGATGATTCGATTGTGGGTTTTCGCATAGTCCTCGACGACGTTCTGGACCCCGTCGAGGTAGACGTTGAGGAATTTGCGCGCCCGGCGCAGATCACGCGGGTCCTCCTCCAGTCGGTCGAGGATCGCCCTCGCAAGTCCGATGATGCGCCGCAGCCGCGCGCCCAACTCGGGCTGATGGATGTCGCGGCTCGCCTGCTCGATGGCGGCGATCGAACGATCGGCTTGTGCCAGCATGGTCAGCGCCTGTTCGCCGACGCCGGTGTGCAGGTCTCTGCCGGTGTGCAGGTCGAAGCCGTAGGTGAGATAGCAGCCGAGCAGGGCGACGAGCGCGAAGGCGGCGGCAATGGCGGGGGGGTGACTGACCCCGAGCCAGGCGGTCGTGCCGGTGGCGAGACCGATGAGTACGCTGCCCAGCGTCTTGACCGGCCACTGCCCGCCGGCGAGCCCCCCGGTGCGCAACAGTCCGCGCCGCACCAGCAGTGCGCCGCCCAAGAACAGGGCGTAGCCGATGGCGTTGCCGAGGAACGGCGCCAGTTGTCCCCGCGCCAATGATACCGCGGCGGCAACCGGAATCGGGAGCGGCACCAGGAACAGCAGCAGTCCCGCGACGGATGACGGCTGGGTGGCGCCGAAGCGGTGTCCCCATCCGTGGTTGCGTACCCGTTTCCACAGCAGCCTCAACAGGGCGGCGGTGATCAGGGCGGCAGCAGCGAGCAGCAACAGGCGCGGCATGGCGTGGCTCCGTTAGCCCGGGGCAACGACAAGGGCACGCGCGCTGTCGGCCGCGGTGGGGGATGCGCAGGAGACCAGCAGCGACTGCCAGGCCGCGACCCCGATGGCGCTGAGAATCAGCAGGATGCCGACAACCCTGCGCAGGCGCTCAGGCATGGATACAGCACTCCGGAGCAATGGTCAGGTTCATGGACGATGCTCCTGTCGCGGCGACCGCATCAGCGTTCGCAGAGGAATCGGACAATAATACACGACAAGCGGATAACGTGGCCGTGCTGCTTGCGGAACTTGTCGGCGTTCGGCGATCGGATAGTTTCAACCAGGATCAGCCGGGATGCCGGGCCTCGATCATTGTTCCGGCCGGTGGCCGCCTTCTGGAGTCCAAGGCTTCAGCCTTGGTCTTGTACATCCAAGGCTGAAGCCTTGGACTCCGGCCCGGGGCGGTCGGAACGATGCTCAAGGCCCGATGCCGGGCTCGGATGGCTTCGCGGGCGCTTGGCTAACGGTCATGGCACCCGCGCCACCCCGGAACATGAAAGTCCTCTCGGCCGCTAGCTCGATGGCCAGCGTGCGGGGCGGCGTAGTCAGGGCTTCCAGCCCTG
>NZ_CAIKKU010000038.1 GCF_903828115.1 uncultured Thiodictyon sp. | reverse complement strand
CCGCGCGGGGGGCCGCGGCCGGGCGCAATGGGCGCGACAGGGCCCGGGTCACACCGTCGCGCACGACCGCGCGTCCGCGCGGGCTGGCCGCCAACGCCAGCGCGCTGCCCGCCAGCAGCAGCAAGAGCACCAGCGCGGACACCAACAGCGGCTCACGGTGCCAGATGCCGCCCAGCGTGCCCACCCGGCCGCGACTCGCCTGGTAGGGGACCCCGAGCCGCTCCAGCAGCGGGAACAACTCGTCGGCCGCAACCGCCCAGCCGATTCCCTCCCCCAAGGGGACCCGGCTGATCTCAGGCTTGCCGTCGGCACCGACGGTCATCACGGCCGCGAGCGATTTCTGGGTGTTGATGCCGATCACGCGGCCGTACTCATCGAACAGGGGGCCGCCGGAGTTGCCCGGATTGATCCCGGCACTGTGCTGAATCAGTTGGGCCACGCCGGCCGCCGACGGTTTGGGATAGATCCGCGTGACCACGCCCGGGTTGGCGCTGGGGTCGAACGGGTCGGCACCCGCGGAGTCGTCGGCGGCACCCGGAAAGCCGAAGGCCCGCACCGGGTCCAGCTTGGCCACGGTGGCGACGGCGGCGAAGCGCACCGCCGGGCGCCCGAGCGGGCGCTGCGTCTGGAGCACCGCCAGGTCGCGGTCGGCGTCGTGGGCCTGGACCCGGGCCTCGACGATGTTCGCGGCGCCTTGGCCGAGCAGCACGGCGACCCGGCCGCCGGTGGCGGTGCAGTCCACCACATGCCAATTGGTCGCGACATAGGCGCTGCCCCCGCTACCGACGACGAACCCCGACCCGCTGCCGCTCTTGGCCGTATCGCCGCCGGCGGCCAGGCAGACCACGCGCACGGTCGCGGCGTCCATGTCCGTGCGCCCGCCGGCGGCAACCGGACCCGCGACCAGCAAGGCGCAGGCGAACAGGCTGCCGAGCAGCCCCGTCGGGTGGACTAGCGCAACGCAGTCCACCACCCTGACGGATTCCTCTGCCCGGCGGGTCATTCCGTCCCCTTGCCGAAAAGCTTGTCATAGCGGTGATTGTCGCCGGGGTTCACCTCATAGCATTCCTCGACCAGGTGCGGGGTCCCGGCGGCGATCAGCTCGCTGACGGTGACGAGGTCGTAACCGCGCTTGCGGATCGCCGGGATCAGGGTCTTCATGGCCTCCGCGGTGTGCCAGCCGCGGCCATTGCCGTGGGCGACGACGATGGTCCCGGGCTTGAGGCTCGCCAGGACCCCCCGGACGATCTGCGCGGCGGACTGGCCCGCGGCGGGGTCGCCGGTGACGATGCTCCATTGCACCGGATAGAGCCCGGCGGCGGCCACGGCCGCGAGTGAGGCGGCATTACAGGTGCCATAGGGGTAGCGGAAGGTCTGGGGCAGAACGGGGATCTCGTCGTGCCCCGTGGCGGCATGGGGCTGGGCGCAGGGGCGCGCCAGCAGGTCCTCGCGCAGCAGTTCGTATTGGGCCTGGGTCCAGTGGATCTGATCCTCCATTTCCCGGCCGTCGAGGACGCGCAGGTTGCCGTGGGTCCAGGCGTGGTTACCGAGCTCGAACAGGGGATCCACCATCAATTGTTGAGTACGCTCGGGGTGGGAACGCATCCACTTGCCGCCGGCGTAGAAGGTGGCCTTGGCGTTTGCCGCGCGCAGGGTGTCGACCAACTCGCCGTCATAGCCGGTGACCTCGTTCGACTGTTCGCACAGGTCGAAGGTGAGGGCGATGAGCTTGCGGCCGTTGACGGGTGTCACCGAGCGCAGGGAGCGGGCGAAGGCGTCCCCCAGGGGCGGAGCGGGATGGTGCGGGGCGAGCCGGGCGGGGGGGCTGTGATCGGCGGGCAGCCGCTGCTTGATCTTGCGCTCGCCGGGGCGGCCGCTGAGTTGCTCCGGTGTCCAGCAGGCGGCGAGGATGGCCGCGGAGCCGGGTCCGGAGACGGGTTCTGGGACCTGGCCGAGGGGCGGCGGCACCGGGTCGGACGCGGGCTCGCTCAGGGGCTCGGGTGCAGGTACCGCGGTCGACGGCGGGACGGGCTGGACCCTCAGGTCGAGGGACCCCTGGCGCCGCGGGGGCGGGGCCTCGACGAGCGGCGCAGCCACCGTCGCGGGTGCGGGCATGACCGGGACAGATGCAGGTGCGGGCGCCCCGGGGTCGGTCGGGGCGGGGTTCACCATCGGCTGATCACCCGCTGCGGGCGCATGGCCCACGACCGCCTGGTAGTCGCTCGCGACGCTCGGGTCATCCGTCGCCATGGCCGGTCCCCACAGGGCGGCCAGGAGCAGGGTCAGTATTCGGGCGCGTTGGGCCGCCTCGTAGCCGCGGTGGGGGCAGGGGTGCGTGCCGCCAGGGTCGGTGCAACAGCCGGGGCAGAGTGCGTCGGGGGTCGGGTCCATCGCGCCTTCCTCTTTTCGGTTCAGGTCCGCGGGTTATTGTAGCCCAGGTCCAGCCGCGGCCGGCGAGTCGCGAGCCGTGGGGCGGTCGTAGGGTGGAGAAGCGCAGCGCAGTCCACCGACGGCAACGGCGGTGCCGGACTCCTTCAGAAGCCCGGCCGGTGCTATGCTCGACCGCCGACCCACGCCGCCGGAACCGTTGCGATGAGCGACCTGCTCGACCCCAAGAACGACTATGTGTTCAAGCGCCTGTTCGCCGACGCCCCGGCCTTGCTGGTGGCGCTGATCAACGCCGTGCGCCGCCACGCGGCGCCGATCACGCACATCGAGGTCAGGAACCCGGCGATCGAGGCCGCGGAACTGCACGGCAAATACATCATCCTGGACCTGTTGGGCGAAGATGCCGCCGGCGGCCAGTATAATATCGAGATGCAGGTGCGCCGCTATCGCGCCTGGAGCGCGCGCAGCACCTACTACCTGGCCCGGCTGATCAGTGGGCAACTGGTCGCGGGGGACGATTACGGGAGACTCAAACCGGCGATCGGCATCCATCTGCTCGACTTCGATCTGTTTCAGGAGCCGGCGCATCAGGATCAGGCGTGCTGGTGTTTCGAGATGCGCGATGCCGAGCGTCCGGCGGTGACCCTGGGTCAGGAACTGCAGCTCAACCTGATCGAACTGCGCAAGGCCGACCGGCTCCAATCCACAGCGGGCGCACTCGGCGCCTGGATTACGCTCTTTGAACACTGGCAGGAGGAGGAAACCATGTCCCGGATCGCAGACCCACCGGTGCGCGCCGCGCTGGACAAGCTCAGGACCCTGAGTGCCGACGCCGAGGCGCGGCGCCTTGCCTTCGTGAGAGAGCGCGCGCTACATGACGAGGTCAGCCTGCTGAAGGATGCGCGGGAGGAAGGCTGGGAAGAGGGCCGGGAGGCAGGCATGGAGGCAGGCATGGAGGCAGGCCGGACCGAGACGTTGCGCCTGACGGCCATCAATCTGATCCGCGGTACCGGCCTGGACGACGCGGCCATCGCCGCGATCACCGGGCTCGGCGTCGATGACCTCGCCGCGCTGCGGCGGGCCTTGTAGCAACATCAGTACACCGCATCATGATCGCCGACATTGATGGGCAGGATTTGCCCGTTCTCGATCAGCAGTTCCAACGTGATGCGGTAAGAGAGATTGATCGAGGCCGAGTGCAGCCCGGCGAGCCTGCCCTGTAACGGGTGCAGCCGCAACGAGGGATGGAAGGGATCGGCCTCCAACAGCCGCAAGGTCTTGCGATACAGTCGGCGAAGCTCCGGGTGACGCCGCAGAAATCGCTTCTCGACACGCTCATACCCTGGTGTGAAGACGAGCGCATAGGTCATCCCCGCCCACTCGGAGCGCGCGTCGGCTCGGCGTCGAGCGCCGCCTCGATCCGGTCCAGGTGGGCGTCCGCCGACTCGGCGACGCAACGCCCGGCGGCCAGGTCCGCCCGCGCCTGCGCGAGTGCCGCCTCCAACTCACACTCGCGCAGATACTGGTAGTGGGACAGGTCCATCACCACGAACCGGTCCTTGCCCCGCACCGAGACCAGTGCCTCGGACTGCCCCGCCAGGGCCGCCTCGATCGCCGCGATGCCTTTTACTTTCAGGTCATTGGCGCTGATGCTCGTCATGGTTGCCTCGCCGGCTCAGGTGTGAACGTGCGCTTTATCATGCGGTAGAGCGCACGCAAGAACAAGGCAGCCGCGCGGTAGACGGGGTTGCGTCCGAGACGAGTCCAACTGGCGCGCAGCGCAGTCCACCTGATCGAACTGCGCAAGGCCGACCGGCTCCAACAAACAGGGGGCGCACTCGGCGCCTGGATCACGCTCTTTGAACACTGGCAGGAGGACGAGACCATGTCCCGGACCGCAGACCCACCGGTGCGCGCCGCGCTGGACAAGCTCAGGACCCTGAGCGCCGACGCCGAGGCGCGGCGCCTCGCGTTCGTGCGCGAGCGCGCGCTTCACGACGAGGTCAGCCTGCTGAAGGATGCGCGGGAGGAAGGCCGGGAGGCAGGCCGGACGGAGGCGTTGCGCCTGACGGCAGTCAATCTGATCCGCGGTACCGGCCTGGACGACGCGGCCATCGCCGCGATCACCGGGCTCAGTGTTGATGACCTCGCCGCACTACGGCGGGCCTTGTAGCAACGCCGGTGCCCCTCTGCCGCTCCCGGCGCAGTCCACCAACGGCGGTGCCGGACCCGGTGGACTTCGCTCTCGCTCGTCCACCCTACGGGCTGCCGCGGAGCGAAGGCAAGTCGTAGGGTGGACAAGCGCAGCGCAGTCCACCGACAAGCCCGCCGACGGCGGTATGGGCGGCAGTGGATTTCGCTCTCGCTCGTCCACCCTACGAACTGACCCCCCAAGAGATAAAGGGGTAAAGGGGTAAAGGATCAAGGGGTAAGCGTCCTGGCCACGCGGAAACCGAGGACGTAGTTCCGGAGGCCGGTGAAGTACCCGAGGCGGTAGGCCGAGCGCACGGGCCTGGGGAGGTCGGACCAAGACCCGCCGCGCAGGACGCGCTGCCCACTTTCATGGCAAGAATCACGCCACTCTGCCCCGTCCTTCGGTGCATCGGTGTAGCTGTCATGATAACAGTCTTGGACCCATTCCCAGGCGTTGCCATGCATATCGTACAGACCCCACCGGTTGGCGGGGTAGCTGCCGACGGGCTGGGTCTTCTGAAGGTACTTTCCCGTCTTCGCGCCGCAGTCGGCATAGTCGTAATTGCCGTCATAGTTGGCCTGCGCGGTCGTTATGCAGTTGCCGGTGCTGAAGGCAGTGCTGGTCCCGGCGCGAGCGGCATATTCCCATTCGGCCTCGGTGGGCAGACGCCAGGTCTGGCCGGTCTTGCGGCCGAGCCAGGTCAGATACTGTTGGGCATCGTCCCAGGAGACGTTGATCACCGGGCGCTTACCGCGGCCCCAACCCTGGTCGGCGGGTTTCTGGGTGCAGCCGCCGTCGGTGACACAGGCGTCCCACTGGTTGAAGGTGACCTCGGTCTGGCCCAACTCGAAAGCGGCTACCTGGACGCGATGGGTGGGTTTCTCGTCGTCGTCGCATTCCTTCTCGCCCGGTTGGCAGCCCATGGAGAAACTGCCGGCGGGGATGGCGACCATGGCGGGAATGGGCGTCTTGTCAGACCGTGCCGCCTCTTGCGCGGCGCGCTCCTGGGCCAGGCGGGCCTCCTCGGCCGCTCGGGCCGCGTCGGCCGCGCGTTTTGCCTTGGCCGCCTGCTCCGCGCGGGCGGCCTCCGCCGCGCGCTCGGCCTCTGCCGCCCGCGCGGCTTCCTGTGCCGCCGCTGCCGCCCGAGCGTTCTGCTCGGCCTGTCCGTCGGCGGCCAGCCGCTGCGCCAGCCGCCGTTCGGCCTCGATCCGCCGGGCGCAGCCGTTGATCGCACACTGGTCGAGATAGTCCTGATAGGCGGCGGCGGTCTGTTGGTCCACGGCACGATCGAAGGCGGAACGGTCGCGACGGTCGCGCTCCTTCCACTCCTGGTAGAGTGCCGAACCAGCAAGCCCGCCGATCACGACGACGATGGACAGGGGCACGATCCAGGGACTGGCGCGTCGCTTGACTGCGTGCGTGGCGCCTGGTGCATCCCCCGGGGTCAGATCGGGCGCCGCCGGGGGCTTGGCTGGCGTCGGCGCGGATGGCGCTGGTGTCGGCTGCACCGCCAGTGGCGGCGGCACGACGGCCTGTTGCTGCAACCCCCACTGCAAGCTCACCATATCCTGGATGCGGTCCTTGGCCTTGACCGCGAGCGCCTGCATCAGCACGGCCTCGGCGGCGGCCGGCAAGGCGATGCCGAGCCGGGAGGGCGCGACCAACTCGTCCTGCTCCATGCGGTCAGGCGATTCCGGCGGGCGCTGGCCGGTAATGGCGTGGTACAGCGTGGCGGCGAGCGCGTAGCAATCGGTCCAGGGGCCTTGGCGGCCGCCCTTGTGGCACTGCTCCCAGGGGGCGTATCCGGGCTTGAAGATCATCGACAAGGACTGGCTCTGATCGCGCAGGGCCTGACGGGCGGCGCCGAAGTCCAAGAGCTTCACCTGGCCGCCGGTGGTGATGTAGATGTTGTCCGGGGCGATGTCGCGATGCAGCAGGTCCACCTGGTGCACGGCGCGCAGGGCGTCCATCACCGGCATCAGGAGTGCCAAGGCGTCGGCGAAGGGGATGCGCCCGCCGCGGCGCTCCAGATAGGTCTTGAGCGTGATGCCCGGGACATACTCCATGACCATGTAGCCGGTGCCGTGGGCGCGCAAGTACCCCTTGACGCCGACGATGCCCGGGTGCTGGTCGAAACGGGCGAGTGCGCGGGCCTCGTTGAGGAAGCCGGTCAGGCCGTGGTCGAACTGTTCGCGCGCCTCGCCGGGGCGCACGCTGAGGGTGGCCCGGTCGCCGTCGCGGCCGGCCAGGTGCAGGGGCAGGTATTCCTTGATGGCGAGCCGCAGTTCCAGGTTCTCGTCCCAGGCGAGATAGGTGATGCCGAAGCCGCCGTGGCCCAGCACACGGCCAATGCGGTAGGTGCCGTGGAGCCGGGTGCCCAGGGGCAGGCCGGGGGCCTGATTGTCCAGGCCCCGTTGCCAGCCGCAGTGGCGGCAGGGGTGGCCGGGGTCGGGCGCGAAGCAGTGGGGGCAGGGTGCGTCGGGGGTCGGGTCCATGGCGCCGTTTCTCTTTCGGTTCAGGTCCGCGGGTTATTGTACGTGGTCGTTGTCGTTGTCGTTGCCGTATTCGTGGTTATTGCATCGCTTTTCCGATTACGACAACGACAACGACAACGATTGTTTTCGCATTCAACTTGTTGTTGACGCGTGACTAGCGCCCACCCGCATACAGCCGGTTGATCAGGTTGGTAAGGGTATAATGACGGCCCGGTTGAGCGCGGATTCCTCCCGCGCCTGGACCAGGTTCATCAGCAGCACCAGGATGGCGCTCTCGACCAGGGCCACCAGGGTGGTATTGAAGGCGATGCCCAGGGCCTGGGCGATCGCGCCCAAGGGCTGGTCCTTGGCGGCGGGGACAATCATGCCCATGGCGAGCGCGATGCCGATGACGGTGCCGATGAAGCCGATGGTGGGGATGACCCACACCAGATAGCGCAGCATGGCGTAGCGCAAGTCGGGCCGGTGGTCGATCAACTCCAGGCTGCTGTTCATGACGCTGACGGTCTGATCCACCGAGCGGCTGGCCCGAAACTGGAGGATGCAGAGATCGATCAGGCTCGGCAGAAAGCCGTGCTCCGCGTCGTAACGGTCGGCAACCCGGGCGCGGATGGCGGGCAGGTCGTGGTCCTGGAGGATGACGCGATAGTCCTCCGGCAGCAGGGCCTCGCCGTTGATGGCGTGTTCGCGCTCGGCGACGCGCCAGCGGCAGTAGACCTCCCCCAGACCGACGAAGAACAGCAGGTGCATGAGGTTCTGCACCATGAAGGGATAGACGAAGGGTGAGTTCGGCGCCATGACCTCGTTAAAGTCCAGGATCACCACCGCGGCGCCGCTGCCGGGTTTCAGGACCCAGCTCAGTACGGCGATAAAGAGAACGCCGGCCAGGAGCGAGAGGCCGAGGATCGGGAGCCGCTTGGGCAGGTCCCACAGGGCCTTCATCGTGCGCACTCCGGGCAGGGCTGGCCGACGGTCTTGACCGCGCCGCAGTCGCAGCGCTCCAGGCGGCGGCCTTGGACGGGCGGGGTCGGCGGTGCGGGGGTCGCCGCCGGCTGGGGCGGTGCGAAGCCGGGGTACCTGAGCCGCGCCGCCTCCAGGATCTCGCGTACCGTCAGGGCCACCTCGCCCAGGCGCACCCGGTCCAGGGGCGAGACCAGTTCCTGGTGGACGCGCTGCTCGCGCCCATCGGGCAGTAGCCGGAAGGTGCCGTTGCGGCTCTTGCGGTCCGTGAGCAGGAGCTTGCCCGCGGGCAGAAAGGTCAACTCCGCATGGCGGGCACTGACGCTCTCATGGGCCAGGGCGATGTCGCAGTCGCGGTCGCGGCCGATGAGGAGTTTGGTCGGGGATGCCGTCATCTGTAGCTGCTTCCGGGAGGGTGTTGCAGGACCGGGGTGGGGTGGACTCGAGGCGATTGACAGAATCGCACGCCGACGAACCAGATACCATGGTCGATTGAGGTTTCGCGGCCGGGGTGTACGCGCGCCTGCGGTACCGGTCTCGATCATCGTTGCGGTTGGGTGCCCGGGGCAGGCTCCGGGTGCGATCAGAACTGATCATCAGT